>JAZNRY010000035.1:0-48706 GCA_045590995.1 Paludibacteraceae bacterium | reverse complement strand
GCTTGAACGCCAGAGGTGAGTGCCAACATATAGAATCCATCAGCTGCGATGTCGTGAGTAGCGCTGGCAAACGCCATAATGATGAAGGCAATCAATACACCTGTAAAGAGCTTCACCTCAGTACCCATAGCAGCGATGACTTCAGGCGATGGATGAGGAATAGAGAAAATGGTCAATACTGCCAATCCCAACATGAGGAATTGCATAGTGAGGAACCACCAACGTTTGGTTTTGATGAGATCTACGAATGGAGCCCACAAGAACTTCAGTGCCCAAGGGAAGTAAAGCAATGTGGTGAAGAATGACATCTCGCCATTGGGTACACCCATTTGGTTAAACATAACCATGGAGATGTTATTAACTAAGAAATAGGGAATACCCTCCAAGAAGTACAAGGTAGGTACCCAAAGCCAAGGATTAATGCTTTTCAGTGATTTCATGACCTAAAATGTTGTAAGTTTTATTGTTTTTAATAATGATTAATTGTCCGTTACGCAGCATTTTTTGTGCATTGCTTTCTGGTGCTTGTGGTGAGGTAGGGCATTCTAAATCGGTAGTGACTTGCTTGCCGTAGTGTAAATAGATGCCCTCAAAAGGAATGTTGTATTCTTTCTTATCCGCTTTCTTGTTCATGCTGAAAGCGATGTTTTTGAGCTTGATAGGATAGATGGCAATATCATCGCTTACTTCAAACAAACTATCAAGATTAATCGTGATACTTAATAGTTGGTCTGGCGTAATATCTATGCATGCATAATTGCCATTTGTTCCGTTGTTGGCTGTGAAACCCATGTCTATACGCTCAATAAGATTACCTTGAGGTGTCAACTTGAGTTCTAATTGTTTGGGAGTTGAGTAAAGTAGCGTATCGGCTACGACAGATAGTTGTGCCACACGCCCACCATTGAAATTCATGTATAGACAAGCATTGCCGTTTTCATCTGTTGTGAAATCGCTATTCCACGATGCAACTGAGGCATTTAGTGTCCAACGCTCATCTACATTGATCATGTCTTCCCAAAGCAATACATCTTTCTCTATCAGTTCTACTTGAACTGTGAGCGTCATGGTGGTTTCGCCCAAGTGACCATGTACTGTGGTAACTCCATTTCTCAGAGCGTGCAACACACCTTGGTCGTCAATATCGCAGATACTATTGTCTTCAATCGTCCATTCTACTGCAGAGGGGAGTATCTTGAATTGCTTATTATCTACTACACCATTAATTTCAATTTCGTAAGGTGTCTTGTTGGAAATCAACACATTGTTCAAACGCAGTGCAGGATTGCCTTCATCTACAATAATGATTTCTATGGGGAGTGATGCATTACCATATGTGGCAGTTAAGGTGCCACTTCCGAGACAAACAAAATATCCGTCTTCGGTGATATATCCCGTTTCAGGATTACAAGATAGTGCTACATCGGGTAATTTTTTGTCAACCAACATTCCATACTGGTTGTAGCCAAGGAAATCGGGTTTAATAGCAGCATACTTAGGCAAGCGAATGAAGGTTGAAGTAGTACGCATTTCGGTAACTATGTTGTCATCGGGCGCTGTTGAAAACAAGAATATGCTATTACCCACGGCGCGAGGAAGTCCTTCGGTAGTCGGATTGATGATTTTTCCACCCAAGTTGAATTGCGCGCTACCGCCTCCATCGGCGCCTGTAGCTTCCCATGCTCCGAAATGGCGAAGGATTGATGCCATCTCATGGGTGTACATACCCGGTTTCTCCATCACCAACATCCACAGGGTATTGTGGTCTTTGCTCACACCAAAACCTGTACGAGGATAGTTCTTGTTGTTGTAATCTTCATTCCAATTGCGGTTGGTGAGTCTGCCTTCGCGTAGTACATAGCAGTTGCCTGCGCTGAGTTGCTTGATATTAGGACGCTCGCCAGATAGTGATTCGTACATGCCGATGATGAATTGCACTCGATCGCCTACCTTGGCGGTTTCAAGGAAGGTCTTGCCTGTACCTCGTCCGCGGAAAACGGCATAACCATCTTCTATTTTTGTTCCACCCGTGGTGTTGATGCTTACTACTTCTGCAAATAGATGTTGATTGATAGCCCAATCTTGTTCCAACTTAACAACGAGTTCAATCATTGGCAAATTGGTACCCAAGCGTTTGTCAATCTCCTCCTTGGTCAAAGTCTTTTTTGTTCCCATGTCCGAATTGAACATAACGACTTCATTGTCTCCAGGATTGCTGCGGTTGCGGTTGGTTTCGCTGATAGGCATGGCTTGATCGCCAATCGCCAAATGCGCATCCCAAGAGAATTGGTCAATGTGTGCCCGCTTGTCGGCATCAATCATTAGGTATCCAATGTCTTGCGTACGCCCCAACACAGGATCTGGATTACCATGACCGATATTCCAGTTGGTGATGTTGGCTCCAATCTTGCCATTGCGTACTTGTCCTGTACAAGCTACGCCAGTCAAACCATTATATTGACCTTCATCTTGAGAAGATACTATCCAGAAATTGCAGTTAACCGAACCGATAGAACGGTGCATGGGTGCATCCAAACGCACATGTGCATCTGCCATACGCTCGGTGTTGCCGATGGTAGTGCTGTGGCTTTCTTCTACGGTATTATAAGGGTTGGTCAAATCCACCTCGTATAGGTAGCAATGGCGAATATCATTCGCTTTATTCGTAGTGATGTCAAAGCGTGTGTAAATGATACCTGGTCCAACTTGATAACTCTCTAATGTGTCAATAGCGTATTGATAGTTGATGGTGCTGTCCAAGTTTGTTTGGATATTGATTGTGCCATGTTGTGCTGCCATGGCTACACTCATCAAAATAGTGAAGAAAAGCGCGAAATGTTTCATATGAATTAAAATTAAGCGTACAAAGGTACTGCTTTTTTTTGAATTATACAAATTTTGTATAAAAAAAGTACCGAACCTCTTTGGCTCGGTACTCTCATGTATGGATTATTTCAATATCTTCTTATTGGAAGCGTGCGCGATTGTCTTCTACTTTAGCTTCTTGCTCTACCAAGGCTATCGCTTGGTATGCAGAGTAGGAGTTGCGCATGTTCAATTGTTGTATCTCTGTATCGGTATTGAGTTCGCCTTCTGCTGTTTTCTTATCGCCTACATGCAACATATATACACCGCTATTGCCTTTTACTGGTGCAGAAGTGGTGTTGTTCTCCAATGCCAATGCAGCACCAATCACAGCTGGCTCAACACCTGATGTTCCAAAGCGAGATGATGCCAACGAAACACCTGTTGCGTTCTTGATTTCGGTGTCGAACAACTTAGCTGCTTCTTCCAAGGTGTTTACGCCGTTGAGTTGATTGATGATGTATTCCGCTTTCTTGTCAGTCATAACTTGCATGTGCAACTCGCCGCGAACCTCTTCCAAGGTACGGTATTCGCCGTCATTCACTTCAGTCAGTACGGCAACAATGAATTGGTCGCCACATTCGAATACATCGCTGACTTTACCTTTGGTAGCTTCGTAAGCCCAACGAACGATAGGACGGCTGTTTTTCAAATCGCCTACTTTGTCTGCATTGACATCCAATCCGTATGCTGGAGTGAGAGACAAACCTTGCTCAACAGCAGATTGACGCAAGAGTTCTTCTGTGCCGTTGTTTACGATAAACTGCTTCGCTTCGTTGTACAATGCACCATAAGTTTTGCTGCTTGGTGTTACTTTGCGGCTCAAAATAGCCAACTTAACTTTTGGAGTAGGTTTGCTCTTATCTGCAATCTTGAAGGTTTGCTCGCCCATACCTGTTGATACGGTAAATTGAGTTCCTACTCTGCCAGCAAAAGCAGGCTCGGCAATATTCTTTTGCAAATCTGTTGCTTGATACCAACCTAATTCCACATCTTCTGCACCTTCGCCATTAGCTACAAGCGTCAGTTTTACAGAGTCTGACTTGGTGTAACCACAATCCATGATGCGAGCCATAGCATAGGTGCCGTCAACAAATGTCAATTCGGTGTATTGACCTTTCTTAGCGCCCTTGCCGAAAGCAAACTCTTTATACTCAGCAGGAATGGTGCTCTCAGAGTAGTCGCGACCATCGTACAAAATATCCGAATTGCTGTTCACAATAGCAGCTACATCCTCTTTGGTTTGGAAATCGCTCTCAATGCTTTTCAAGAGTTTCTCTACTTCAGCATAGTCTTGCTCGGATGGAACGATAGGGAAACTTACATATACCAATGAGCGGTTAGGAGTGCGCTTGTATTGCTCTTTTTGTGCATTATAGCGTTTTTTGATGTCAGCGTCGGTCACTTTCACCAATGAGTCTGCCACTGCGAAATAAGGTTGGGTTACATAGGTTACATCTGCAGTGTTTTGACGAGCCTCAAACGCGTATTTAGCGTCCAATGGGTTGGCAACCAACATTTTGCCCAGCAAGTCTGTGTATTTTTCTTGCAAGTGGGTCAAACGAACGGCATTCTCCCAGTACATCCAATAAGTCTTGGCTTGTTGCATGTTGGCTGCTTGTTCTTGTGTCTCAGGTTCTTGCGCTAATGAATTTAAGAAGCTGATGAGTGCGGAACGATTGAAGTTACCAGTCTCATCGTAGAAAGCGCGGCGTTGGCGAATCAATTGATGAGGGTTTGCGCCGATGCACAATTCGCTCAACTCTTCTGCGGTTACATCCATACCTATCTCAGCGGCTTGCTCGCGGAGGGTGTAGTCCATCAATAGCATTTGCCATACTTGATTACGGATTTGGTTTGACAACTCTTCGTTGATGTCATTGCTTCCGCTCTCAATCTTGTACACCTCGGTTAATTGATCTTTTGCTGCCTCATACTCAGTATAGTGAACTTTGTGACCTGCTATCACACCCACATTTTCGCGGCTGCGATTGAAAAAACTACTACCTGAGTTCAAAAAGTCGCCCAAAATGAACGCCAACATAGCTACTCCTACTACAACGAGGAGGATAACGCCATGATTTCTAATTCTTTGTAATGTTGTCATAATATTTTTTTGTTATTTATTTCGTTTGTCTTGTGCATTTTGCACCAAAATGACCTGCAAAATTACAACTTTTTATTGAATTGACCAAATTTATTTTCATTTTTGCTGAAAAAAGTGAAAAAATCCCTACATATTGGCATTATAGTAGCGTGGATTCCCCGTTACTTCTTCGCCAACGAAACTCAATTTCTCATAGGGTTGGTCTTCGCTTTCCAACTCCAATTCGGCAATGGTTAGTCCTGCCAGTCGTCCATGAAACTCGTCCACTTCCCAAGTGAGATGTGGCAACTCTGTCGCGGTCTGGGTGGTAAGGTGTAAAGGCATGGGGGAGGCAGGAATAAGCCAGCGGGTCTTCTCAATAACTCCTGGCAGGCACATGTCAATCAGTTGCTTGGCATCTGTGGGGGCAATCTCTTTTTCCCATTCGAAGCGTGAGAAACCGTTGGCATTGGGTTTAGACTTGATGGTTAGATACGCTTTTTCCGAACCATCTGCTTGGGTCGTAATGCGCACGCGCACCGTACGCCCAGGTTCTTTACATATATACCCCTGCTGAATGGTATAGTGGCTCGTGGCTAATTGTTTGTAGTCCTCGTTCAAGACGAGGAATTTGCGTTCTATCTCGATGTTATTCATTGTTCTGTTTTTTTTTGGTATCCGGCTTCCGGCTTCCGGCTTCCAAATACCATGTTCCGGCTTCCGGCTTCCAGATACCATGTTCCGGCTCCTGGCTCCCGGATTTCTTATCATTTTTCTCGTGCGCTGGCGCACATATTCACAAGATGGGCTATGCTATGATACGCAATGCCCGAATGGGTGGTGAGTCCAATCTCGCAGGTGCGGGAGTTGCTCACTCCCATGGTAGCACCCGCTTTGTCAATTTGTGGTTTGAGTTTGCGCAATGCCCATTCGTTGAGTTCGGGTTCGGTGAATCCCTTATCGCCAGCAAAAGCGCAACAACCGATTTCTTCGGGTACTAAGACATTCTTGGCACATGCTTTTGCTACGCGTACAATGGTGTCTGCCAATCCCATTTGTTTGGTCGAACAGGTAACATGCACTGCTACACAGGCATCAAGCGGGGTAATCTTCACTTCGTTAAGCACATACTTATCAATGAACTCGGCAGGTTCGTATAGGTGCAGATGCTGCATAGTGTGTCGCATGCGGTGTAGACATGGGCTTTGGTCGCAAAGCACAGGGAATCGACCGTTTTCGCTGGCTTTGAGCAGAGCGAGTTCGAGTTCGGCAGCTTTGCGTTGTGCTTCATCGGGCATGCCTTTGCTCTCCCAAATCGTGCCACAGCATAGGTTCTCCATGTTAGCAGGGAAGATGACTTCAAATCCTGCTTTGTTGAGCAGTTCGGTCATGTCGTTCACGAGGGGTTGTCCTGGCGCGCTCAATCGTTGGTTGAGGCAGGATGGGAAATATACCACGCGCTTGTCTTGCAATCCCTTCAGTCCATGTACTGCACCATAGTCTTTGGCTGTTTGAATATCTTTTTGTGTCACGGGTTTGGGCAATGATGGTGTCCATAGAGGAACTAATCCGCCCGAAGCGTAGTGCATGGTTTTTCCTAATAGTCTTGTTGCCTTATCGCCTATAATGGTCTTCGCTACATGTGCTACGCCTAAAATAGGGGTGAGGGCTTTGCCTATCGTGGCAAGGTTCTTGCCTGCCCATTGGCCGATGACTTTGCCTGCGGCACTCATGTCGTGTTCGCGCACAAGGTGGATATAATCGCCCACATTGATCTTAATAGGGCAGGAGGTAGAGCATAGACCATCGCCTGCGCAGAGGTCACGCCCCATATGCGCAAACTCTTTTTGGAGTTGCTTGAGCAGTTTCTTTGCGTTAGGTTCGTTCGAATCTTTTAGTCGTTTCATCTCGCGTTGCACCACGATACGCTGACGACTGGAGAGGGCGAAACCGCAACTCACGCAATTCACTTCGCAGAAGCCGCACTCAATGCAACGGTCAATCATCTCATGCACCTTAGGGCATGGTTTGATATGTTGTAGGTAGGATTGAGGGTCTTCGTTGAAGATGACGCCTGGGTTCATAATATTCTCAGGGTCGAAGAGTCGCTTCACTTCGCACATCAGTTGGTAGGCATCGTCGCCCCACTCGCGGCGCACGAATGGTGCCATGTTGCGACCTGTGCCGTGTTCGGCTTTCAGGCTGCCATGGTATTTATCCACTACCAAATCCACTACGGCGCGCATCATGCGATCGTATTGCTCAATGGCTGCTGGTGTGTCAAAGCGTTGGTTGAGTATGAAATGGTAGTTGCCTTCGAGGGCGTGACCATAGATGACTGCTTCGGGATAGTTATGCTCGCGGAAGAGTTGTTGCAGGTCGAGTGTGGCTTGCGCCAAATGTTCGATGGGGAAAGCGATGTCTTCGATGAGGCAGGTGGTGCCTACCGCGCGAGTACCGCCTACGGCGGGGAAAATACCGCTACGCATAGCCCAATACTTACCCGTTAGCACAGGGTCGGATGTGAATTGTGCTTTTTGGCAGAGGGTATAACTATTGAGTACTGTTTGTAGTACACTATTTTTCTTGTCTAATTCTTCTTGCGTACGGGCATCGGTGCGGATGAGTACGGCGCCAGCATCAGCGGGTAGTCCTTGCAGTTCGGGGAAGTCTTTTTCCACGGTTTGCATAGCTTTGCGGTCGAAGAATTCTGCCGCAGAGAGCATGCCAGTGGTCTTCATCTCGGTGATGGCTTCGCAGGCGGACTTGGTAGTAGGGAATAGTAGTAGTGCTGATGTGGAGAGTGGTGTGATGTCGGCTGTTTTGACGGTGATAGCGGACAGGAATGCCAATGTGCCTTCCGAACCTACCATGAGGTGGGCTATGATGTCAAAAGGATCATTGTATTCTACGAAAGGCAGAATAGTCAATCCTGTTACATTCTTGATGCTATATTTGCGTTTGATACGCTCGGTGAGTGCAATGTTCTTCCGTGTTTGCTGGCGCAGTTCTTCTATTTTGCGCAAGAACGCGGGGTGGCTCATGGCGAATGCGGCACGGCTTTTCTCATCGCCTGTGTCGAGCAGTGTGCCATCGGGCAGGATGATACGCACGGATTGCAGTACGCGGTAGCTATTGGCGTGTACGCCACAGCACATACCGCTGGCGTTGTTCATTACGATGCCTCCCACCATCGCCGATTTGAGGCTGGCAGGGTCGGGCGAGAAGTACTTGCCGTATGGGCGAAGAATCTCATTGACGCGTTGCCCTACGATACCAGGTTGCAGGGTAATTGTTTTAGCGTCTTTACCAACAGAAAACTGTTCCCATTTCTTGCCGCAAACGACCAGTAAACTGTCGCTGATGGCTTGTCCGCTTAAGCTGGTGCCAGCAGCACGGAAGGTGATGTGTTTGCCTTCTTGGTGTGCGCGTTTGATGATGGCTTGCACATCTGCTTCTGTAGCAGGGTGTAGCACTTCTTGTGGGATAAGACGGTAGAAGCCTGCATCTGTTCCCCACGCCAATCGTTCGATGTATTTTTTCATATTTTTTTGGGTGTAAGGTGTATAGTGTAAAATGTAAAGGCTCGGATTATGCGCTTGAGCGCCCTGCCTTGAAACTATAAACTATCTACTTTACACTACTTATAAAGATAATACTTGCTACTTGCTTCGCGATATGCTTCCACATCTTTGTACCAATAGTCGCGGATGTCTTCCCAGCGGTAGCGTTTGCCAAACTCTTCGCGGATATAATTGGTGCCGCATACCTTGTTAAACATACCGAAGCGTTTTTGATCGCACAACTCAAACCAGTTGCGTTCTGGCCATAGGCGCATCATCTCTTGTACGATGAGGAATTGTATTTCGCTCAGTCGGGCTTTCTCGTAGTCGAGGATATGGATTTGCACGCCTTGGCACTGTTCGCCTTTGAAGACGCTGTAGTATGGCTTGAAGTGTATTGGGCGGAACTCTATGCCTGGCAACTCAAGGGCGTTGAGTGCTTCGGATAGGGTGTCTGCGCTTACCCATGGTGCGCCCATGATTTCAAATGGAAGGGTGTAGCCTACGCCGATATTCACATATCCGAACTCGCCGAAGATACCCGTCACAGGATAGAACACTGCCGATTTGCCTTGTGGCACATGTGGTGAGGCTACTATCCACTCCAGTCCTGTTTCATCCCATGTCATATCGCGTGTCCAACCCTCCATGGCTACTACTGTCAGTTGGCATTTGTTCTCATAGTCAGTGGCATTGAGGTAGAGCGCCAACTCGCCAGGCGTTTGACCGTAGAGGTAAGGAATCTTGAATTGGCTCACGAAAGAGATATAGCCGTCTTCCACAAGGTTGCCTTCAATCTTCTTGCCACCGAGTGGGTTGGGGCGGTCAAGAACGACCAGTTCTTTGCCGTGTTCGATACATGCTTCCATGAGCATACCTAATGTAGAGATATAGGTGTAGGAGCGGCATCCGTTGTCTTGAATGTCATAGACCATGACATCTATTTCGTCCATCATCTCTTTGTTCGGTTTGCGTGTTTTGCCGTAGAGGGAGTACATTTTGAGTCCCGTTTTTTTGTCCACTTCGTTATCCACATGGTCGCCTGCGTGTATGTTTCCACGCACACCGTGTTCGGGTCCGTAGAGGGCTACGAGGTTCACATTGGGTGCTTGCCAAAGGATGTCGATGGTGGATTGTAGTTGACTATCAACGCCAGTGGGGTTGGTCGTGAGACCTACTCGTTTGCCTTGTAAGATGCTGAAATTGTTTTCACGCAGTACTTCGATGCCTGTTTTTACATTAGCGCCATTGAGGTTGGCTGTCAAAAGCAGGAGTACTGCTGCAAGGAGTGTGGGTATTCGTTTCATATTTTTATGATATTAGGGTATAATTATAGAAGTGTCCTATACAATTGACGCTGCAAAGCAATTGACGCTGCAAAGGTAGTGAATTATTTTGGATTGCGCAAATAATCACACAAAAAACCTTACTTATTAGCCTTCGTCCAATAGGCAAAGCCAATGAGCAATGCTGCTGTGGTAAGACCTGCAATCAGGTATGCTATCCAACTCAAGCCCAACTGTGCGAATTGGAAACCCTCTGGCGCAATGAAGATATAACTCACACTCACCATCGTCATGAAGAGTGCTGGAATCAACGCGATGAGATAGGCGTATGGGTATTTATTGAGCGTTCGCGAGTTCTTGTAGAGAAAAACCGTTCCTGCCCACAGGGTGAAGACTGCCAAAGTCTGATTGGTCCATGCAAAATAACGCCAAACGATGTTGAAATCCACGAAGACCATACCAAACACGCATAGGAACAGCGGAATAGCAATCATCAGTCGGTTGCGGATAGGGCGTTGGTTGAGGTGTATGAAGTCTGCCACAATCAGTCGAGCCGAACGCAGTGCCGTGTCGCCCGAAGTGATAGGAGCGGCAATCACGCCGATAATCGCTAAGATGCCACCTATTGTACCTAACCACGAACGAGAAACCTTGTCCACGACCAATGCGGCGATGTTTTCACCTGGGTGCGCTGCGGCAAAAGCCTGAAGTCCGTCTATGCCGTACAAACCAGCCTCTGGGTCAGCGAACATGGTACCTGCTGCGGCAGCCCAAATCAATGCTAATATACCCTCTGCTACCATGGCACCGTAGAAAATCCAACGCCCTTGGCGTTCGTTGGTCACGCAGCGTGCCATCAGTGGCGATTGCGTGCCGTGGAAACCCGAAATAGCACCACAGGCAATACTGACAAACATCATCGGAAAAAGAGGCAAACCGTTGGTCTGACGGTTGTGCAAACCATCGGTCAATTCGGGCATTTCTCCGCCAAACTGACTAAGCATCACCACCATTATGCCGATTCCCATAAACAGCAAAACGCCACCGAAGATAGGGTAGAACCGACCGATGAGTTTATCTACAGGTAACACCGTAGCCAATGTATAGTAGCCGAAGATAATCAATACCCATACAATAGGGATAAGATGTCCATGGAAAGTCATGGTTCCTAATCCTGCCAGTCCTTGCAACAAGGTGGCGGGTCCCGACAAGAATGTAGTAGTCAGCAATACGAGCAACACAATCGAGAGCAGTCGCATAAAAATCTGCACGCCCTTGCCCAGTTCCGTGCCCACCACTTCAGGCAATGATGCGCCACCTTTGCGTATTGACATCATACCGCTGAGGTAGTCGTGTACACCGCCAGCAAAAATGGTACCCAGTACAATCCAGAGGAATGCCGAAGGGCCATAGAAGATACCCATGATAGCGCCGAATATAGGTCCCAGTCCCGCGATGTTGAGGAACTGCACAAGGAAGATTCGCCATGGTTTCATTGGCACAAAGTCCACGCCGTCGGCTTGGGTAATGGCTGGCGTTGGTGCCTTGGAGTTAATGACAAACACACGCTCCACGAGCGTACCGTAGAAAATAAATCCAACCACAAGGGCAATGAGGGAGATGATGAATGTGATCATAGTATTGTATATTCCAATCAGTGCTGCAAAATTACTACTTTTTTTTGAAATACGCAAGATTTTTGGATTTTGCACAACCAAAATCGTAGAAAATTATCAAAGTTATTGCCCGAATAAGTCGATTTATGATACGATGAGGCAGAATAATAGCCAATGAAAGAACTTTTAGCAAAAGATGGTGTAACAGTGTAACAGTGGAACAGTTGAACAGTTCTTTTCTAATCCTCGTCCGCGCACGTACGGGGACGAAAGTATAAAAACAGCTGTTCCACTGTTCACCTAAAAAAATCGTAGGGTGACAAACCGACAAAAATCGCTGATTTCTATCGAAACCACTTCGTTACCACTCTGATGTTCCTTTAACAATCATCATTGAGAAGTAATCTGGTTGCGGGGGTGGCGGGAAAGTCAGAGTGGTAACCGAATGGTATGCGAAGAAACGAGTGAAATGCAGCCCATGTGCACTTTTTTTATCCAAAAATACATTTTTTTCTAAAAAAATTTGCACATGTGCATTTTTTGTAGTACCTTTGCAGGCGCTTTCGAAAAAAAGCATTTCAGACAAAGCATGTCTTATCACGCTGAGGCGTGGGGAAGGATGGGTGAGTGGCTGAAACCAACAGTTTGCTAAACTGTCGTACGGGTAACCGTACCGGGGGTTCGAATCCCCCTCCTTCCGCAGCGTTTTTGAAAAACCGAGTCCAAGTTCACTTGAACTCGGTTTTTTGGAAAAAAGATACATGCGTGAAGACCATGGATTGTTTAGAAAAAACATCTTGATTATGAAAAATGTGAAAAAGATTTTCTTTGTAGCTGCTATCGCTTTGCTGGTCGTCTTTGTGGGCTTTATAGAGCAGTATTATCGCTTAGAAGTATGTAATTTTGTTAGTCGTGATGGCGAAAGTCATAGTTATTATGTATATCCTGACATGTCAGCAGATTCGCTATACTGCTTGATGTGTATGGATTATGAAGTACAATCGGAGGACACTTGGCACGCACACAGCAAACATATGCTCTATCATCAACCCAAAAAAGGCTACTATCGTTTCCCCGCAGAGATGGGTAATAAACATTTGATCCGTCGTTTGCAGTTGGGCGAAGAGACACCTATTCGTTTGTCCTTTACGCAAGCCGTGCGTACGCCCGCGCAATTGGCAGGTTTGATGGATAAGAAATTGCTATTAGACTCCGCAGAAGTCCTTGAACGACTGACCGACAAGACCTATATGGCAAAATTTGGACTAACACCAGAGACGGCAGTGTGCTTGTTTATTCCGAATACCTACGAGGTGTATTGGACTATTACTCCCGACCAACTATTTGCGCGTATGCACAAGGAATATCAACGATTTTGGAACGAAGAGCGTCTTTCCAAAGCCAAGCAAATAGGTTTAACCCCAGTAGAAGTGGCTACATTGGCATCTATCGTGGCATCGGAAACCAACAGAAAAGAGGAACACCCTACCATAGCATCGCTCTACATTAACCGTCTGCGCAAAGGTATTGCTTTGCAAGCCTGCCCAACCGTAATCTTTGCAGTGGGGGACTTCAAGATGCGCCGCGTGCTGAAACGACACCTGAAAATAGATTCACCATACAACACCTACACCCAGCGTGGTTTGCCCCCCGGACCTATCCGCTTGGCTCGTCCCGATGTGATTGATGCCGTGCTGAATGCCCCCAAAACGGATTACCTATACATGTGCGCTAATCCCGATTTCTCGGGTACGCATGTGTTCTCCTCCAGCTACAGCAAACACAGCGCCGTGGCAAAGCAATATCAGCAGGAACTGAATAAAAGAAGGGTGAGATGAATTTGGCTGCCGGATACCTGAAGCCAAAGATGATGGGCTTCTGGCTTCTGGCTGCCAGATACCAATTATAATAACGCATGTACCGCCTTAGTTCTACATACCAGCCCATGGGCGACCAGCCCGAAGCTATCCGCCAACTGGTGGACGGTTTGCGTATGGGAGCCGAGGCACAGACGCTACTCGGCGTGACGGGTTCGGGTAAGACCTTCACAATAGCCAATGTGATTGCTCAAGCAAATCGCCCAACTCTGATTCTCAGCCACAACAAGACCCTTGCCGCACAGCTATACAGCGAGATGCGCCAGTTCTTTCCACACAATGCCGTGGAATACTTCGTTTCGTACTACGACTACTACCAACCTGAAGCCTATATCCCCTCTACCGACACCTATATTGAAAAAGACCTATCTATCAACGAAGAGATAGACCGACTGCGACTGAGTGCGATAGCGGCACTGCTGAGCGGACGGAAAGATGTGGTTGTGGTGTCGTCGGTGAGTTGCCTATACGGTATTGGTAACCCGCAGGATTTTAGCCAGTCGTGTATAACGGTAGAGAAATACAAGCCCTTCAAAATAGAGGCATTGCTACATGCACTGGTGGAATCGCAGTATGTGCGCAACGACAATGAACTCACGCGCGGTCGCTTTCGCGTGAAAGGCGACACAGTGGATATAGCCCTCGCATACGCTGACTATGTGTTGCGCATTGAGTTCTTTGGCAACGAGATAGACGCTATCACTACACTGGACTTGGTGACACTGGATGTAATCGATGCGTTTGATACCTATAATATCTACCCTGCTACGATCTTCTGTACCAACCCCGACAAGATGGCGACCGCCATCACGCAAATCAAATTGGACTTGGCTAATCAGGTGATGCATTTCCAAGAGATAGGCGAACCGCTCTATGCCAAGCGCATAGAGGAACGCGTGAAATATGATTTGGAGATGATACAAGAGTTGGGTTATTGCTCTGGCATTGAGAACTATAGCCGCTACTTTGATGGTCGCGAAGCAGGTACACCGCCGTATTGTTTGTTGGATTATTTTCCGAAGGATATGCTGCTGGTGATTGATGAGAGCCATGTCACCGTGCCTCAGATTCATGCTATGTTTGGTGGGGATAAAGCGCGCAAAGACAACCTCGTACAATATGGTTTCCGCCTGCCTGCGGCGCGCGATAACCGACCGTTGACCTTTGATGAGTTTGAGCAAAAAACAGGACAGACTATCTATGTATCGGCTACGCCTGCGGACTACGAGTTGAAGCGTTCGGAGGGAGTGGTGATAGACCAATTGATTCGTCCTACGGGTCTGCTGGATCCAGAGATAGAGGTGCGCCCATTGGATCATCAGGTGGATGATTTGATGGAAGAGATACGCCAGCGTGTGGAGCGCGAGGAGCGTGTGCTGGTGACAACGCTTACCAAACGCATGGCGGAAGAGATGGACGAATACCTGCGTCGCTATGGCGTGCGTTCGGCGTATATCCACTCGGATATAGATACGCTGGAGCGTGTGCAGATCATGGAAGACTTGCGGCGTGGGCTATACGATGTGCTGGTGGGTGTGAACCTCCTGCGTGAGGGATTGGACTTACCCGAAGTGTCGCTGGTGGCTATACTGGATGCCGACAAAGAGGGTTTCTTGCGCGACCATCGTTCGCTGACACAGACAGCAGGTCGTGCTGCACGCCATGTGAACGGACATGTGATTATGTACGCCGACCGTATCACGCGTTCGATGCAGATGACAATCGACGAGACCAACCGTAGGCGTGCCAAGCAGATGGCATACAACGAAGCGAATAACATTACCCCAACGGCACTGAACAAGAAGATAGAATCCAGTCCGCTGATAGCCCTCATGCGCAAAGAACAAGAGGAACAGAAGGTGCTGGAGAAGAAGATTCAAGAGGGTTGGAAGACAGCCGCATGGCAGCAATACAATGCCAAGGACTTGCGCAAAGCAATTGACAAACAACGCAAAGCGATGTTGGCAGCGGCGAAAGACCTCAACTTTGATGTGGCAGCCCGCCTGCGCGATGAACTGCTGCAAATGGAAGATAAATTGCAGGCGATGGGTTAGCGATTATTTACACAACGCAAAGAACGCACAGGACTGACAGCGTTGTGTTTGTTCGGTAGGCATAAAGGGTATGGCAGCGTTGTGAATTTCTTGTAATAAGGTTGAAAGCCCCTCTAAAAACGCTGTTTCCGTTTTAGTATCAAAGACAAATTCAGTTTCCCCAGTAGCGTGAATGAGCGTATTCACATCTTCGGATTTCGACATACCTCGTGCAGGATATATGTGTGGCGCAAGGCATGTGCTGCTATTCATGTAGGATGGCTTTTGTTGGTTGAGTAGCCAGCAATAGAGTAGGGTCTGCAATGCCTTATCTTGATTTTCCGTGCGATGGAAAACATGCTCCATATCACGGTATTCTACTTGTGCTTTGCCCGTCTTGTAGTCTATAACGCGCAAGGTGTTGCCTTGTTTATCAATGCGGTCAATAAAACCATAGAAAGGCACTACGCCCACTTGTGGTACATTGAGTTTTCCTTGCACTTTCTGTTCGCTTTCAAGATAGGTGAAAGGCGCTTGTAGCTTGTCGTATGCCAATATGTTGCGTACATAATTCTGTACAACATAGCGTGCAAGGCAATCGTTGCGTATCGCATCAATGGGCAGTTCGTCCCATTTGTCATCAGTGAGTGCATCTATGATGGATTGTATGTCGGATGCTGTCACGGTTAGGTTGGCATAGGGGGCATATAGCGTTTGCATCACCTCGTGCAATACGGTTCCTATTGTTGCGTCTGAAGCGGTAACATCTTCTTCCTGCTTGGGCTCGTGTATGCCTCGCACATAGCGGTAGTAGAATTGCTTTTGGCAGAATAGATAGGAGTTCATCGCCGAAGCAGAGAACCCGCGTTGGCGAACCTGAGATAATTGGTCTAAAACAAGGGCGTCTTTGATGACCTCAATGGCTTTTTTTGTAGGTGTGGATAGTGGACTCACAATACTCACTTGCTCGATGTTGACGCCGTATTGCCATTGCAGCTGGTAGAAATAGCGCGACACCTCGCCAGAGTGTTGGTCATCGGCTACGGCATTGGTGATGAACCATACGCGTTTGGCGTAGGACAGCATACGATAGAAATTGTATGCAAAAATAGCATCCTGCCTCTCGGGGGTAGGCAGTCCAAATCCGCGGCGGAGGATATATGGTATAAAACTATTATTGTGTGCGCGACCCGGATAGAGGTCGTCGTTGAAGCCCGTGATGATGAGGTTGTCGAAGTCCAGCGCGCGTGTCTCCAGCACACCCATGACCTGCAAGCCGTCTAAAGGTTCGCCCGTGTAGGGAATGGTGCTTTGCATGGTCAGCATACGCAGTATCTGCATGACCGCCTCGGCAGAGATAGTGAGTTGAGGATATTGCGCCAGTGCATGCTCTGTCATATCCAACGCCTTGGTGAGCAGGTAGCATGCTTCGCTATTGGCAGGTGTGCGCATGTCGCAGAGGCGTTGGCGCAAGGTGGCTATCATTTCTTCGCCAGTTGCAGGCATGGGTGAGAAGTATTGCTCGGGATAGGCGATGGGCATATACAACTCCGAAGCGCGCAGCGGGTAGCCCCTGGTGACATTGATTTTCTGCACCCCCTCAGGGAAACAGTCGAGCAGCGGAATGAGCAGTTGCTCATCGGGCAGTACGACCGCCGTGCGTGTGTAGTCGGTGGTCCGTGGCGTATCTTTGGGATAGAGTTCGTTCAACACATGATACACCTCGCGTGCTTCGCCCACGGTGGATTCCACCGATAGGAGGGTGATCGTAGGGCGTTCGGTGTTGGTGCGATGAGGCACTTGGTAGCGCGAAGGGAAAGTGCGCAGGTTATCCTCGCGGAAGAGCGAAGCGCGGTTCTCTGGGTCGGAAAGATAGGTGTCCTCGTAGTCGAAATAGAAGTCGGCACAACCGCGGTCGCGAAGATGAATGAGCAACTGGCGCTCCGACTCGGTGAGGGCATTGAAGCCCACAAACACATAGTGCTGCTCAAATGCGCTATCGGGTATCTGCTGCCAATGTTCAAGCACATGACGATGGAGCATGCCTTCGTAAGCCAGTTGGTCGGACAGGAGACTGTCGCGTAGCCCTTGATAGAGCGGATAGAGCAATTCCCATGTACGAATGAAACGGTGGTGCAATGGGTTGTCGTTTTTGTCGGTAGAGGCATAAAAGTCGCCCCAGAACTTCTTGATAGCATTGCGTTGCTTGTCGGTCAGCGATAGGTAATGCTCGTCGATGTCGTGCACATCTTTGACAGCCTCGTATAGAGCTTCTACATTGGAAACGAGGTGGTTATCTATCTCCGAGAAGTCTGCCAACATCATCTTGCCCCAATGCAGGAACTGTTCTAATGGGTCTGGGTCGGGGCGTAGGTCACGATACAAGGCATATAGTCGTATGAGCAGGGTGAGTTGGTCGGCGACATGCAGATTGGAAAGGGAGCGGAAGCACTCGTTGATTGTCATTACGCGGGGCGAGAAAATGGGCTTATCCAAAGCTTGCCCTAAGTGTCGGCGGAAGAATAGTCCTGCACGGCGGTTGGGGAATACGAAAGTGTATTCCGACAAACGGTTTCCCACCTCATGGGCAAAGACTTGTGCTAATCGTTGTAAGTAGGACATTGTGTTTGGTGTTTAGTGTTTAGTGGCCGCAGTGCTACTGTTTAGTGTTTGGATATATTGATTCCCATATCTTGCGCAAGAAGCGTTTTACACGCGAAATGATAGACCAAGTCGTACTGGCTGGTGGAATCTCCATGAGCAGTGTGTCCATATCGGGTCCGCCAGTGAGCTGTTCTGGGTAAACGACCATCGAACTGAAGTGTGTGAAATGCTCTTTGAGCATGGTAGGAATACGCTCAAAGAGAGGGTTGTAGCTGGCTGTGGATTTGCGCGAAGACAGCAGCACCAGCATATCGTTTTCCACTATTGTTTGCGAGATGATGCCGACTTCTTCCCATCCGTCCATATTGCGGAACGCAGCGCGCAGGTACTTGCCAGGGCGACGGCACATGGCTTGCAATGCTACTTGCGTGTCGGAGTGGGCATAGAACACCACTTTAGCACCCAACTCGCCTGCTAAACGGCGTACGAGACCAAAGCAGGTGATGAAGTCGCGCTCCTTCTCGGCATAGCGTGGAACGGCTACCACAAGGCGGTTGATGGTGTTGATGGGTTGCACTTCATTATACACAATCACGGACTTGCTGGTGTGTTCTACCATGTTTGAGACATCCAGCCAGTCGGCAGATTGCTTAATCTCTATATTATCCAGCGAAGCCATCTCGCCTATCTCACGCAGCGTAGGGCGTAAGTCTTTACCAACGGAAGTGAGCAACCAATAGTCGTCCTCGTGGTCAGATTCGAGTTTGGCACTCTCTTGCAAAGCCAACTCCTTAGCGGCATGCTCGGATATGAAACTGGCAGTGGTACACAGCACCAAGATCATAAGGACAGAAGCATTCAGCACATCCGAAGATAGGAGCCCCATTTGGTAGGCAATCGTAACAATCGCCAATGTACCTGCTGCGGTGGCATGGGAAAGACCGAAAATCAGTTGTCGCTCGTGTTTGGAGAAACGGAAAACGACTTGCGCGATCCATGCTGCAAGACCCTTGCCAATCAACTTGGTGATAATCATTACAACCGCAATGGTCACAGTGGTCCAGCCGCTCCAAAAAGCATGGATATCAATCATTAAGCCGACGCTGATGAGGAATAATGGCACGAAGATGCTATTGCCAACGAAATTGATACGGTTCATGAGTGGCGAACGGTTGGGTAGCAAGCGATTGAGCGAGACACCACAAAGGAAGGCACCCAAGATACCCTCAAGACCAGCTAAGTCGGCGAGTAATGCGCTACCTACCAGCATTAGCATCACGACCATAAACTCGGAGATAGGGTCGCGATAGCGCTTGAAGAACATACGCGCAAAGCGGGGGAAGAGCCATAGTACGCTGAATAGGAAGATAGCCACTAAGGATAATTGTATAGCATACTCCGTGATGCTCTGTGCCGAACGGCTCCAGCCTTCTACGATAGCCAACACGATGAGTGACAGGATGATAGCCACCATAGTGGCTCCTACCGTGATATTGACTGCCACATTCTTTTGCACGCCATAGCGACTGACAATAGGATAGGTCATCAGCGTATGACTACCATACATGGCACCTAATAACAGACTGGGCAGCCAACCATAGGGGAGCAGGTAGCGGCTGGTGATAAGACCCAAACCAAAAGGAATGAAGAATGTACACAATCCGAAGAAGAGAGAGCGATACTTGTATTGCTTGAAGTCGTTGATGTCAATTTCACTACCCGATTGGAACATGATATACAGCATGCCCAGCGAGCCGAGAATCTTGATAGTGGGTGTTTGTCCTGCGACTCCCAATACCGATGGTCCTATCACAATACCCGCCAAGATAAAACCCACAATGCTGGGCACATGAATCTTGCGACACACGATAGGCACAAACCAAATGATGCCAATGACAAGGGTGAGTATGAGGAGAGGTGATAAATTCATGGTTTCCGTTTTCGGGTGCAAAGTTACAAAAAAAAATGGATATACGCAAGAAAAAGCACCATGTAGGGTGATAAAAGTAAACTTTTCTTGTTGTCAGCGGTGATATAGCTGTCGTTAGATATACCTGCCAGTGATGCTATGCGGGTTGTTGCGGAGGTCGTCCACTGTGCCTGTGGCAACGACGGTGCCACCTTCGCGACCGCCATCGGGACCCATGTCCACAATATAGTCGCAGGAGCGAATGACATCGGGATTGTGTTCGATGATAATTACCGTATTGCCCTTATCCACCAAGCGGCGCAAGACGCCCATCAGTACGCGGACATCCTCGAAATGCAGCCCCGTAGTAGGTTCGTCCAAAATATACAAGGTCTTGCCTGTACCTGGGCGTGCGAGTTCGGTAGCCAGTTTCACGCGCTGGCTCTCGCCACCCGATAGCGTAGTGGATGATTGTCCCAGTTTGATATAACCCAGTCCTACATCCTGCAAGGTCTTGATTTTCTTCAATATATATGGTTGGCTTTCGAAGAACTCTACTGCTTGGTTGATGGTCATGTCCAGCACATCGGCGATAGACTTGCCCTTGAAGCGTGCTTCGAGTGTCTCGCGGTTGTAGCGCTGTCCGCTGCACACTTCGCATGGCACATACACATTGGGCAGGAAGTGCATTTGTATGGTCTTGTAGCCATTGCCGCTGCACTCTTCGCAGCGTCCACCCGTATTATTGAATGAGAATCGACCCGCTTTCCACGAGCGAATTTTACTTTCGGGGAGTTGGGCAAAGAGGTTGCGAATATCGGTAAAGACGCCCGTATAGGTGGCAGGATTACTACGCGGTGTGCGACCGATAGGCGATTGGTCCACGCCGATCACTTTGTCGATATGCTCTATACCCTCTATGCTGTCGTATGCCAGTGGCGCGCGCAAGCTGCGGTAGAAATGCTGGCTGAGGATAGGGTAGAGCGTTTGGTTGATAAGGGTGGATTTGCCACTACCCGATACACCCGTGACGGCAATCATTTGTCCGAGCGGGAAATCGATGTCCACGCCTTTGAGGTTGTTGCCGTGGCAGCCTCGAAGAACGAGGGTGGGTGTAGAATTGTGTAGTGTGGTATAGGATTGTGTAGTATTGTTTAATGTTGCGGAGAGTTCGCCGCTGAGGTATTTGGCGGTGAGGGTGTCGGACTTGAGGAGTTCGGCGGGGGTGCCGCTGAAGACGATATGTCCGCCCAAGCGACCTGCTTTGGGACCAATATCAATGATATAGTCTGCCTGACGCATCATATCCTCATCGTGTTCCACCACAATGACGGAGTTGCCCATGTCGCGCAACTGTTTGAGCGAATCAATAAGACGCTGGTTGTCGCGTTGGTGGAGACCGATACTGGGTTCATCTAAGATATAGAGCACATTGACCAACTTACTGCCGACCTGCGTTGCCAAACGGATACGCTGGTTCTCTCCGCCCGATAGGCTATCCGATGAGCGTGAGAGGGACAAATATGACAACCCGACGCTGAGCATAAAGCCGAGGCGGGAGATAATTTCTTTGATGATAGGTTCGGCAATGGCGCGCTGCTTGTTGGTTAGGCGGGCTGGGACATTCATCAACCATGCTCTGAGGTCAGTTATGTCCATAGCCGAGAGTTCGGCGATATTCTTGTCCGCGATACGGAAACTGAGTGCTTCGCGGCTGAGGCGTTGTCCTTGGCATGCGGGACATACTACCCACTGCTCCTCTTTCTCCTCTTTTTCCTCATCTCCCTGCTGTACATAAGCAAGCATGCGTGTGTACCAGTTGTCATCATCGTGAATGATATTGGTTAGGTCAGAAAGTCCAGCATCTGGACTCTGGAGTCCGTCTTTGATTCTGCCGAGTCCTCTACAGCAAGGGCACCAACCCTGTGGCGAGTTGAAGGAGAAAGTATGCGGTGCAGGTTCGGCATAACTCATACCCGTAGTGGGACACATGAGGTGGCGAGAGAAGTAGCGGATGTTAGATCGCTCACTATGTTCGTTGGTAGATGTTAGACCGCTACCGCTGTTAGATGGTAGAGCTATTGCCATTACGCCATTGCCTTGAGTCATGGCTTTATCCACGGTGGCGCGAAGACGCTTTAAGTCTTCGCCTATTTCTTCGCCTCTAACCTCTAACCTCTCACCTTTCACCTTTAACCTATCTACCACCACCTCAATCGTGTGATTCTTGTAGCGGTCGAGTTTCATGCCAGGTGTGATTTCTTGTACCTCGCCGTCCACGCGGACATGTAAGTACCCTTTGCGGCGAATGGTCTCAAAGAGTTCCTTGTAGTGTCCTTTGCGGTTATTGACCATAGGTGCCAGTATAAATACCTTTTGTCCTGCATACTCTTTGAGAATCAAATCAAGGATCTGGTCATCGGTATATTGCACCATCTTCTCACCCGAAGCATAGGAGTAAGCGTCCGCTGCACGCGCAAAGAGTAGGCGCAGGAAATCGTACACCTCCGTGACTGTCCCTACAGTGGATCGTGGGTTACGCGAGGTGGTCTTCTGGTCAATACTGATAACGGGCGAGAGGCCTGTAATCTTATCCACATCGGGGCGTTGCATTGTACCTATATAACCACGCGCGTAGGAGGAGAAAGTCTCCATATAACGGCGTTGCCCTTCGGCAAAGATGGTGTCAAATGCCAATGAGGATTTGCCGCTACCCGACAAACCAGTAATCACCACGAGTTTGTCTCGCGGAATACGCACATCAATGTTCTTCAGATTATGGACGCGTGCGCCAGTGATGATGATATTCTTTTCTTGTGCCATCTCTATGCGCTGCAAAGTTACACAAAATTTTTGAATTATACAAAAAATGCACCCAAATAGAGTGCATTTTTATGATTATGTCTTTTGATTAGATCCTTTCGAGGTGTGCGAGTGGCATCCAACCGATGTAATTGCCGACATGAATACAGCACCAGTCGCCTATGGTTTCGGTAATCACAACTTTGGTACCTTCGTGTACGGTAAAGAGGTCTGTACCAGAGCGATCGGGCGAAGATTTGGCATTGACAATACCCTGTGTGATGATGGCTTCGGCACGCGCGGTGTCGCGATGGTGCAGACTACCTGCATTGATGCATGCTGCGAGGGAGATTAGCAATGCCACCAAACTGGTGTAGAAAGCCGTCTTGCGTACCCATACAGTTTGACTAAATGCGAAGAGGAAAAAGCCTATCAACATACAGATAAACAATGCAATAGATAGTATCATCCATGTCTGTTGGTTGAGCGCGTTGCGTATGGCTTTGAGCCAATTGGAGAGGAAGAAAGACTGGGTGTCTTCGATGTTATCCACGATACGCGATTGCGCAAACAAGAGGTTATGCTTGGCGTCCTTGTACGAAGGCTCAATGCGCAAGGCGCGTTCGTAGGCGAGGATGGCTTGCGCCAATTCTCCCTGTTTGAAATAAGCATTACCGAGGTTGTAGTAGGCTTCTGCTGATGGTTGCTCGGCAATCACCTGTTCGTATTGCGCTGCCGCTTCTGCATAATTGCCTTCTGCGTATTGTGCATTCGCTTGCGAGAAGAGGATGTTGAGGAATATAAATAAGAGTTTCATAGTTTTGCGTTCTCTAATTGATTGATGATGTTCGTGGTATCGTTATACATGTCTTGCATAGCGTGGTCTGAGGTGGGGGCATAACGAGCGAACTCGGCAGTGGTAAGCACACGATGCAGTTCGCCAATGACAGTTTGTGAAACGCCCTTGTTGCTGAGTATCTGCGCGATGTTTTCCTTATTGAGTTGTGCTGTAGGGATCGACAGACGGTCGCTGAGGTAGGTCCACGCGGCACGCTCAATCTCCTCGTAGAATGCCTCTTTTTGGTTCTCTTTGAGGAGTTTCTCTGCTGCTTTCAGTCGGCGTTGTGCTACTTTATTAGCTTTCTTATAGCGGACACGGGTAATGTCAGCATTCTCCTTGATTTGTTTGCGGAAGAGGAAGAATAGTATGGCTGCGAGTAACGATGGGGCACCATACCAAGTCCAGAATGCAAGTGAACCAAATGTGAGGGAGGATGCTTGCTGGATGAATCTTGGTTGGTCGTTGGTATAAATATAGCGGATATCGTTGCCAAACTGTTGGATGTTTTCTTTTTGTACGAAATTATTAACTACAGCGGCACTATTTTCTTCGTTGGCAGAACGCGCAATGTTGAGCATATATTCGGGGGTAGAGAGCGTTTTGTAGGTGTCGGCTTGTGTGTCGTAGTAGGCAAATTGCACGGCAGGAATAGTGTATGTACCTCCAGCGCGTGGAATGGCTAAATACTCAATGGTCTTTGTGCCAGTGACACCCGAAAGTGAGTTCTTGAAATTGTTGGTTACCTTTGGGTCGTAAACTTCAAAACCTTCTGGCCAATCTACAACAGGAGTCTTCAGCAGTTTCATATTGCCTGCACCCTGAATAGTGAGCGTGAGCGTAACGGCTTCGTTAGCTTGTAATTCGGTATTGGATATGCGGCTATTGATAGTAAACTGTCCTACGCCACCACTAAAAGAAGCGGGTTTGCCAGCAGGTAACTCTGCCACATGGATAGTAGCACTTGGGGCGACCAAAGGCTTGGTCATTGTGGTATAACTACCAAAGAAATCATCAAAGATACTGCGTACCTGTGCACGGTTTTGCACACGGAGTAGAACTTCAAATTGTGCCGCATCGATCGCTATATCGCCACTGCGTTGGGGAAAGAGTAAAGTACGATAAATGGTTGCTACTTGGTAATTGCGTCCGTTGTAATGCTCCAACTCTGTTTGAATCTCACCCATTTCCAATTCTTGTTTGAGAAATCCCTTAAACTCTGGTAGGCGAGTATTGTTGGTGAGCTGAGCTACATCTACCCCTGCGAAATACAACTTATAGGAGAGTAGTATTGCCTCTTGTTCGCGTACGCGCGTCTTGCTAACAAGCGTACGAACGAAGATGTTTTCTGCGTTCATATTAGTGGCTTCGCGTTGTTGACTTGCTGCGCTTGCATTGCCTTGTTGTTGGGTTGCCACACTGGCATTGGATGGCTGATCGGGCGGGAGTACCGTGATGCGTACACCATTGGAGGTATATTGATCGCCATCCACTTTGATAGTTGCAGGTGGTATAGTAAATGAACCTTCCTTATTAGGCATAAGGGTATAGGTGTAGGTGAGCGTGAACGACGAAGTACGCTTGCCATTCACAAACGATGTAGAGGACGATTGCGAGGTATATGGACCTGCAATATAGTCAAAGTCCACAAACTCGGGTGCGCGCAAGTCTTTGGCACGCTGGTTCACCGAGTAGGTGAGTTGAAAGGGCTTACCAAGAATCACTTGTGCTGGTGCTGAAGCTTGAAACTCCACGGCATCATTGGCATAAGTGACAAGTGCCATACTGCAAATAAATAATATCGATAGTATCTTTTTCATAATCTTACCATTCTTTTTCTACGCGACGCTTCTTGCCTTGTTGGCGTTGAAGTTTCTCTTGTGTTTCTTGTTCGTCTTGTTCGAGTGCTTGCAAAATCTGCTCGGCCGTTTCTTTGTCCATCTGCTGTTCGTTTTGCTCAGGCTGCTGATTTTGTTGTTGTTCTTCTTGCTGTTGTTGCTGTTCCTGCTGCTGTTGTTGCGTGGAATCGTTTTGTTGCTGCTGTTGTTGCTGGTTTTGGTTTTGTTGCTGATTTTGCTGCTGTTGTTGCAATTGTTGCATTGCTTTCACCAGATTGTATCGTGTGTCATTGTCTTTGGGATTCAAGCGCAGTGACTGTTGATAGGCACCTACTGCCTTGTCGTATTGCTGCTGTGCATAGAGGGCGTTACCCATATTATGATAGGTGTCAGCCAAGCGGCTATCCACTTTTTCTTTTCTTGTTTTATCATCTGCCTTCAGCAGTTTCTCAGCCTCTTCATACTGCTCCAATGCCTCTGGGTATTTCTCTTGGCGGAAAAGCGCATCGCCCAGATTGAAGTGTGCTTCAAACGATTGGTTGTTTTTCTCCAAACCGCGTCGGTAGTTCACTTCGGCTTCGGTGTAGTTGGAGTCGTTGTACTGCAGGTTGCCTCGGCGTACATCGCTACTCTCCTGCTGCGCCAACAGCAGCGAGGCTACGCATAATGATATGATTGTCAATAAAAATCGCATATTAAATCCCTTTTTCAGTTGTCAGTTAACAGTTTTCAGTTGTTAGTTTTCTCCTTGAATAAGTCCATTCGATTGAGGCGATGATTCTGTCGCATCAGAATAAAGCAATCAATCACCAAGAGCAGTAGTGCTATCAGTAGGAATGATTGGTATTGCTCGTTGTAGTCGGCATATACGGTGGTCTCAAGGTCGGTGGTGGCGATGCGGTCGAGCTCCTGTTGCAGGGCACGCATGGCTGTATTCGTATTATCACAGCGCACATATGCACCTTTGCCTGCTTGGGCAATCTCTTGGCACATCTCCTCGTTGAGGCGACTGACTACCACTTGTCCGCTACGGTCTTTGATATAGTCGTTGGTGCCAGGTACAGGGATGGGCGAGCCTTCGGGTTTACCAATACCAATCACAAACACCTGTATGCCCAGCTCCTGTGCCTGTTTGGCTACGGCTGTAGCATCATCTTCGTGGTTCTCGCCATCGGTAATGAGTATGATAGCTCTGCCTGCATCGCTCTCTTGGCTACCAAAGGAGCGGATAGCTGTTTGCAACGCTGCGCCGATAGCCGTACCTTGGGTGGGAATGAGTTTGGGCGAGATGGTATTGAGAAACATCTTAGCTGATACATAGTCGCATGTGATAGGCAGTTGCGTAAAGGCTTCGCCCGCGAAAACAACTAAACCCACTTTGTCGTCCGTCATGTTGTCAATCATCTTGCTCAGCATTTGCTTCGCACGGTCCAAACGATTAGGTGCCACATCTTCTGCCAGCATGGAATTAGATATATCCAACGCCACCATCACTTCGATGCCTTGGCGTTTTACGGTTTTCTCTTGTTGTCCATATTGCGGACGAGCAGCAGCCACAATGAGTAGCGCGAGCGCTACCATGAGCAACGTGAACTTAACGATAGGACGACTCTTAGAGGCATCAGGCATCAGTTGTGCCATCAGTTCAGGGTCGCCGAACTCCATTAACTGGCGTTGTTTGCGCTTGGTGATGATGATATATGCAATCACAAATACGGGGATTGTGATTAGCCACCAAAGCATTTCTATATTTGCAAATCTAAACATATCTCTAAATACTAAACTCTAAACAGTAAACTATTCTGCGACAGTGCGAAGCACGAAGAATCGTATGAGAACTTCCATCAGCAGGCAGAGCAGGGCAGCCAGTAGGAATGGTGCAAAATGCTCGGTACGCTTGGAGTATTCGCGAACGCGAATCTTGGTCTTTTCCAGTTGGTCGATCTGTTGGTAGATGGCCTTCAGGCTATTGTTGTCTGTAGCACGGAAATACTCGCCGCCTGTCATCTGTGCGATATTGCGCAGCGTGCTCTCATCAAACTCCGAACTCATTGTGCCATATTGTACGCCATATGGTGTGTAGATTGGCACTCGTACCTCTTTGCTATAACTACCTACGCCAATCGCGTACACGCGTATATTAAAGGTCTTGGCTATCTCGGCTGCAGTCATAGGGTCAATATCGCCACGGTTGTTGCTACCGTCGGTGAGTAGGATGACCACTTTGGACTTCGTTTCGGAGTCTTTCATTCGATTTACGGCATTCGCCAATCCCAAACCGATGGCAGTTCCGTCTTCTATCATGCCGAATTTCACAGACTGAAACAGGTTTACCAATACGGCATGATCTGTAGTCAATGGGCATTGCGTAAAACTCTCGCCTGCGAACACTACTAAACCAATCTGGTCGTTAGGGCGCGATAGTACGAAATCGGTTGCTACGGTTTTGGCTGCTTCCAGACGATTGGGTTTCAAGTCCTCGCCCAACATGGTGCCTGAAATATCCAACGCCATCATGATGTCGATACCTTCGGTAGATTCTGACTGCCAACGATTGCTCAGCTGTGGGCGCGCCAATGCCAAGGACAATAGGGTAATCACCATCACTCGCAAAGCAAAGGGCACATGTATCAGCCATACGCGAAGACTTTTGGGCTGACGACGCAGACTATCAGTGGAGGACAACTGCACCGAAGCACGAGCATTTCGCAGTTTCCATATGTACCAACCTACTACAGGAATCAGCAGCAGGAGCAGAAATAAATATCCAGGGTTAGCAAATGTCATGTCTCAAAACAAAAATTAATTATCCAAAATTCACCTTTCAGTTTTCACTTTTCACCTCTTCAACAGGGGTGGTTTCTTTGACGAAGGTATATGCGTTGTGCAAACTGATTTCATTCTCATCGGGAGTGGTGGTCCACTTAGCAAACTTTACCAAGTCTGCCAATGTCAGCATCTTGCGGAGGTTGTCGTACAACTCTTTTTTGTCGGAGAGTAATCCGCGCATAGCACGCAGCGTTTCGTCCGAAGTCTGTTCCGTACTGCTCACTTCAAAGCGACGAGCGATGTATTCGCGCACCACATCGGTGAGTTGTGTATGGTATTCTTTGACTTGTCCGCTCTGCCAGATCTTCTCCTCGCGGATAGCATCCAGTTTCTCCAGTGCTACCTCTTCGGCAGGACGCAGTGGCTCTGTAGGTACAGCTGTGGCAGGTGCATCACCGTAGCGACTACGCAGATAAGTGATGAGGTAGTATCCTCCCACACCTATGCCTGCTATGGCTAATGCCAATAATACCCAACGCAGGATGCCCCACCACCATATAGGGGCGTTGTAGATACCTTTGATGTCGGTGATAGCCATGTCGGCACTATCCATCTCGAATGGTTGCACCACATTCAGCATGAGCGACTCGCTCCAAACCGTATCATCGCCACTCACGAATGCCAGTGGCTCGATGTAGAACAGCGAGTCTTGGAACGAAGTGAGGGTTAGGTATTGGTTGTATTGCACGCGTCCATCTTGCAGCGTGGTTGTATCTACAATAGTGCGATCCACAATCTCTATGCCAGGAATGAGCTGCTCACTCAATACGGGCATATGCACTTGTTCGCCCACTTCACAAGTGGCACGCAAATGCAAATCGGTTTGATCGCCAATAAAAAGGGTGGTACTATCTATTGCGGCACTTACCACCAGTGCCAATATCGTTGTCAGCATTTGAATAAGTGCATTAGGGCTTTCACATAATCTTCGTCGGTACGCACACTAATATGGTTTACGCCCGTGCGCGTGAAGAGTTGTTCCAGCGAGTCTTGATTCTCTTTCCATGCTTGCGCATAATCACCACGAACGCTTGTCAGCGAAGTGTCTATCCATAGATCGTTGTCCGACTCGGCATCGTGGAACTTCACCAGTCCTATGTTGGGTAGTTCGGCTTCGCGGCGGTCGTATATCTGTATGGCATTCACCTCGTGTCGGTTCGATGCAATCAGCAATGGCTTATCCATAGCACCTGCTCCGATAAAGTCGGAGATGAGGAATGCCGTACAATGGCGTTTTTGTGCGTTGGCAAAATATTGTAGCGCTTGCGCCATGTCCGTACCTTTG
Organism: Paludibacteraceae bacterium; assembly: GCA_045590995.1. Taxonomy (GTDB): domain Bacteria; phylum Bacteroidota; class Bacteroidia; order Bacteroidales; family Paludibacteraceae; genus Colicola. Next base: position 19,275 of record JAZNRY010000035.1, on the reverse strand, counting down.
GATGAAGGCTCAAAACTCAGCAGTTCGCGAATGATATGCAGCACATGGGTCTTTCCTTTTTGTGCAGGGATGTATTTCTCAATCTTGTCGGAGAAGAATATCACACCCACCTTATCGTTGTTGGCAATCGTAGAGAAAGCCAGCGTCGCCGCTACTTCTGCCATCATATCGCGCTTCATTTGGCTCAGTGTACCAAAATTGCGGCTGCCCGATACATCCACCAGCAGCATTACGGTCAGTTCGCGCTCCTCTTCAAAGACCTTGATGTAAGGCTTGTTGAGGCGTGCGGTCACATTCCAGTCAATAGAGCGAACATCGTCGCCTGGCTGATACTCCCGCACTTCTGAGAACGCCATACCGCGTCCTTTGAACTGCGAATGGTATTCGCCAGCGAAGATATTGCGACTCAGTTTGCGAGTCTTAATCTCTATCTTCCGTACCCGTTTTAATAGTTCTTCTGAAGTCATAATCTGTCCTGTAACCTATAGCGGCACAGCCGCATCCTATAGCCCGACGGGCGTCCTATAACCTAAATATTATGGCACTTGCACAGCGTTCAGCACCTCTGTAATCACATCTTCGGTGGTCATATTGTTAGCCTCTGCCTCGTAGGTGAGTCCGATACGGTGGCGGAGTACATCGTAGCAAACGGCACGAACATCTTCTGGAATCACATAGCCACGGCGATGGATAAAGGCGTATGCGCGTGCTGCCAATGCCAAGTTGATACTTGCACGAGGCGAACCGCCAAACTGAATCATTGGCTTCAGGTTTTCCAGGCCATATGCTTCTGGCTGACGAGTAGCAAACACGATGTCCACAATGTATTTCTCAATTTTTTCATCGATATACACTTCGCGAACGATCTTGCGCGCTTTGACAATTTCATCGGTGCTGAGTATAGGGGTAACAGTGATTTTTTCTCCTGTTATGTTTTGGCGAATGATTTGCATCTCCTCTTCTTTCTTTGGATAGCCAATCACCACTTTAAGCATAAAACGGTCGGTTTGTGCCTCTGGCAATGGGTAGGTACCTTCTTGCTCAATAGGGTTTTGGGTCGCTAATACCAAGAAGGGTTCTTCCAACTTATAAGTCTGTTCGCCAATGGTGATTTGGCGCTCTTGCATCGCTTCGAGCAGTGCTGATTGCACTTTCGCGGGGGCACGGTTAATCTCGTCCGCAAGAACAAAGTTAGCAAAGATTGGACCTTGCTTTACCTTGAACTCTTCTGATTTTTGTGAGTAGATTTGTGTACCTATCACATCGGCGGGAAGCAAGTCGGGCGTGAACTGAATACGACTAAAATCTGCTTTCACCAATTTTGCCAATGTGTTAATAGCCAATGTCTTTGCCAAACCAGGGACACCTTCTAAGAGGATGTGTCCGTCTGCCAACAAACCAATCAAAAGACTTTCCACTAAGTGCTTTTGACCTACAATCACATGGTTCATGCCCATGGTCAGGGCATCTACGAATGAACTCTCGCGCTCAATGCGCTCTTGAAGTTCACGAATATCAACTGTTTGCATATGATAAATTTTTAGTATTTACGAACTTTCTCTCCTTATACAAAAACCATGCCAAAACAAAAAGCATCAGGATTCTACCCTGATACTCTCTGTATGTAAAGCGTTCATGACTTCATGTATTACTTCTTCGCTCAGACCATATTGCAAACTCACCTGTCGGCAATGCTTCAATACCTCTTGATAGCGTTGTGTTTGCACAATAGGTTCACCATGTTGATGTTTCCATTCGCCTATCTGGCGAGCTACATCCACACGCTTGCCGATGATTTCCCACAACTGCTCATCCAGCTGGTCAATCTCTGCGCGAAGTGAAGACAAGTCTTTCATATTAACCTTTCAACTGCGCAATTGCCTCTTTGATGGTGGCAATACGGCTTTCAGCATCAGCTTTCTTCTTGCGCTCTAATTCAACTACCTCTGGTTTGGCGTTTTGCACAAAGCGCTCGTTATTGAGTTTGCCCATCACACCACGGAGGAAGCCCTCTTGGTGAGCCAACTCGGCTTCGAGTTTCTTGAGCTCTTCGTCCACATTGATAAATTTCTCCAATGGTACGCTATACTCAGTTGTGCCCACGATAAACGATGCGCAACCTGCGCTCTTCTCTGCACCTACTGCCAACTCTACATTACCTAATTTGGTAACCACTGCTGGTAACGCCTCTGGAGTAATCAATGTCAGTACCTCTTTAGGAGAGATATTCTTCTGTGCACGAATATTACGGATAGCAGAGATGATGTCGAAGCATTGTGTAGCGTCGTGTAGCAGTTGTGTAGTGTTGTTTAGCGGTTGTGTAGCATTGATTGGAGAAACCATTAAACTCTCGCCCTCTTTGCGGTCCTCAATAGCTTGCCACAACTCCTCAGTAATAAATGGCATGAATGGGTGCAAGAGTTTGAGCATCGTATCCATAAACTGGATAGTCTTCTCATATGTTGCCTTATCAATTGGCTGACCGTATGCAGGTTTGATGATCTCGAGGTACCAACCAGAGAAGTCGTCGCAGAAGAGTTTGTAGATAGCCATCAATGCTTCGCTGAGGCGGTATTTGCTGAACAAGTCAGCCACCTCCTCTTGTGCTTTAGCCAATATAGCATCAAACCACTCTACGCCCCATTGATTGGTCTCTGGCATAGCTATGTCGGCAACCTCCCAGCCCTTGATGAGACGGAAGCAGTTCCAGATCTTGTTGCAGAAGTTACGACCTTGCTCGCAAAGACTGTCATCAAACAAAATATCATTGCCCGCAGGTGCGCAAAGCATCATACCCATACGCACGCCGTCCGCGCCGAAACGCTCAATCAAATCCAGTGGGTCTGGGCTGTTACCCAATGACTTAGACATCTTACGACCGAGTTTATCGCGCACGATACCGGTGAAATAGACATGACGGAATGGCATCTTGCCGATATACTCATAACCTGCCATGATCATACGTGCTACCCAGAAGAAGATAATATCTGGACCAGTTACAAGGTCTGCTGTTGGGTAGTAGTAGTTAATTTCCTCATTGCCAGGGTTGTTGATACCATCAAACAAACTGATTGGCCACAACCACGAACTGAACCATGTGTCCAACGCGCCTTCATCTTGCACCAGTTCTTCTACTTTCATGCCCGACTTAGCAGCAGCGGCTTCGATGTTTGGTGCTACGATAATCTTATCCTCTGGATAGTTCTCGGCACCTGTCTCTTCGAGCAATGCTTTCTCGTAGTACGCAGGGATACGGTGTCCCCACCATAGTTGGCGTGAGATACACCAGTCTTTGATATTCTCAAGCCAGTTGCGGTAGGTGTTTTTATATTTCGTTGGATAGAAGACGATGTCGTCGTTCATTACTGGTGGCAACGCAATATCAGCAAAGTGTTGCATGCGGATGAACCATTGCAAACTCAAGCGTGGCTCAATAGGCACATTGGTACGCTCGGAGTAACCCACTTTGTTGGTATAGTCTTCCACTTTCTCTACCAATCCTTCGGCTTGGAGATCTACCACAATTTGCTTGCGGCAGTCGAAGCGGTCCATGCCTTGGTATGTTGCCACATTAGGATAGATATCTGCCTCTAATCCTTCTACATTCACATGCGCATCTGCGGTAAATATATCATAGGTGGTGAGGTCATATTTTTGTCCCAATGCGTAGTCGTTCACATCGTGTGCAGGGGTCACCTTCAAGCAACCTGTACCGAACTCAATCTCCACATAGCGGTCTTCAATCACAGGAATCACACGACCCACTTTAGGCACAATCACATGCTTGCCTTTGAGCCATTGGTTCTTAGGGTCTTTAGGGTTGATACACATCGCCACGTCACCCATAATGGTCTCAGGACGAGTAGTAGCAACTACGGCATAATAACCTTTCTCATCTTTATGAATCACATTGCCCTCTATATTTGCCTCATCACCTACTGGCTCTACCACATAGTACTTCATATAGTACAGCTTCGAGTGCTCCTCTTGGTAGATTACCTCCTCATCGCTGAGTGCCGTCTGACGCTCTGGATCCCAGTTCACCATGCGAAGTCCGCGGTAGATGAGTCCCTTGTTGTATAGGTCGCAGAATACATCAATCACGGCTTTTGAGCGTGTCTCATCCATGGTGAAGGCGGTACGATCCCAGTCGCAAGAGCAACCTAAAGTGCGCAATTGCTTCAGGATGATACCTCCGTGCTCCTCGGTCCAAGCCCAAGCATGTTTGAGGAACTCCTCACGGGTAAGGTCGCTCTTGTTGATTCCTTGCTCTTTGAGGCGTTTGATCACTTTGGCTTCGGTAGCGATACTAGCGTGATCGGTACCAGGTGCCCAACAAGCGTTCTTTCCCTCAAGGCGGGCACGACGTACCAAAATATCTTGTATTGTATTATTCAATACATGTCCCATGTGCAGTACACCCGTCACGTTTGGTGGAGGAATAACTACGGTGTATGCCTCACGACCGTCAGGAGTACTATGAAATAACTTCTTGTCTTGCCAGTATTGATACCACTTGGCTTCAATGTCTTTAGGATTGTATTTTGCGTCCATAATTTATGCCCCTGTAGGGCTGTTTTAAATGTTTAAAAGTTTCAATGCTTCAAAGGGCTTCATGTATATAAAACATAAAACGCCAAAAATCGCGCAAAGTTACTGCTTTTTTTGCAGATATGCAAATAAATGTGGAATTATTTCAAAGGAGAGGTGTAGTAGAGTGCTGTAGTGTCGCCCAAAAGCACTTTGTTTAGGTCAGAAAGGATTCGTTCTGGGTGGACGGTGGCTGATTCCCAAAAGTCGTTGGCACCAGAGGGGAGGGTACGGCGGCGAAAGTTGTACACTTGCCCTGTTTGAAAAGCTTTGAACCATGTGTGTTTCTTATCTATAACCTCTAATTCTTTCAAACTATTAGCCTCGCATCCCACCCAAACATCTGCCTGAGCAAAATCCTGAATGGCCTGCTCCATGGTCAGCGGAATAGATGAGGTAGAAGGATTGTCCTCATACTTGTATTGTGCGCCCGCATCGCGGAATAGATTGCCCATAAATGTCCCACCAGCAGGTACATACCAAGTCCCTCGCCACGACATACCAGACATGAGACTCTTGCCTTTAAACTTTAAACTATCAACTTTCAACTGCTCATATGCGTCCCTAACGCTCGCGAATATGCTATCGGCATGGTTGAGGCAACCAAAAACGAAGCCAAACACGCGTATCCACTCAGCTCGTTTGAGTGGGGTAGTCTCGGTCCATTCGTTGCAATACAAAATAGGAATACCCAATGCCTCTACTTGTGCAGGAATAGGGTCACCTTGAGCGTAGGTGTAGAGTATCACGAGATCGGGATTGAGCATTAGAATCTTCTCCATACTTGGCTGCATATCGTCGCCAATATCTGTGATACGCTCACGGTCTTCTTCGCTCAAATTATATACGCGCTCTGGGCGGCAAACACCTACCACTTTGTCTGTCATGCCCAACTCGCTTATAAAACCCATATGCGTAGCCGAAGTACACACAATACGCTCATACGGTTGGCTGAAAGCTAACTGCTGCATTACCTCTCCCTTCTGCCAAGGTGAGTAGATAGTGATAATCGTACTATCGTTTTGAATATCAATAGTAAAACCAGCGGTATCATCCGTGACAGATGGTGTGCTTTTGGGTTGGCATGCCACGCATACCAACCCAAACAAGCACAATATGAAATATAATCTGGACATTCTTTTATTTCCCACTGATTTCACAGATGTGCACTGAACTTTTATTAGTGATAATCCGTGTAATCTGTGGGATGAATTAAATTACCTTCAACTCGCTTCCTGGGAAATAGTGCGCTAAGATTTGCTCGTAGGTATAGCCCTTGTCCGCCATGACGGCAGCACCGATTTGGCACAATCCAACACCGTGCCCCCAGCCTGCGCCTGTGAGGATGAAGTCGCCATTCTCGTTGCAATCCACCACAAAGGCACTACTATATAAGTGGCTGCGGCTTAACCATTTGCGGATTTCTAGCTCCTTACCAATCACCATAGTGCGCTTGCTGCCGACAATCTGCATCTCGTACAAACGAGCAGAAGGTCCGCGCTTGATAGGCACGAGGTCGAGTATCTCGCCGAAGTCAATACCCGAACGCTCACGGATGATGTCGCTCAGTTCGGCTGCGGTGTATTGCACCGTCCAACGGTAGAAGTCCTTGGTCTCTTGGTCGTAGTTGTTCAATACTTGGCTGAGGATGCGCTCGCCGGTAGTATTGCAATAAGCAGAAGGCGAGGTGCGGATGAATTCCTGCGCATTCTCCTCAATGGTTAAATCGGGTAGGGGAGTGCCAATCTCATCGCGAACAGCTTCAAGGTATGGGTAATGTTCATTAGCCCAAGCGTTCTCGAAGAGTTCGGTCGCACCTCCGCACGACTTGTAGAAGCGTGCATCGCACACTTTGCCGTCGTACATCAGCACTTGTCCGCGTGTTGCATCAATGGCTTTTTGCACATTAGCTGCTGCCTCGGGGTGCTCATCACGGCGGGTGATACCCTCGTAGCGTTGACAGTGGTCGTCGGCGCATACATCAAAGCCCTCGTGTGTGTCGCGCTCGTACCAAACGACATGGCGATCAGGGTCGCTCAAATCAGGTTTGTCGGTGCCAGTGGATGGACTGATGATAGGACGGAGTACCCAACTGCGGGAGATGACAGCATGTGCTTTCAGTAGTTCGAGCGAGGAGGTGGCTGACATCTCGGAGGTGATTACCGAACTGAGATAGTCTTCTACATCAAGGCGGTTGATAGCGGTCTGTGTGCCATCGGCGTTATCGCGTATTTCGAGTGTGCCTTCAAACTCTTGGTCTTCGAGGCGATCCCAATGGAAGCCGATGCCAATACGGACATTCTTGAGTAGGAAGGTCGGACGCTCTTGTGTGGAGTGAGGACCTGGAATAACGGCTTCAATCTTTGGGGCGGTCATCACGCCCACTGCAATTTCGTGTTTCATGAGTGTATGGTTTTTATTGTTATTTGCTTTCGTCGTCCCACGGATTTCACGGATGAATCACGGATTAAGATATTGGTGTTAATCTGTGTTATCAGTGGGAATATTATTATTGTTCTACTTCGCCTTTCCACGAGTTGAAGCCCGTGTTGAGTTCTACGACTTGGTAGCCGTGTTGGGCGAGTTGCATGGCGGCATTTTTGCTTCTTCTGCCTGAACGACAGTAGAGAGCAATGGTTTTATCTTTAGGAAGCAGTTGTTCTGCTTTCTGCATAAAGTCGGCTTGCGTTACATCGATGAGTAGCGCGTTAGGGATATGCCCTTGTGCATATTCGTTAGCAGTTCTGACATCCAAACGAACGACGGTGGTATCTTCAATGACCTGCGCAAAAGTATCCGCATCCACAGAACGGAAGTCTGCTGCTTTGCAGCCTAAAAAACTCATTAGGCAAAGTAAGATAGGAAAGGGTTTCATGATGTTATGGTAGTTATGCGTTTTTACTTGAGTAGGATATATGCAAGACTGGCGGCGCTGATGATGATCCATAGCAGGATACCTTGCAGCAAGGGGCGGATGCCGACGGATTTGATGACATCAACGGAGAGGGAGGCGCCAATGAAGAACATCGTGATGATCAGTCCTTTGCGTGCAATACCTGCTATGAATTTACCTATTTCGGGATAGTCCGCTAAGAGGTAAGTGTTGATGAGCATGGCGACGATAAAGAACAAGATAAACCAAGGGATACTGATTTTCTTTCCTTCGCTGCGGAATATGACCGAAGTAACCAATGCTAATGGAATAATCCACAAAGCACGAGTGAGCTTGATGGTGGTAGCCACTTGCAGGGCTTCTTCTCCATATGCAGCACCAGCTCCCACTACCGAACTAGTATCATGGATAGCAATGGCAGCCCATGTGCCGAACTCTTGTTGGCTTAGTCCCAACCAATGACCCAAAGCGGGAAAAAGGAAAAGACCTATAGCGTTGAGGATAAACACCGTAGCTAATGCCATGGACATATCGGTGTCCTTGGCTTTGATGATAGGTCCTACCGCAGCGATAGCACTTCCGCCACAAATGGCTGTGCCCGAACTAATAAGGTAGGAGGTGTTGCGGTTGAGTTTCAATACTTTGCAGCCAATAAACATACCAATAAGCAAGGTACCGATGACCGATAGAATCGTAAAGAGCATTCCCTCCTTACCTGAGGCGAGTGAGGCTTGAAGGTTCATTCCAAAGCCCAAACCGATGACGGAGTATTGGAGGAGTTTCTTGGATATGTTCTTATTGAAAGTGGGGTAGGCTTGTCCGCAAAGCAGGGCAAAGACTAAGCCAATAAACAGCACCACAGGAGGTGTTACCCATGTCGAAAGGAAACGGAGTGCAGGGACATAATCGCAAAGCAGACACAGCGTGATGATGGATAGCAGAGCGATATATATATGTCGGTTGTATTTGCGGAGCATGGGGGTAATTATGAATTAAATTAGTATGAAAGATAAAAACCAAATTATTCTATAGATTGTAACCTAACAACTCATCAGGCAGAGTAGGAAAGGGAAGGGTTTCATTGGTGTGATCTTGATTTGTTATTATTGTATGAGTTCCCAAAAACCTTTTGAACGGCTTTCTGAATGTCGAATGATATTTGCTTTTTGTAGGGTCGATAAATCACATTCAATGGTATGTTTACTAACACCTAATTTATTAGCTATATTTTCTACTGTTAATCCGCCATTGTTTCCGCCAAATTTATGTATAAGTTTAATGATAACTTTTTGCCTGTCAGTTAGTTGTAATCCGCCATTATTCACGCCATCTTGCGTGGCGGTTTGGGTGAAATGTAGTGATATAGGTAGTATGATACGGATAAAGTTCTCTGTAAAATGAAAACAATCTTCGCTATATGTTTGTAAGATACGAGGAATGCCAGAGTATCTCTTCAATATCAAGTTCCGAGGTCGATTCTTTTTTATATTCTATGCGGTTGGTTTCTGTTATAAACAATTATATTCTAACTGCCATCATAAAAGTGCATGTTATTTTTCTTCTTTGAAGAACAATTGATAATAATACATTCCGCGCTCTTCGTCGTAGCCCCTCATAATATTTTGTTCTCCACCATGAATATTTATATCAAAATTCTTGTCGAGTTTAATCGTAGTCATTGTACCTGTAGCTCTGCGTTTTATTGCAGAAGATGCAGTTTCAAAAGTGTCGTCAATTTCTATCTCTCGTACTTTTTGATAATCTTCTCTATATTGTTTAAATTCAGTAACTAATTCTGGTGTCTCAAAAACTTGCTTTGCAAATACATTTATATTAACGGACTCCTCTTTTAGAGCCTCAATGCTTCTATTCATGTATGTCGCTTTCTCAACCTTTCCATTATTTGTTGGTAATTGAGAAACGAAACTCTTACATAGAGATAGCATATTTTGTGTTTGATGGAAACTATCTTTTCTTGGTCGCACATGTAAGAAATCATCAGTCCAATACTTTGCCTCTAATCCCTTATTGGTGTTATCTACTATAACAATAATATAACCATTCTCTTTCTCTGTATTGAAGATCAAACATCCTTTATCCAACTTGTTGATATTAATGCCACTTTCACTTTCTATTTTAAAGTTTTCTCCTCTAGGGTGTATTTTTAGGAAAGTGTCTTTATTCTCAGATTTGAATATACTAATACAATCTATGAAATTACCATTAAATTCACAATCTCTAAAATATGAAAAGCACAATTCCCCTGCTTTTATTTGAGGGTGAATACTTTTGTCATAAAGATATCTAGCACAATTTTGTGATTGCTCTACAAATTCATTTGTAGCTTCAAAAATCAATTTGACAAAGTTAAATATTGGATTAAGTTCTAATTGAGGAGTAAAATAGAAACAATATAATTCGTTTTGCCTAAAACTATTGGTTAATAAGTTCTTTACATGCACTTCTATATTCTCATATTGTGTTAAAGCATTCGAAAGTCGAACACCATTGCCATTAGTTTTATTGCCAACAAAATGTACAATAAATTTATCAAGGTTACCTAATTTGAAATTATTCATATTATCCATTGTATATATCACTAGGGATTAAACCTTCCCCATTTATAAATTCATCTACGGTGTGAAAATGAAGAAAATTATTTTCATTCCAATATTCTTTAGGAGCGTGTTCTACCATAAATATTTGGAATGTGGCTTTTTTTTCATTTATGATATAACTAATAAACGAATCAATGAGAGAAAAGGCATCTAGCAGTTTTTTCTTATCATCATTCCCTGTTTTTTCATTGGTTGAACCTGTATAGTATGGGATACTTGGTTGGTCTATAAATAAAAACTGAGGAACATGTACTTGTCCTACATTTATCATATGCTCGTGCAAACCCAAATAAAAACACAAATGCATAAACATATAGTTTGATTTACTACCTACATTCTCAAGTGGAAATAGTTGCCCTTCAGGTATCAATTGTAAAATCATATCGGTATCATTGAACTGAGTTTGACTATTTTTATATGCTGGCAGTGATTCTAACTGATTGTAATTTCGCTGTATACATTTATCGAGAAAATTTTTCATCATATATTTTACATCCTCAATATGTTTCAGATTATTCTCTAGATTAGTTTTTTCATCCTTTAGTTGATTTAAAAGAACTCCGTCAATTGGTTTGCAAACTGCTTTATTTAGTAAACTTTCATAAGCATTTTTAACCTCCCCAATAATAATATACTTTTCTCTTTCTGTACGATAACCTTGTTGTATGGTATATAGTTTATTCAGTCTATTTTCTATATCGGACAACTCTTTTTGTAATTTCTCTACATCTAAAGTTATTCTAAATGGTTCAGGTCGTAGTTTAGAAAGTTCGTTTTGAATATTTCTTAACGAATGCTCCAAGGTTTCAACAAATGTTTTAGTTTCATATGATTCTATTAGTTGTTCCGATAAATTATCATTTAAATACTTTATTGGCTTTAGACTATCTGCACTTTTTTTGAGATTATTTTTATAGAATTCGTACTCTTTTTTATATCTATCCACTGCTGATAATTGTACTTTAATCTCTAAGCGACGTCTATTTAATAGATCAATTTCGTCAAATAGAGTAGAATTATTTGCAGTTTGTTTGATATTAGTAATAAGTTCATTAATAATTGATATCGCATTATCTAATGAATTTATTTCGAGTGAATAATCAATAAATTCATACTTTTTTAATTTCTGGATGAGAGCATAAATACCATTTTCAAAAGATTTTTCAGCTTGATTTTTCCGTTTTTCACGAGAATATATTTTCCTTATTTCATTATCAATGTATTTGATTCTTTCTTTGGCTTTTGTGTTTTCCATATCATTAACACCAATAACTAAATCAAACAAAAGAGTTAATGCCTTATCATACTCCTCCTTCCCATAGAAAGGAGTGTCGAAATATGTGTTAGATGTTCCTATGATATTCTCTGTTAATGAATTGAATAATAAGAAATGTCTATATGACAAGTTAAATGGTACTTCCCCAAAGGCTTTACCATATGGAAACCTTAAATCGTCTGTTATACCGAATTCTTTATCCAATATTGATTTTACCTCCGCTACTTCAATATTTGCATGTGGGAAACAAGGTAATGTTCCATATCCAAAGTAGATTTCAGAAGATATCGTTTCTTTTTGAGTTGCTTTTCTTGCGATTGATATTTCATTCTCATTTATAGTAAATCGGATACCATACCATGTGACTTTTTCATTAATACTATTGGCTATATTAGTTTTGTTAGCCATTAAGCAATAATCAATTATACTCCAGAAACTAGTTTTACCAGTAGTCGCATCTCCTGTAACAACATTGACTTTATTTGGTAACAATTCGTAACTTTTAGAAATGTTATTGTCTCCCCTAAACCAAAGTTTAATTTCATGTATAATAAACTTCATAATTGTACTTTTAAAATTTTGTAAAGTTGACTAGTTGAATATTGGTTGAATATGGTTACCAGAAATGGAATAACTTCTTTAATTTTTTCAAATCGATTGCCCATATCAGTTTCTCCATAAATAAAATTGATTTTAGTAAAAATATTATTTGATGTAATTCCAATCTGCTTATTTTTATTTAACAGAAGTATGGAGTTAATCGTGATTGGCAACAATGATAAAAATCTTTTATTAAATGAGGCAAACAGTTTTGGTTTATTGTTGACAATACAATCAAGACTACTTTTTTCATCGATTATTATATTTTTTAAATATGCCACAGTTCTATCATCTAATAGAAAGGGGAGTATCAAGCAAGAACGAGCTATATCTATCGTTTTTGTATTTTGCAGATATGCTAAAAATACACAACTAGCGATAGCTTCATTGTTATATACATAGTATATTTCTTTCATGTTGTTTTGTATTTTTTTTCCCAATCATAATGCCACCCTATTTCTGGCGTATTGGATAACGAGTAATAATATCCATTGCTCAACTCAGTATTCAATGTTTCATCTGCCAATAAAAGATGCTCCTTGCGTAAGAAATCCACTAATTGAAGACTAAGGTCCTTTATTTCGTTCTCAAAAGTAATTATAGAACATCCTGATTTAATATTTCGTTCTATTTGTCGATATTTAGAACGAAATTCATTTTTCCATTTTAAAATTGCTTCTTTGTGAAAATCTTCAATTTCTGTGGGTAAAATAAAATTTTGCTCTGTCCAATATTTTAAAAAGTTCATTGCTTTAAGCATATGTGTTGTATACTCTATGATTTGAGTATCTCCAGATGCTATATCGTCAATATCAAGCAATTGTTGAATGAATGTTTGATTCTCTAAGTTCTCTGGCAAAATTATAGGAAAGTCTCGTTTAGGTAATGGTTTACTTTTAAACGCGACTCTAAAACATTTTCCAAATTTTTCATTAAAATCATCAAATGTAATTTCAAACTTTTTCCTTTCCTTGATATCAAAATATTTAGCTATGCTTAAATTCGATGATAAGGATTCAAATATACTATCAACTAAATCTATCTGATGACATTGTTCGTATATTCGATCTTTAATCTTGTTAATAATATTATCTGTACTTGCTTCGATAGTAAGTATTATTAAGAATTGTTTCATCTTCCTCTTACCAATAGACAAAATCTGATTAAGATAAGATTTAACTTCCTTGTTTTTTGTTTTATCTTTTAGTGTTTTTAGCAAATTCGTAACATTATCAATATCACAATTTTTTTTGAACGCATTAAGCGAATCGATAAACTCATTATTCTCTTCTGATTTGTTTGTTATAAGGCAAAACTTATGATTTTTAAGAATTGACTCATTAGATTTTATCATATCAATCCAGTTACTAATGGTTTTCCATAAATCATTATCAAGGGTTGTTAGATTTTTAGGACTCCCATCGTTTTTTGTTAATATCGTATGTTTTGCTTGATATAGAATTGTTGTCCCATCAAGCAAGTCAATATGAACATCATCTTTTACCTCAAAACCTATTTTTTCGCCATGTTTGAGATTTAAAGCTAAGTACATAAAGTAATAAAATTGATAATCAAATCCCACTACTTTATCTCCAGCAGTATGCTTGTCTTGAATAAATGTTAGATTGTCCATATGATGTTTCAATAAGGTGTGTACACTTTAATAAACTATATTATCATATACTTAATTATAAATACAGCATGTTATTTTTCTCCAAAATATGTAAGTATATATCTATAGGATATGATCTAATTTTTCTTTGATATATAGCATGTACAAAGTCAATTTGTTTCTCAGTGTCACGGAATATCGTTGGTGCGACAAAAATAGCCTGTGCATCTATTTGATTATTTGCAGCAAATTCCTCTAAATGTCTATCTATAGGCCATACTTCCATCATCGTTTGAGTGCGACCTTCTGCCATTGTAACCTCTACTAATATGCCTTTATCGTATTCGTAACACTCAATATCTCCTTTGCCACCTCCTGCTGTAGAAGTTGGCAAACCTGTGTCGTCACAAGCATAATTTGGAATAACTCTTACATGTGGTAATTGGGATTTTATGCTTAGAGCAGTTAGGAACTCTAAACGAGTTGGAGCTGCTAAAAGTTTTAATACGCTATCCCTTGATGATGCTCTCCTTTGTAGAATGAGCATTTCTCTTTTTATATCTTCCCAAGTATAAATATCTAACCAATTATTTAACAATTGCTCAGATTGATTTGCTGTGATTGGTATAGATTCGACCTCGAATAGTTGAGGATCAATCTCTGCCATATAATCAAAGTACTCCCTCTCGTTCTCATAATGTTCGTATGAGGAGTATGTTTGAAGGATGTAATTAATTTTTTCTTCTTCGTTATAATTTATATCAAGGAATCTACCTGCACCACGTAGAGAGAATAGACCTGTTATGCGCATTTTACGGATAAACTCGTCAGGATATTCAGACATGATTGATTTTTGTTTGAACTCCTTGAATCCGTTCATTATTTCATTGATGCAAATATCACAGATGTGCTCATCACTTGGCGAATAAGCATATTCGCTTCTTAATTGAACAATACGATTATATAGGGATTCTGCATTATTATCTTTCCAAAATATCAAGAGTGGAAGCTCATGGCGCGCAATACCTTTTGTTTTACCACTTTCGGTTCTGTATTCAGGATTTGCATTGAGTAATTTGATTACTTGTGCAAGTAAGATGAGAGGGATATTGTCATTTAGAACACGCACAAAAGGATTTTTTCTTTGTGATTTAGCTAATGACTGCATAAATGCTTGTTGTTCGTATTCAGGATGCACAATTTCAACATTGATGTCTCCTCCGTCTGCAACTGTCACATGATAAACCTGTGAAAGCATATGACCTAATGCTGAAAATTGAATGGGTTCATTAGGATTAAAGTAAACAAATCCTAATTCTTTTGTAAAATCGAATATAGTTGCAAAACGGCTTGGATATCCATAATCAAATCCAGCTTCTTTGTGTTGCTGTGGGTTATTTGTTATGATGTACTGAACTTCGCTGTCTGTTAATATCTGCTTTGCAAAGGTTCCTTTGGGTGTGTTTCCATATTTTTCTTTTATGGAAGTGGTGTTATGAACAGGTCGGTATAAACCATAACGAATCATCTCAGCAACAATTCTTGTTGCTAATTCATCTGTAAGTGTTTGCCCATCAAATTGAACCAAAATATTGAGGAGCGATTTTACTCTTTCAGGATTGCGTACTGTTGTTGTGTACAATAATGGTTTGTATTCAAGGTCTCGTGTTGCCATGGCTTAATGGATTTTGGTGACAAAAAGATATTCCATATGATTTGCTAAATCTGTTTTTCCTGCATTAAATGCATTGTATTTTTGAGTCAGAATGTGCGTTTCTCCTTTGGATTCTAAGATCTGTTGTATTTGTTCTAAACTTATTTTGTTTTGTGATGATTTGCTTCGACTATTGTATGTGTTGTTATATGATACCACGATGTATTTAGCATTCAAATGTTCAATCAAGTCTCTAAAAGCATCAACAGCTCTTGAACTACAATAATCGCTCATATTCTCTGGTGCAGGTTTGCGTGCAACTCCAAATAATTCTGGCTTGTCCCATTTTATAAGGGTCTCATAAACATGATAAAATCTACTATATTGTCGTGAATTGTATGGAGGATCAATATATACAATATCAGAGTGTATTTGTCTCGCTAACTGATTGGCATCTGTGCGGTAAATTTCACTATTTGCATAACTTTGTGCCGAAATTAAAGTCATAGTTAATTCCGTTTTCTCTATGCTTTTTTTGATATAAGCTTCGAAATGTCCTACTGTATTTGCTAAGCGATCAATACTATAGATTAAAGAAGCAAGCAATATAGAATACTCTTTTTCTGTTAATTCGTCTTTGAGGAGGTCAATTTGTTCTCTGATGTACCCAATTTTTTTTGCGACAGGCATTGCAAAATATTTGTCTCCATAACTTTCTGAGAACCAGTTGCTGTTGTTTGTTTCCGCAATGTTAAAAGATTCAATAATATTTTCTAATTTATTATTGTCAAATTCTCCTTCTGCAAAAAAAGCTTTGTATATTATCTGATTAGAATATAACAGGTCATTGATTATGACTTTGTCATAGTATTTTAGGGCTTGGTTTGCAACTGTACCTGTACCAGAAAAGATGTCACAGAAAGTTTTTGCTTCAGGAGCAACGGATTGGATAGTTTTCATTATCCAATCATTTAATTTTGATTTGTTCCCAATATATCTGCGATTTTCTATTTTGTATGTACTTGGCATGATTCTATACTTTACGGATAAATATTCTGCTATACAATCGTTTCCCATTCACATACCCCCTACCGCCTGCTATATTTAGTGTATATTCATTACCTACTATTTCAAACTGATTAGGATTATACCAATCTATAAATGTGATAGGGACACCCATTATACCTTTGTAATCCCGAGGGATATCTTTGGTTTTGCCAACATTAATTGCATCAATATTGTCAAATTTAGGATATTTTTCTGGTGAATATAGTGATGTTAAAGGTAAGTGTTTGTATCTTTCATCACAATCAATATTTGTAAACCATCTAACACCTTTGACGCGAATAAATTTGTTACCGTTTGCATCAATTCTAAAATTAGCAGCCTCCAATGGGTAATCCTGTGGTACTTGAAATTCTCGATCTCCACTATGGATACTCTGACCTAACCACATCTCGTTATTTAATATATGCTTGAAACATTCTTTATAAGAAATGGCATTAACATTACCGATAATTAGAAAATCTTTTTGATAGTCATAAAGCAATTTGACAAATTCTCTGAACAAACTGAAAGGCGGATTTGTAACTACAACATCAGCTTGTTGTAAGAAATCAACGCATTCATCACTTCGGAAGTCGCCATTACCTTTGAGAGGCATTGGAGTTAAACTCTCAGGCGTTCCGTCATAGACAATATAAGTTGGAACAGATGTCTCGTTGAATTGTGAGAGAGGTTTATAGCAGGTAGAGATAAGTTTTTTGATCTTATAATCTTGAAAATGATTAATAAAGAATTTTGTAAAGTTACTAACTTCTGAATCATCACAATTACAATATACAATCTTTCCCTTAAAATACTTTTTATAGTATTTCAATTCAGCTTCTATATCCGCTAATTGGGTATAGAACTCATCTTTTTTATTGGCTTGAGCAATATTTAGCAATTCTGATCCAGTCATTCTTCTTGTACTCCTTTCGGTATATTTTTCGCGCAAAGGTACAATTTTTTTGTGAGATATGCAAATGTTTTTTGATTTTTCATGTTCAAGTTGCAATTTTTGACTACTATCTTGAATAGTAGGTATTGATAACATAAACTCAGGAAATGGAATTTGTAATGTTTGTGGATGTGACATAATGAGCAGTTTTTAGTGGTTAAACATACGGGTTTTGTGAAATCGGGTGCAAAGGTAGTATGTCAAACTGCTAAAACTTGTCAGTTTGTAAAGAAAAATGCACTTTTTTTTGCGGAAAAGTGCATTTTTTGTGTTTATCAGGGGTGAAACGCAATAAAAGATGAGCACGAGATGCGCAACAGGGAGTAAATCTTTTCAGGAATGGTGTAAACCTTTTCAGGAAAATAGTCAATAGTTTTAGGATACGAGTCAACCTTTTTAGGAATGGGGACAACTTTTTTAGGAATAGAGATGACCTTTTTAGAAAAGCAATCTTAAGAAAAGTACTTTTTTATTCATAAGGTGTTCTGTCGGAGTTCGCTCGGTCGTCTCTCGGAGTTCTCTCGGTGGAATGAGGCAAGGTATAAGAGAGAGGAAAAAGACGACAATCTTAACAAAAGTACTTTTTTGAGTTTCGGAGTTCTTAGGTTGTTCCTTGGTTCATCCTTGGTTCGTCCTTGGTCTTTTACCCGAGGAGGATAGGGAAGGTACTAGGGGATGAAATCTTAAAAAAAGGTTGGATTATGTGCAAGGGTTATCCGCCACTTCGCGGATGATGTCGCGGAGGCGGGCAGGGGTGAGGCGGTCAAAACTCTCGCGGTTGGCGACAATGCCAATACCCGCCATCTCAACCGTAGCAGGAGAGAACAATATACGTTCTTCCTCTGGAGCAAAGAAACACATTGGACGGGATTCGCGGCGGAAGAAAATGACGGTGTTATAAGATCGCCCTGCGGGCTGTAGATCGCTTCGCTGTAGATCGCCCTGCGGGCTGTAGATCGGCGTTCCGCCTGTAGATTGCGCAGGCTCATACCACGAAACGATATTCCAACGGGGTTCGTATTCTTCGGCGTGAGAGGCGCCTGCGGTCAAAGAGCCTGTTTGGCTGGCTTCTTCGGGGATAGTGCCCATAGCAAGCACGCGCTTGACGGCTGCCAAATGGGATTGCAGATCCGTTTCTTGCACCAAGATAGCGTTGGCATAGTTGGTGGAGAAATGGTCTTCTATCGGGAGGCTGTGGCGAGGCACAGCTTGGAAATGCATGTGGTCGGGGGCACTGGCACCGCACATAGGACCATTGTAGAAAATGGTCATCTCAGGCAACTCCTTCGCCAAATGCAACATGGCTTCGAGGTGAGGCAGCAGTTCTTGGCGTTCGTGTACGGAGGAAGAAATGGTGAAGTGCGGAGAGAAAATAGGGAAAGGGTTTACGCGTATATAATAGGTGTGCCCTGTAGGGGATTCCCAGTTGTGGGTGAGTTGGTTTTCCTCCACGCCATCGGGGCAGAGGAAGCATGCTCGTTTTTGCAAGGCTTCGGGGCTGATGTCCGCCAGCACGCTGCGGACACGAGCAGGGTTGAAAAATAATTGAGCAGGGAAACCGTTGATAGTCATATCCTTCTTCTCAACTCCTGCCAGTGCTTCATAATTAAGAAATGCTCTCCCGTGAGCACTGAGCTCGCGGGAGAACATGTCTGTTATTTGTTGATAAAGTGTCAAAACAGTTTAAAGTTTATAGTTTAAAGTTTATAGGCACGGAGTATGCGGCTCTGCCGCCCTCGCCTTTAACCTCTAACCTTTAATCTTTAACCTAATGATTACTTACTTTCGTTCATTTGGATACGTGCCTTCAACTCCCATGTACGGATACGATCTTTGTACAAGTGGTTGTTGTTCATGGTCACGATATCGCAGTTTGCATCAGAGTTGTCATCCCAACGACGGCAGTTATACACTACGTCATAGATACGACCGATTTGATACTCGCGGCTTACGCGCAAACCAACTGCATAATCCTCACCATACTTGGTGGTTGGGAAGTTGATAGTGCGGAGCATTGGAGTATAGAAACC
>JAZNRY010000034.1:0-7944 GCA_045590995.1 Paludibacteraceae bacterium | reverse complement strand
TCCTCTTTATCTTGGGGCGCAAAGATGGCTACATCACGGCCGAGGTGGCAGAGAAGATGGTTGGAGAGCACCCCGAAGCGAAGGTTGTGTGGCTCGAGAAGTCGGGACACATGGGCTTTGTGGAGGAGCCAAAGGCTTGCGCTGCAGCACTTTTAGAGTTTGTAAAAGAGAATATAAAGGGGTAAAATTTAATAAAAAATCACTTTTTTTGCTCCAAAGGTTGTAAATCAAAAAATAATTCCTACCTTTGCACCGCAAACCACAATTGTGGAGCAGGCCCAGATGGCGGAATCGGTAGACGCGCTGGTCTCAAACACCAGTAGGTTCACCCCTGTGCCGGTTCGACCCCGGCTCTGGGTACAAAGACCGCCTAACAGAAGTTAGGTGGTCTTTTTTGTTAAAATAAAGACAACATCAACAACATTGCAGAGCAAATCAACATCCTTGCGCGCCAAGGAAGAAGAAAGGCAAGCCGTGTTGGTTGTAAGCGCAGAATTAGTAAATCAGTATTAACCCATAAAAAGGTCAGGCGGGAGACTTAAACATCCGCTATCACTCGGAACGGGCTGACTGCCTGGAGAGACAAAAAGAAGGAGGTGTATGCAATGATCATTGTACCAGTAAAGGAAGGCGAGAACATCGAGCGCGCGATTAAGAAATTCAAACGCAAATTTGACAAGACAGGTGTCGTAAAAGAGCTGCGTCGTCGTCAACAATTCTCAAAACCATCAGAGGTTAAGCGTGAGAAAATGATGCACGCAATCTATGTGCAATCTTTGCATGCTCATGATGGTGAGTAATTCGTAAGTAAGCGAAGATAAGGAAAAAGCATACCGATAGGTGTGCTTTTTTTTGTGTGTGGTACGGTTGTGTAGAGTTGTGTAGAGTGGTTTAGGGTTGGGTGGTAGGGTGTTTGCGATAGTGGCGGAGGGTGTAGATGAGGACTAAGGATAGGAGCAATAGGAAGGCATCCCAGTCGAGGTGGAGAGGGACATTTTCATCGGGTGGCGCAATGGGTCGTTGAGGGGAAATAGGAATGAAGCCTGTATCACCCGTGTCAGTAGTGAACCCTGTTTCATCAGCCAACATGCCACCGCTGAGCGTGGATGCTGCGGTGTGTAGCGTACCATTGGCCATGTGTATAGGAGCCGTAGAGTAGTTGCTAATAGTGGTGGCAGTAGAGAAACTGCTGGTGGAGCGTATGGAAGATGTGGTGCTTGAGGGCGTAGGCGCATAACTACCACCACCCCCGTATGAATGAAAACTACCAGAGGAAGTGCTGAATAATTGTGCAAACGCTGTACTATTGCCCATAATAAGGCATAGACATATCAATATTAGGAAACGATGTTTCAAGTTATCGTATATTAATCAAACAAACTATTTTCAAATCTTATTGTCGCACGAACTTATACATCTGATTGTTGAGTTGTAGGATGTACACACCTTGATGAAGATTGTTGAGGTCAATGGTGTGTGTGGTGTGTTGTGTAGTATGCGATAGTATAAGTTGCCCGTTGATGTTGTATAATGCCAGTGTGCTATTAGCAGGGGCGTTGGTGATATACAATTGGTTGTGATCGTGCCATATATGTGTGTCAGCAACATACTCCATATCGGTTGTAACGCCAGCGTTTGTATCCTCATTGTTGAACACAGGGTGTAGCAACACTTGGAAGCGTAGGTCGTTGGTAGAAAGCGGTTGTGCCGTAAAATGGTATTTGCCGCCTTCGGTGAGCAAGAATATGCTATCGTTGCTGAGGTCTTTCAGGTAGAGCGAGTCTCCGATAAGCGAGCGGAAAGATAGCGTGTATTGCTCGTCGGTGCCTGCTTGGAAGCCAATATACATGCTGTCAATATCGTTGGCGCAGGATACTTCCATCTTGCCGAAAGGTTCGTTGGTGTAGATATTGGCAATACCTTCTGCAAAGTGGTTAGGCGCATCGTAGCCATTGTCGTAGTCGCGTGTAGTGGTACTCTCTTGTATGATATACATACGGTCGGCACCACTATTGGCGCTATTGACCTGTAGGCGAAGGCGACGGAAGGAATCTTGCTGCATTTGCTCTTCTGCTTGGAGGCGTTGTGGAGTGCGCATAGGCTCGTTGAGATTGGTAGAAGCATTGGTGCTGGTACCCGCTTGCCAAATGTGTTTGTTGTAGTCAAGGCGTATGGTCGCGCCATCCTTGTTAGCAATCACATATACGCCCTGCATAGGTGGGATAGTGGTGATGTCGCTATCCAAGTATTTGGCAGAGAGAGCGGGGATAGCGCAATATTGTCCTGGGGTGGTAGAGCCGTTGTTGCCTAAGGTACTGTCTTTCTCATTTTGTCCGTTCCACTGATTCCACGAACCTGAGTTGAAGATGTAGAATGTCTTTACTATATCTTCGCGTCCTGTACCATAGTCGTTGAAGTCGTCTGGGGTGAAGTTCTTGACATCAATAGGTGCCATGAAGCTATTGGCAAAAAGGTTGTCGCCGTTCATGCCACCCGAAGCCTCTGGGGTTTTGGTGAGGGTGATGGTTTGGTTGGTGCGGATAGGCTCTGCTACGAGCGAATAGGTAGGCTGACCATACTGCGTAATGGCGTAGCCCGCGAAAGGCTCGAAAGTGAGCGTGCCGTTTTGCTTGACCCAATTTTGCTTCTCGTTCCACTGGTAGAGCCATGTGATATAATCAATGGTGAAAGAAACATTCTTTCCCGGAGCACCGAAGTATTGCCAAGTGGCATCGCGGTTGGCACCTGTGTCGAGGGTAGAGCGTGTCTGGTAGTTGACAGTAGTGCGAGGCATGGCGCCTTGGTATGCAGGTGAGAAGCGCAAGAAGCCAGCACCCGATTTGAGGATATCAAGGACAATGCTGCTGCCGTCGGAAGCAGCGCCTTGAATACCTCGTGCGCCTACGGATAATCCGCCTGTAGGGGTGATGTGGAGTTTGGCATTCGAGTCTATCGTCATGCCAAATACTTCTACAGGTGATGAGATATTGACATTGGCCTGTATTAGCACATTGTGGTATTGATTAGGAACTTCGTTTCTGTTCCAGTTTGCTGGTGTGTGCCAGTCAATAGGATTATCAGAGTCAGTGCCTAGGAAGATATATTCCTTGCGTCCAAAATGCGTAAGGGTAACGGTGCTATATGCCAGCCATGCCCCTGGTACATAGGAAGGGTTCTTTATTCCATAGCGGAGCGTACCTGTTGTTAGTCCAGGGTCAGCCTCTACATAGACATATACATCATTGAGGTAGCGGTTGTGGTCTTGATTGAAAGCCCGCTCAACAGAAGGAATCAGTTTGGTAGGGTAAGAATGTCCATTGTATATTTCGTCGGACGAATCATAACTGCCAGCATTATAGGATGTATAGACTGATTGTATAGGGTATTTCACATCGTTGGCATAGATGTATGCTAATACGCTTTCCCAGCCGTTGTTTTTGGCTGCTTGGGCTTTTTGTGAGTCGGAAATACGGTAGAGCGCTTTGACGGTCAATCGGTAGAAACCTGGTTTGAGCCCTGGGATGATAGTGTCATATACAGCAAAGGTACCATTGATGCCATCGCGGTATTCACCTGTTTGTTCTTCCAATTCTACAGCGGGCACGGTGATTTCGGTTATTTCGAAGTCTTGCACATACAGATTGCTTCGTACTTTCTCCAGTGTGTTGATATTTGAACCGAAGTCTTTTTTTGCTGCATTGGCAGCAGCGGCATCCATATAGCTTCTAACGACATTATTGTGCTCGGCAGGTGTTTCCATGTGCCAAACAGTAGCCTGAGCAGGGTCTGAAGTGAAGGCAAGGGTATTATCTATGATTGTAAAATAGTTGCCTCGATTGCCATTACTCAAATCATTGGCACTTTGTACGGTGAACTTGCCACTTGCGTCAGAATTGATTTGCCACAAATAAGCAGGGTTGTCCGCTGTCTCGGCATCGGTGAAGACTTCTTTGGTATCCGCTGTCTCATAGAGGTACTGCATGTTATCCACAAACTGGAGACGGGTGTAGATATTGGTATTATCGACTGTGAAGTGACTCACACGGCATACCATACCAAATGGATCCACGACGGCTTGCGTACCCCATTTAGCACCACGGCTCAGGTAGGTTCCCTCTTCAGCACGAAGATAGTTGTTTCCCTCCAATGAACTGATAATGATGTTTCGGAGGTAGCCCGCGAAGTTACCTTTATAACTAAAACGAATATATTGCGTATTAGGACTTAAATCAATCTCGCCAGATGTTTTCCAAGAAGCAGATAATGATCCTGTTTTCCATACGATATTCCAATCAACCCCATTAGGTGATTCCTCTACTTCCCATCCATGGGTTGCAAGCTCTGGAGTTGCAGCATCTGAGGAACTATATTCGAAATATAGTTTGTCTGGCGTACCCGCAAAAGTTATCAGTACGCGTTTACGGTCATCGCCCCACACAAATCCGTCCCAAGTAGGGTCGCCTATTCGAATTTGAGTATCATCTCTCCACTCGCATTTGCTATTCAGTTGCACGCTCTGCGCGTGTAGCGCTTGTGATACGCGGAATGGAACTTCGAGATTGGGGCGTTCGCAAGGCGTGAAGGTGAAGGTCCCGGTTGCTGGCATGAAATCTGCATTGCCTGGTTGGGTAACGGTGATAGTGACTTCTTGCCCTTTGTTATAGATATGCAAGTCGCCATTCTTGACCTCTGCAATGGTGTTGTCTGTAGTGGCGAAAGTCAGCGGGCAGTTGGCATCTCTATTGGTAGAGTATGCGATATTAGCAATGGTAGTGTTGAAGTAATAAGGCAAGGCATTCGGATTCCAAATAATGTCGGCTGTGGATTTGCCATCACGAATACCTGTCAGTGGAATATGAATATCTGCGGTCTTATCGCTATTATCAGAGATAACGAGGGTGGCGTTGTAAGGAGTAGTACCGCGGTCTTCGCCCAAGTTGTCGAAGGTTACCTCTAATGCAGCATTACCAAAGCAATCGCGACCTGTACCCGGTATGAGTTCAGGTGTTACATTGAAGTATTTAGCATCGGCACCCGTGATGACAGCCTTGGTGATTCGTCCTGCGTTGGCGTGCAAGAAAGTGACCGTATCATGCTGCATACCATAAGTAATACCCTTGGAGCCAAAGTCAATGGCAGTAGGGGTAGCCTCGAATTGGAAGCGTTCGGTGACTTCTATATTGCTAATGTAGCCGTTGAGGTTACCCGAATAGCAGAAACGCAAATAGCGGGTGGAGGACTGCAAAGTGACAGAAGCAGAACCACTATTACTTGTAGAGCGACCTAATTTATCCGACCAGTTGATACCATCATTACTCTCTTGCACATACCATTCTATATCTGTTGCTGCCCAATCTGCATCGTAATCGAATGTCACGACATCAGGGATTCCTTCGAAACGGATGTCATAATACTTGTCGCTCCAATCTACTGTATAGAAATTGATTCTGTTACCAGACCAACTGCACTTATGAGAGGTGGATTGTCTAAATGAGTTGTATTTTGCTTCTGAATCAATCTTGAATGGTACATGGTTGTTGGCATTGACGGGGGAGATAGGATATTGCTCTGTTTTGCTGTACCATTTGTAGTTCTCTTGTTGCGAAACGGTAATTGTAGCCGTTTCGCGGGCATTGGCGATATGAAGGGTATTGTTCTCTACACGCGCAAAAGCCTCGTTATCGGATACGAAAGTGGTCTCAATATCCGTATTGGTGGTAGAGAAGATGTTTGGAATAGATGTGCCGTAGTAGTATGGGGTGTTGGCTGTGTTCCAAGTAAATTTAGGGGTGTGTTTGATGACTTGTACGGTAAAGGATTCGGTCACTGGCTCGTGCGAACTGGTGTTCTGTTGATAGAAGGTTATGGTTGCAGTACCTTCGTTGAGGGCAGTGATTGTATTGGTAGCAGGGTCGTATGCGATGACCTCATTAGGGCGAGGACTATCTTCGCGCGTATCATTGCCTGTGAAATTATGGTCAATCTTAAAGTAGAATGGATCTGCTTCTGAATCGGTTGGAGTCGCCGTTTGAGTATTAATGAATTGATAGTCAGCTGGCCATGAGGCATTTACCAATTTGTCGGTATAATTGCTACCTGTGATTTTGGCTGTATAGCGACGGGAGTAAATGGCGTATAATGTCAGTTGCGAAACTAATCCGTTGGGGTTGAGCGCGGAAGAAGTAATTGTCTCTGTGATGGTTGTTTGGTCTGCACCTTGTTTGTGGAAAGTGGTACTTGCAGGGTCTTTTTTCCATCCTTCGAAGACATAACCGTCAGCCGTTTTTGGTGTGGCAGTGAAAGTGACGGTAGCAGACATGCTTGTGGTTGTATAATTGGTTGCAATCACAGAGCAGTTGTCTTGTCCATTTGATGAGAAAGTGGCAGTAGCCGAACCACCCTCTGCTGGAGAAGAATATGCTGCTGCCTTGAAGAAGTAAGTTGGAATGACAGGTGCAGAGAGGTAGATATAGGCAGTGTTTGTTCCGTCGGAGATAGTAATCGTGGTGGAACGAGTGTTTTTGTTGTACTGAACAGCAGGAGAGAAGTAGATTTGTTTGTTGTAATTGCTGATTTGACCGAGCGTTGTAGCGGAGCAATCGCCCGAACCGTTGGCGCTGGCGCAATAGTTGTTTGCAACGCCCAATGTGATTGATGTTTGACCATTGCCAAAATGGAACTCAGGGTTGCTACTTGTAATCGTAATATCGCCACTTGCGAGGAAGGAGCGGAAACGAATGATATAGGCGGAAGATGAGGTGTGTCCCTCTGCGGTAGCAATGCTGTTGTCTGTTAGCGTGATGGATGAAACACCCCAAGTCTGACCGTTGGAGGTGTTGTCGTTGAGGAGGATGTGTTTTGCGAGAGGGAGTTTGACATTTTTAAAGTATTTTTTATATGAGGCGCCAGATTTTGTGTAAAACTTCAATTGACTTAAATTGATTGGTGTAGTTGCAGAATAAGGATTATCTGTATAATCAACTTTACTCTCAATGCCTAAGATTTTTTTTGTAACTTTTCCAGGATTTTGATCAAATATATTAGACTGTTGTGCTCCATCAATAATTGGAGCAACTTGCAGATTCCCAATTCCCGTAGCATCTCGTTTTGCGTCAAAAG
Organism: Paludibacteraceae bacterium; assembly: GCA_045590995.1. GTDB lineage: Bacteria > Bacteroidota > Bacteroidia > Bacteroidales > Paludibacteraceae > Colicola. The sequence goes on along the minus strand of JAZNRY010000034.1, from coordinate 825 downwards.
TGAGATTTTGTTTTGTTGGAGAAAAGACAGAATAGGTGTAAGATTGGTTTATACCTATAGATCTCTCTGTTGCATCATACAACGAATACCATGTACCGCCGTTGTAGGTTTGGGCGGATAGGTTAGCGGTTGCCACGAAGAGGGCAACGAGGGTGAGGGTATAGCGTAGAAATTGTTTCATGTTCAGTGAATAATGAATGGTTATTATCTTTTTGTGTCGATTATTAATAAAAAATGCGTTTTATTAAGATTGTTCGAATGTTTTGCGTTTGCAAAGTGCCGAAAATCAGTGCAAAATTAATAAAAAGGTATCGAATATGCAAATTTCCTCGCGCATATACGCGCGAATAATTAAAGTGTGATACTTTTTTCTAAAGATTTGATACTTTTTTTGAGGGAGTTATATACATGTTGACACTTTGTGTTATTCCCGCTTCATTTACTTAAGATTAAGCGCACGAGCATAGCGAGGAGCGGTGGCAATTTATTACGGAGTACGCAGTATGCTACAGGTCGCGCTGTAATAAGATTTATTAAGATTTCGTGAGCGCAGCGAGCAGGAGCTTCTATTTCTTTCATCTAAGTTGTCGAAACCCTCCCAGCTCCGAGTCTGTTCCGATACATAACCGATACATAACCGATACATAACCGACACATAACCGATACATATGAATATCCCGTGAATATGACTAAACCTGAAAAAGGTTGACTCGATTACTGATATATAATCTTAAAAAACGTACTTTTTTGACTCGTTTCCTGAAAAGGTTGACTGGAGTCCTAAAAAGGTTGACTCTTTGAAAGAGGATGCAAAGATACTACATT
>JAZNRY010000033.1:0-19295 GCA_045590995.1 Paludibacteraceae bacterium | reverse complement strand
CACTGTATAGCGGCTTCTCTTGTTGCGGAGGGCGGGATCGAACCACCGACCTTCAGGTTATGAGCCTGACGAGCTACCACTGCTCTACTCCGCGATATATCACTCCGATTATCGAAATGCGCTGCAAAGGTACTGCTTTTTTTTGACATGACCAAATATTTTTATACTTTTTGGCAAAAAATATGAGATTTTTGTTTATTTTCTTGCGTATATGCGTTTTTTTTAGTAATTTTGCGCCCTATTTTGTGTGAGTGCGCCACGCGTGCGAGCATGAAACATAATGTAGAAGAACTAAATAATAATAACAAATAAAACTAAATTAAAATTATGCAAAACAAAGGACTTGTTATTACCTTGGCAGTTTGCTTGGCATTGGTGAGTGCGTTCTATTTGTCATTCTCTGTTGTGACAAATCACTACGACAACAAAGCCGCAGAGTATGCTCAGGGTGATGATGCAAAAGAGTACCAATACTTGGACTCGATTGCTGGTGAGAAAGTGTGGTTTGGCTACACGCTGAAAGAGTGCCGCGAGAAAGAGATCAACCTTGGTCTTGACCTCAAGGGTGGTATGAACGTAACAATGGAAGTATCGGTTCCAGAGATTATCCGCGCACTCAGCGGTTACAACACCACCGAGAACTTCAACAACGCCATCGCTTTGGCACAAGAGAAACAAAAAACATCGGGTGCAGACTTCTTGACCCTTTTCTTCGAATCATTCTACGAGATTGACCCTAATGCTCAGTTGGCATCAGTGTTCTCTACCTTCGAACTCCGCGAGAAAGTGAGCCTGAACTCAACCAACCAAGAGGTGGAGAGCGTGGTTCGCGAAGAGGTACAAGGCGCAATTGATAACTCATTCAACGTGTTGCGTACTCGTATTGACCGCTTTGGTGTGGTACAACCCAATATCCAAAAACTCAGCCAAACAGGTCGTATCCTCATTGAGTTGCCAGGTATCAAAGAGCCTGAGCGCGTTCGTAAACTGCTCCAAGGTTCTGCTAACCTTGAGTTCTGGGAGACCTACGACTTGGCAGAAATCATGTCGGCATTGGCACAAGTAAACAATGAGTTCGCTGCTCAAAATGCAAGTACTGAGGCTGCTCAAGCTGAGGCTGCTCCTGCTAAAGAGGAGGCTAAAGCTGAGGCTGAGGTAGAGGATGAGTTGGACGCATTGGTAGAAGACTTGGCAGCAGACAGCTTGGCTCAAGCTGAGGCAGATCAAGAGGCTGCTTTGGAAGAGTACAAGAAAGCCAACCCATTGTTCGCAGTGTTGAATCCTTCTGTTAGCCCAGCAGGTCAGCCATACCAAGGTCCAGTGGTAGGTACTGTGCACTATACCGATACCGCTAAGGTAATGGCTATGCTCAACTCTCAAGTGGCTAAGACTGTTCTTCCACGCGAGTTGCGTTTGTGCTGGACTGTGAAAGCAATCGATGAGGCAGAGTCTTTCTATCAATTGGTAGCACTGAAATCACAAACCAATGGTCGTCCATCATTGGAGGGCGACGTGATTACTGATGCTCGCGCTGACTTCGGTCAAACATCTGCATATGCCAATGTATCTATGACTATGAACGCAGAGGGCGCACGCGATTGGCAACGTATCACTCGCGACAACATTGGCAAATCAATCGCTATCGTACTTGATGGCTATGTATATAGCTTCCCAACCGTACAAAACGAGATTGCTGGTGGTAGCTCACAAATCACTGGTAACTTCACCGTAGAAGAGGCTAAAGACTTGGCTAACACCCTCAACTCTGGTAAGATGCCTGCTCCTGCTCGCATTATCCAAGAGGACGTTGTAGGTCCATCGCTCGGTCAAGAGGCTATTCACGATGGTCTTTGGAGCTTCGTGATTGGTTTCGTCCTCATTCTCCTCTACATGATTATGTACTATGGTTTGATTCCTGGTCTGATTGCTGACTTTGCATTGCTCTGCAACATATTCTTGTTGGCAGGTATCTTGTCGTCATTCTCAGCGGTATTGACCTTGCCTGGTATCGCCGGTATCGTGCTTACCATGGGTATGGCAGTGGACGCTAACGTGCTTATCTACGAGCGTATCCGCGAGGAGCGCCGTGCAGGTAAGAACTTGCGCAAAGCTATTGAGGACGGTTTCAGCAACGCTATCTCTGCGATTATCGACTCCAATGTGACTTCATTCCTCACAGGTGCTATCTTGGCTATCTTCGGTACTGGTCCTATCAAGGGCTTCGCTGTTACCTATATGATTGGTATCATTTCTTCTTTCTTGACCGCAGTGTTCATTTCCCGTCTGTTGCTGGAGGCATATGCTAAGAAAGAGAATGCGAAAGAGCTGAACTTCACTACCAAGTTGATGAAGAATTTCTTGCAAAACACCAAAGCTAACTTCATTGGTGCACGCAAGGTGACATATATCGTATCAGGTGTATTGGTGCTCGTAGGTATCTTGGGTGTGAACCCACATATCATGGGTAAACTCAATCTGGGTATCGACTTCTCTGGTGGTCGCAACTATATCGTTCGTTTTGAGCATGATGTTAATACGCAAGAGGTGAATGCTGCTTTGGAGAATGTATTCATGGCTGCTAAGGAGCAAGCGGGTGATGAGGAGACTTTCGCACTGAATGTAATCACTATTGGTGACGCTAACCAAGTGCGTATCTCTACCAACTACCGTATCAACGACAACTCTGAGACTTTGGATGACGAGATCGAGGCATTGCTCTTCGCTGGATGCCAACAGTTCTTGCCAGAGGGTACTACATTGGATGAGTTTAAGTCCACAGAGATTAATCCAACCGTGGGTATCATGCAATCACAAAAGGTAGGTCCTGCTATTGCTGACGATATTACCCAATCTGCTGTTTGGGCAGTCTTGGCAGCGTTGGTAGCAATCTTCTTGTATGTGTTGGTTCGTTTCCGCAACTTTGCATTCTCTGTAGGTGCATTGACTGGTTTGGCTCACAACACCTTGATTGTATTGGGTGCATACGCTCTCCTCTGGAAGGTGATGCCATTCTCTATGGAGATTGACCAATCCTTTATCGCTGCTATCTTGACCGTTATCGGTTACTCTATCAACGATACCGTGGTTGTATTCGACCGTGTACGCGAGTATAAAGGTTTGTATCCAAAACGCGCGCTCAAGCAAAATATGAACGATGCGTTGAACCACACCTTGAGCCGTACCTTCTCAACCTCTATGTCAACTCTCGTTGTGTTGATTGCAATCTTCTGCTTCGGTGGTGAGACTATCCGCGGCTTCGTATTCGCATTGCTCATCGGTGTGGTTGTAGGTACTTACTCTTCACTCTGCGTAGCAACTCCTTTGGCTTACGATATTCAAGAGGCATTGGAGCGCCGCAAAGCAAAGAAAGCTGAATTGAAGAAATAATAGTGCTATGCGCGTATGCGCGTGCGCACATAATCTATAAGGTACTGCCCGGCATGCGTCGGGCAGTACTTAAAAAAGGGGAACTATATATATGTTGACACTAAAACTAAAAACCACAAGAATTATTTATTAAAAAACAACTTAAACAACTTTCGCGCCAATCAACTTCCTGGCGCGACAAGGAAAACAACACATAGTGTCAACTGGTATATAAATCCCATTATTAAAATCAACAACATCAACAACTTGTTTCTTATCTCAGCTTACGCTTCGAACGATTTTTTCAACAACTTGCGCGGCAATCAAAAGCACCCCAAAAAGTCACGAACTTTTTCGGGGACCCCCCACTCCCTGCCGCGCTCAAGGAATCTCATGTAAGTGTCAACAAGTATATAAATCCCTAAAAAAGAACAACATTAAACACTAAACTCTAAATGAAAACGAACATGAAGAATGATTTTTTGAAATTTGCTACCTCGCGTGGCATGAACTCGATGCATGTAGAGAATGTCCTAAATGCATCTGCCAGTTATATTAGCCCATCGATTTTGGAAGAGCGTCAGTTGAATGTGACACAGATGGATGTCTTTTCGCGTTTGATGATGGATCGTATCATTTTCCTTGGCACAGAGGTGAATGACTACACCGCCAATGTGATCCAAGCGCAATTGTTGTATTTGGACTCCGTGGATTCGGATCGCGATATTAGTATCTATCTCAATACCCCTGGAGGTTCTGTATATGCAGGATTAGGCATTTATGACACCATGCAGTTTATTCGTTCGCGCGTTGCGACTATCTGTACGGGTATGGCGGCAAGTATGGGTGCAGTGCTGTTGGTGGCAGGCGAGAAAGGCATGCGTGCCGCATTGCCACATAGCCGCGTGATGATTCACCAGCCATTAGGAGGTATTCAAGGTCAAGCGTCTGATATTGAGATCACCGCTCGCGAGATTCTCAAACTCAAGGACGAACTCTATCAGATTATCTCCGACCACTCAGGTCAGACGATGGAGAAGATTCGCCAAGATGCCGACCGCGATTACTGGATGACTGCTGAGGAGGCACTCCAGTATGGTATGATTGATAAGGTGTATCGTCGCGAGAATAAATAAGCTTCTGGACTATGGCTAAGAAGAAAGAACAATGTTCGTTTTGCGGTCGTGAGATGCCGCATATGTTTCGCGGCGATGATGGCAGCTTGATTTGCCATGACTGTATCGAGGCGGGTCACAAGATGATTCGCGAGATGAAGCAGTATGTGGAGGAGGAGGCTGATGTCAAGGGACTTGACCTAAAAACGCTGCCCAAACCTGCTGAGATTAAGGCTTTCCTTGACCAGTATGTCATCGGTCAAGACGATGCCAAACGCTATCTGTCGGTGGCGGTATATAACCACTATAAGCGTGTCTTGCAACCTCGCGAAGAGGGTGGGGTGGAGATTGAGAAGAGCAATATCATTCTTGTTGGCTCTACAGGTACGGGTAAGACCCTCCTTGCGCGTACGATTGCTAAACTGCTGAAAGTGCCTTTCACCATTGTGGACGCTACTGTATTGACCGAAGCGGGCTATGTGGGCGAGGATGTGGAGAGTCTTTTGACACGCCTCTTGCAGGAAGCCGATTATAATGTGAAGAAAGCAGAGAAAGGTATCGTTTTTATCGATGAAATCGACAAAATTGCGCGTAAGTCTGACAATCCAAGTATCACCCGCGATGTGTCGGGCGAGGGCGTACAGCAGGGTCTGCTGAAGTTGCTCGAAGGGTCGGTGGTGAATGTGCCACCACAAGGCGGACGCAAGCACCCAGAGCAGGAGTTTATTCATGTTAATACGCAGAATATCTTGTTTATCTGCGGAGGCGCTTTCGATGGCATTGAGCGTAAGATCGCTCAGCGTATGAATACCCAAGTGGTCGGCTTTGATGCGGCTAAGAAGGCGCAGGCGATTGATAAGAGCGACCTATTGCAATACATTGCGCCGCAAGACTTGAAGTCGTTTGGTTTGATACCAGAGATTATCGGTCGTTTGCCCGTCCTCACCTACCTCAAACCGCTTGATAAGGCTGCGTTGCGCAATATCTTGACAGAGCCCAATAATGCGTTGGTGAAGCAATATCAAAAGTTGTTGGCTATGGACGGCATTGCGCTCACTTTTGCGCCCGATATGCTTGATTATATCGTGGATAAAGCCGTGGAATACAAGTTGGGTGCGCGTGGTTTGCGTGGATTGATGGAGACGGTGATGATCGATGTGATGTACGATTTGCCTTCGTCTCAGGACGGTCAAACCGCTTATGAAGTCACCCGTGAATATGCGGCGCAACGCATAGAAAAAGCCAATATCAACCAACTCTCTTTAAGTGGGGAGTAGTAATTTATAGTGTAAAGTTTATGGTGTAAAGTTTAAGGGCATGAGATAGCGGTGAAGCCGCATACTCTCGTCTCTACACCTTACACTTTATACCTTACATCATACACAAAAACAATCAACAACATGAAAAAAGCAATTATTATGATGACATTGGTAGCTACTCTTGTGGGTTGCTGTGCCAAGAAACCACACTATGAGAGTGTGGATGAGTATCCAGTGAAGCAAGGTTCGCTTGATGAGATGATGTATGCTGCTGATAAAACGACTTTCTCTGTTTGGAGCCCCAATGCAGATACAGTGTATTTGAATCTCTATGCAGATGCGACTACAGCGGAACCTCTGCAAACCCTTACGATGTGCCGTCAGGAAGATGGTAGTTGGACCAAAACCGTCAAGGGCGATTTGAACGGTCAGTTCTACACTTTCCAAATTGTAGAGCCAAGTTCTCGTTGGAAACTCCACGAGACCCCAGGTATCTTTGCGAAGGCAGTGGGTGTGAATGGTCGCCGTGCTGCGATTATTGACCTTGCTGCGACCAACCCAGAGGGCTGGAACGAGGATGTACGCCCTGCTTTTGCGGGTGCTAAGGATGCTATTGTGTATGAGATGCACCACCGCGATATGTCTATTCACGCTACTTCAGGTGTGGAGAACAGGGGCAAGTTTGTACAATGGACCGAGCATGGCACCAAGACTGCCGAAGGTTTGGCTACAGGTATTGACCACCTCGTGGAGTTGGGCGTTACGCATGTGCAAATCTTGCCTTCTTACGACTACGGATCAGTGGATGAGACTCGCTTGAGCGATAATAAGTACAACTGGGGCTATGATCCAGTGAACTACAATGCGCCTGATGGTGGCTATAGCACCAATCCTTACGACCCTGCTACGCGTATCCGCGAGATGAAGCAGATGATTCAGGCATTGCACAAAGCAGGTATCCGTGTGATTATGGATGTGCTGTATAACCATACCTTCAATGTGGAGAATAGCAATTTCACCCAGACTTGCCCTGACTATTTCTATCGTTTGCACGAGAATGGCGACTTGGGTAATGCTTCGGGTTGTGGCAACGAGACAGCCAGCGAGCGTGCTATGATGCGCAAGTTCATCGTGGAGTCTTGCCGCTACTGGATTGAGGAGTATCACATGGACGGTTTCCGTTTCGACCTCATGGGTATCCACGATGTGGAGACCATGAATCAGGTGCGCGCTATGATGGATAGCATCGACCCAAGTTTGTTGCTCTATGGCGAGGGTTGGGCTGCGGGTGGTCCACTCTATAATGGCGACTCATTGGCGATGAAGGCGAATATGCAAAAGTTGCCTAATATCGGTGCTTTCTGCGACGATATGCGTGATGCGTTGCGTGGTCCTTTCTCTGACAATAACCGCGGTGCTTTCCTCGTTGGTGAGAAAGGTCACGAGGAGAGTATTAAGTTCGGTTTGGTAGGATGTATTGCTCACCCAGAGGTGGACATGGAGAAGGTGAACTACTCCAAGCAAGCTTGGACTGCGCAACCTACCCAATGTATCAGTTATGTGTCTTGCCATGATGATATGATGCTCACTGACCGTCTCAAGGCCAATAAAAAGTTGAAAGCAGGCGAGTTGCAACGCCTCAGCAAGTTGGCGCAAACAGCGGTGCTGACATCGCAAGGTATGCCATTCTTGTGGTGTGGCGAGGAGATTGCGCGCGATAAGAAAGGGGTGCATAATTCGTATTGCAGTCCTGATGAGATTAATGCTATTGACTGGTCGTTGAAGGCGCAGAACCTGGACCTCTTCCGCTATTATCAAGGTCTGGTAGCACTGCGCAAGGCGCACCCTGCTTTCCATATGGGTGATGCTGAGTTGGTTCGCCAGCATGTACATTTCTTGGAGGTTCCAGAGGGCGTAGTGGCATATCAATTGAATGGTGAGGCAGTAGGCGATAGTTGGAAGACGATTGTTGTGGTGCTGAATGGTCAAGAGAAAGCTGCTAAGGTAGCATTGCCAGCGGGCGAGTTCCGCTATGCATGTGTGGACGGCAAGTGCCCAGTGGAGTGTGATGCTACTGTTTCTGGTACTATTCGCGTTGCTCCACAAACGGCAGCGATTCTGTATCAATAATCGCAGCTCAGTTTTTAGATAAACTAACAAAAATGAGGGTGTGTCAGTATTTTGACACACCCTCTATTATTTTAGGGATTTATATACCCGTTGACACTTCGTATTATTCCCGCCACATTGATTTAAGATTCAGCGGTTGAGCGAAGCGAGAGATAGCGGTGGCAATTTATTACGGAGTACCTTGTAAAAGCGTGGCTCAAGTGTGGCAAAAAGATTTATTTAGATTTCTGCCCGTAGGGCAAGGAGATATTAGGTGTCAACATGTATATAGTTCCCTTTTTTAATATTTGCCATCTCCATTGGCTGTCTAGTGCTCGCGGCTATCCCCGCGAGTTCCCTTCAGTTCCCTTCCGGTCACTCTGGTACATCCGGTATTGCCGTTCCCCTTCCTCTCTGCTGTTATGCTATGCGGGGTCCCCGAAACGCTCGTGGCGTTTTGGGGTGCACTTTGCGGTTCCGTCCGCGAGATTCTCCTCGCCTTTACACCTTACACTCTACACCTTACACCGCAGCTCTGCTGCCTTTCCCCGCCTCTAACCTCTAAACTGTATCTCCGCTGCTTGTCTCTACATCCTACACTATAAAATAGCGAAATTTTTGCTATTTTATAGCATAATTTTCAAAATTATTCACATTTTTTTTTCTCAATTAAAAAAAAAGTAGTACCTTTGCACCCGAAAGTTCAACGCCGGGGTTTAGAGGGTGGGAGATGTCCTCCTCTCGGAAAGCCAAATCGTTTGACCAAACACCCCAGTCGTGGCTTTCAAGACATATTTAAAAGGCGTTTATTGACGCTCTGTTCTGGCCTTATGAAATGTCGCAGTTTCGAATTAATGTTTCAGGACTTAGCAACGGTAGATGTTCTACGGGGTATGAAATATCCTCTTGTGCCTTTTGGTACGCCTTTTGCGTATTCATGTGTACGCTACGCGTACCTTAACTATGTGGCACGAGAATATTTTATATTCGGCGTGGGCTTCGCGTTGTCGGTTCAAACATTAAGGCAATGCGACAGCCTCATAAGGTGGAACTGGCAAATGCAGGTTTCACGCTTTTTTTGTGTACATATGTATAATTTGTTGAAAAATAAAAGAGGTATTATCTTTGGTGCTATTGACGAGCGTTCTATTGCGTGGAGCGTGGCGCTTAAGTGTGCTGAAGAGGGAGCCACTTTTGTTTTAACAAACACGCCATCCGCTCTTCAACTTGGTACTATCACTAACTTGGCTGCTGAACGCGATTGGCAGATTATCCCTTGTGATGCCACTAATGTGGATGATATACATAATTTATACACTCAAGCAACTACACTTTTAGGAGGCAAAATAGACTTTGTGCTTCACGCAGTAGCTCAAAGTGTTAATTTACGCAGACGCAAGGAATATGATTCTCTCAATTACGACTATTTCCATAAGACCCTTGACATATCTGCCCTAAGTTTGCACAAGATTTTGCAAACAGCAATGCAATTGGATGCATTGTCTGAAGGTGCAAGTGTGGTGACACTATCGTATATCGCTTCAGAACGTTTTGTTGCAGGATATGGTGATATGAGTGATGCGAAGGCAATGCTCGAATCAATTGTCCGCCAAATGGGAGCCACTTATGGTCGACATAAAAAAGTGCGTATCAATGCCATCTCACAATCCTTTGTCCATACGAGTGCGAGCGCTCGTTGGGACCAAGGTGGACATTATCGCAAATATACAGAAGCACTTTCTCCTCTTGGTTTGGCAGATGTTGAAAATTGTGCTGATTTGTGTGTTGCGTTGTTTTCGGATTTAACAAAAAAAGTAACCATGCAAACCATTCATAATGATGGGGGGCTTAGTCAAACATTACTAACCCCTGAATTGATGAACTTGTTGGTTGATATTGAAAATTTGTAGTAACTTAAAAAATATCAAAAATATGAAAAAGATAATAGTATTTTTATTGGTAATGATTTTATCCGTATCGGCTTTCTCTCAAGTGATGAAAGTGGGTATTTTAGAGGTTATAGACAAGGATGGTTCTATCTCTTACGCGCATAAATTAGTAATTAGAGAAACATTTGCAAAATCTATCGCTAATCTTTCTGGTTTTGAGACCTTAAATATTGCAACTGCAGATGCCGTCTTAAGAGAACAAAATATATTATCAGGAAGTGCAATAATTACTAAGGAAAACATTAAAACTATCGGACTAACATTAGGCGTTGACTATTTTATCGTGATTGAAGGAGTTAAAGTAGATGAAGCCAATTTGTTTTTAACGGCTAAACTTTTTGATGTCATAATGGAGGATGCCAAGTGTACTGACAATATATTGACAAGTACAAATGCCATGGATATTCTAAATGGTTGTGAAACATTATCGCGTAAACTATTTGGGGAACCTACACATGTGATTGTTAATACACAAGAAGTTTCTGCAAAGAGAGAAGTCACCGCCATGATAACTCCTCAAGCGATAGGAACGCTAAAAGTGTTTGAAGACGGAACAAGAGGCATTGTTTTTTATGCGACAAATGACGGTCATGGTTTAGTTGTGTCTTTAGAGGAAGAAGAGAAAGAATGGGCTGATTCAGATTGGGATATAAGTTTAATACCAAATGAAGAGGATGAAAATACATCTTTGATTTCAGGAGTAGATAATACGACGGCTATAATAAGGCAACTAGGAGAAGATGCTCCTGCTGCATTGTGGTGTAGAAGTCTGGGAGAAGAATGGTATATGCCGACTTTAGGCGAGATGATTTATCTTATAAAAATTGCGAACCTTGAAGAAGGTGATGATGGTCCTATAAGCGAGGCGTTATCTAAACATGGAGGTGATGAATTGGAAGGCTGGTATTGGAGTAGTTCTGAAGAGAATGATGAAAATGCATGGAACATTAAAGACTCGGGAAATATAGGAACGGAAGAAAAAGATAAAGAATTAAATGTTCGTGCAGTTCGAGCTTTTTAACGATTTGTATAATTCTCAATAATAATAAATTTAAAGTTGTGCTCGACACAAATAAGAGCAGAATGTTATGAAAAAAATAATTTGTATGGTTGCTGTTATGGCAACGAGTATTGTTACTTTTGCACAAAAAGAAATTTTTCAATTGAACGAATTCGGTGTATGTGAGTTTGCTTATGAGTATGAATCAGCGGATGATGCTGCTACGTTGTACAAAAAAGCAAAAGCTTGGTTGAGCAGTGCAAATATGAATTGGACTTCTACAAATGATGTTCAAAATCAAGAAATTGCTTTCAATGCGTATTTCAATACTGCTACACGCTATAATCCATTTGCAGGAGCGTTTACACAAGATTTATCACTGAGTGGAGTGTTTAAAATAACCGATAATAAAATCCAGTTAGTATTGAATAATCTTCGCGTTACAGAGACCTATACAGGTTATGGAATGAAGAAGACGGAAACAACTATAGAAGATAAAATGAAAGCTTTGGAAGAAGCATATAAAACGATTCAAAATGGTGCTGATCCTTCTTTAAGTAAGAAACAACAAAAAGAGCTCAAAGAAGAGGCTAAGGAGACTATTGAAGATGTAGAGGATGTTCTTACCAAGGCAGGTGAAGAATTGCAAACTCGCTTTGCCAAATTAAATAACATGTTCCAATAAATATCCTGTTTATCTTATACTTAAGATTGATATATTCGTTATGCAATTAAGTTTAGACAACATTAAAAGTATCTTGTATAACAACGCCCCTTTGCAGTTTGATGAAGAAACGCTTCAAGGTGTCGTTAATTGTTACAATTTTCTATCAGACTTTGCCCAAAACAAAGTAATATACGGAATCAATACAGGCTTTGGTCCTATGGCGCAATGGCGTGTAGCGGACAAAGATCTACATGCCTTGCAGTATAATATCATTCGCAGTCACTCTACAGGTGCGGGTGAACCATTAGAAGATATCTATGTGCGCGCAGCCATGATTGCGCGCCTTGGCTCGTTCATCCAATGTAAGAGTGGCGTACATGTGGAAATTGTACAATTATTGCAGGAGTTTATCAATCGCAGTATCATACCTTTTATTCCAAAGCATGGTAGCGTGGGCGCAAGTGGTGATCTTGTGCAGTTAGCACACATCGCTCTGTGCCTAATCGGAGAGGGAAAAGTACATTATAACAATGTATGGCGTCCAACTGCCGAGGTGCTACAAGAATGTGGGTTGCACCCAATCCAAATACATATCCGTGAGGGATTGAGTGCAACCAATGGTACATCTGTAATGACGGGTATCAGTGTAGTCAATCAATTCCATGCAGAGAATCTGCTTCGTTGGGCTACACTCGCAGGCGTTTGGATGAACGAGATAGCATCTTCTTTTGATGATTGGATGTGTGCACCGCTCAACGAGTATCGACGCCACGAAGGGCAGATCGTTATTGCTGAGTTGATGCGCCAGTTAGCAGAGGGAAGTCAATGTTTGCAAAGTCGTGAGCATGAACTCTATGACAATGGACATGCTGATGACAAAGTATTTGAGCACAAAGTGCAAGCATACTATAGTCTCCGTTGTACACCACAGATACTTGGACCTATTTGGGAAACATTGCAAAACACTCGCCGTGTATTGGAAGAAGAACTCAATGCCGCAAGCGACAATCCAATTGTTGACCCAGTAACACAAAATGTGTATCACGGAGGTAACTTCCATGGTGATTATATCTCTTTGGAGCAAGATAAAGTGAAGATTGCTATGGTGCGTCTCACCATGACAGCAGAGCGACAACTCAATTATCTCTTCCATGATCGTATCAATGGCATACTTCCTCCATTCCTCAATATGGGAACATTGGGATTAAACTATGGTATGCAAGCGTGCCAATTTACGGCCACAAGCACTACCGCCGAGTGCCAAACATTAGCGATGCCTAATTATGTGCACTCCATCCCAAATAACAATGACAATCAGGATATCGTGTCCATGGGAACCAATTCGGCTGAGTTGTGTGCACAAGTTATTGAAAACTCTTATCAAGTCATGGCAATACTGATGATGGCGTTGGCGCAAGCGGTAGATTGTTTGGGTATATACGACAAGTTAGCACCTAACACTCGCAAGCAGTATGATGCGATTCGTTCCATTACACCAACTATTGTTGAGGATACTCCTTTCTATATGGATATAGATAATGTAATAAATTATCTACAAAAAACATTTAATAATTAGAATTATGAAAAAGTTGTTAACATTTGTATTATTGGTTATTACATCATCTTTGTCTTTTGCTCAAGATTTAATCATTACAAAAGATAAAGAACAGATTCAAGCAAAAATTCTAGAAGTATCTGAAGATGAAGTTCGATATAAAAAATTTTTATATCAAGATGGTCCTATTTTTAAATTGGGTATAGATGATATATTAACCATTGCTTATGAAAATGGTGATGTTGAGGTGTACGATGAAGAGTTAATACAAGAAAAAGAAGAAGCGATACGTAAGAAAACAGCAATGTATGGTACTTTTGTAAAAGAAGATGATTTTTATTACCTTTGTTACGGGTCTAAAACCACAAAAATGGACCAAAAAGCCTATCTACAATTCATTAAAAATAATTGTCCCGAAGCTTATAAGCAATGGTTAGATGGATACACTTTGTGGAATGCAGGATGGGGTGCTTTGGGGACTGGTTTAACATTGGGATTATTAGTCGGAACACCATTGTATGTCGTTGGAAGAACTCAGCAAAATGAAGTTTGTACTGGTTTAGGAAGTATATTCACTGCTGTTGGCGCATTAACTACGGCAGGATCCATACCTATGTTTATTGTAGGAGGAATCAAGAAAAATAATTCGTATGAAAAATATAATGACCGTTGCAGGCAATTTGAAGAAGTATCTTTAGTTTTGAATGCAAAGTCGAACGGCTTAGGACTCGCTATAAATTTTTAGATAAATGATATGAATAAACCTGTAGAAATACGTTACGCTTTAGTTACTGGCGGTAGCCGTGGAATAGGGCGTGCTATTGCAGAGCGATTGGCTTGTGATGGCTATTATGTAGTGATCAATTACAAAAGTAATGACGAAGCTGCCCAACAAATATTACAAACAATCCTTCAAAACGGGGGGCAGGCGGAATTACTAAAGTTTGATGTCACTTCCCCTGTTGCAATACAAGAGGCATATACCAATTGGTGCGCCGCGCATGAAGGTGCTCATTTTGATGTGCTTATCAACAATGCAGGTATTCGCCGTGATGGATTGATGGTATTCATGGAAGACAATGATTGGGCAGATGTAATGCATACTAATCTTGATTCATTCTTCTATTTGACCAAACTACTTCTCAATCCCATGATACGCGCGCGTCGCGGACGCATAGTCAATATTACATCTATCTCTGGTGTGACAGGCTTGCCAGGTCAGGTGAATTATTCATCTGCCAAGGCGGCTTTGATAGGTGCAACAAAAGCCCTATCTAAGGAGGTGGCAGCACGCAAAATCACAGTCAATGCTGTAGCACCAGGCTTTATTGCTACAGATATGACGGCAGAGCTAGATGAGTCAGAACTAAAGAAAACAATCCCTATGGGACGCTTCGGACAACCCGAAGAGGTGGCAGCTCTCGTAAGCTTCCTCGTGAGCGATGAAGCAGCATATATTACAGGACAAACAATCAATATTGCAGGAGGTATAGGATGAGAAGAGTAGTTGTTACAGGTATTGGCATTTGGAGTTGCCTTGGTCAAAACAAGGAAGAGGTTATTTCCTCACTGAAACAAGGAAAAAGTGGCATCGGAATAGATGATGCTAGAAAGGAATATGGCTTGATTAGTCCACTCACAGGCATCGTTCCTACTCCAGAATTAAAATCATTGCTTCATCGCCGTATTCGTATGAGTATGTCGCAAGAAGCTATGTATGCTTATATGGCAAGTCGTGAGGCTTTTGAGCAAGCAGGTATAGATGAGCAATACTTATTAGATAATGAAGTAGGTGTACTTTTTGGCAACGATAGTACCGCGCAAGCAACTATTGAGGTACACGAAGTGATGCGCGAGAAACATGATTCCTCATTGCTTGGATCGGGATTGATATTCCAATCCATGAACTCCACAGTCAATATGAATCTTTCTACCATTTTTCACTTACGCGGTATCAATTTCTCTGTATCAGCTGCATGTGCCAGCGGTAGTCATTCTATTGGCTTGGGAGCTATGTTCATTCGTCAAGGTTTGCAAGATATGGTTCTTGTCGGTGGAGCGCAAGAGGTCAATCCGTATGCCATGGCAGCTTTTGATGCTTTAGGTACATTCTCAACTCGAATCGACGAACCAACTAAAGCCAGTCGCCCATTTGATAAGAACCGCGATGGTCTTGTGCCAAGTGGTGGTGCAGCAGCATTAGTCTTGGAGGATTATGATCACGCTATCGCACGCGGAGCAACTATCTTAGCGGAGGTTGTGGGTTATGGATTCTCCAGCAATGGAGGTGGTATCTCGCAACCAAGTGAACAAGGCTCATTTATTGCTATGCAACGCGCACTAAGTGATGCCAATATCTCTGCAGATAAGGTGGATTATGTCAATGCACATGCCACTTCCACTCCTCAAGGTGATAAAGAAGAAGCGCAAGCACTTGCTCGCTTGTTTAGCAATAATAAAACATGGATCAGTTCTACCAAATCCATGACAGGACACGAGTGTTGGATGGCTGGTGCCAGCGAGGCTGTGTATAGCATTCTTATGATGCAAAATGATTTCATCGCCCCAAATATCAATTTATCTGATGTAGATGAGGCAGCCGCAGGATTGCTTATCGCTACAGAGGCAAAGGACATGCCAGTTAATACTGTGCTTAGCAATTCATTTGGGTTTGGAGGAACCAATAGCGCATTGGTATTGCGTAAAATTTAAGTCACTTTTATTAACCGATTTATCATGTTTCTATTTGACAATCTCAAAAAAGCGTATTCCAAAGAGCAATTTTCAGCTCGCGAAGCGCAGTATTTAGCTCATGTATATTCATGGGGACCTGTCGTTTTCCAAGTTGCTCGTTTGATGAATAAATACGGCATATACGAAATGCTTAATAATGCCAAAGAAGGATTGACACAAAAGCAAATTTGTGAAAAGACCAATTTGAGCCCTTATGCTGTTAAGTGCCTCATGGAATCTGCTCTAACAATGCATACCGTTCTCATTAACCCTGAAACCGATAAGTTCACTTTGAGCAAAACGGGTTGGTTCTTGCTACACGATGAGATGATTCGTGCCGACATTGATTTCAATCATGATGTAAACTATGAGGGTTGGTTCCTGCTCGATAAAGCACTCGAAGAGGGCAAACCTGCAGGGCTAAAGCATTTTGGTGATTGGCCTACAATATACGAAGGTCTTTCTTCACTCCCTGCACAAGTACAAAAATCATGGTTTGGTTTTGATCATTATTACTCCGACCACTCTTTTGATGAAGCATTGGAGATTATTCGTGCTAATCAAACCAAGCATCTATTAGACATTGGTGGCAATACAGGTCGCTTTGCATTGCGATGTGTTCAGCACAACCCTGACATTCATGTTACCATTTGTGATCTTCCACAGCAGATAGGACTAATGAAGCAAGCTGTGGCTGGTCAGGAAGGAGCAGACCGTATTGATGGTGTGGGTGCTAACATGTTGGATGATAGCCAAGAATTACCTAAAGACAAACACTACGATGTGGTTTGGATGTCTCAATTCTTAGACTGCTTCGGAGAGGATGAGATTGTATCTATCCTACGCCGAGTAAAGCATGTAATGGACGATGATACACGCGTTTATATCATGGAAACCCTTTGGGATCGACAAGATTATGCACCAGCAGCGTTCTGCTTAACACAAACTTCACTGTATTTTACTGCGCTCGCCAATGGCAATAGCAAGATGTACAATACAGATGATATGACCCGTTTAGTGGAACTTGCAGGTCTAAAAGTAGAACAAATCCATGACCGTATCGGCAATGGTGGACATAGCATATTAGTATGTAAAAAATAAAAACTTAATCATTATGACAATCGAAGAAATTAAAGAAAAAGTAGAGAAAATTCTCGTGGAAGAGTTCGAAATCGAACAAGACAAATTACAACCAGAAGCCATGCTGAAGCAGGATGTAGGTATCGACTCGTTGGATTTCGTGGACATCGTAGTTGCTATTGAGCGTGAATTTGGTTTTAAACCATCTACACAAGATTTAAAACAAGTCAAGACATTAGGAGAACTTTACACCTTTATTCAAGAAAGAGCATAAATCGTATGCGTTGGAGTGGGCAGACAGGAGGTACTACTTGGATGCAGAAGGCTTTAGTCGTTGTATTCAAGTATGTTGATGTGCGTTTTATCTATGCCATCATGAGTTTTGGGCTCATGTGGTATTTGATAGTGCGTCTTTCTGCCACCAAAGCAGTATATCGTTTTCATCGTATTCGCAGAAAACGAACCATTCTTCAAGCATGTATAGACACCTATCTCAGTTATTTCAATTTTGGACAAGCTATCATGGACCGCTTCGCTGTATATGCGGGCTACCAGTTCAATGTGGAAGTACCAAACATGGAAGCGTTTGCCAAATTACGAGATGGAGATGATGGATTTTATGTGCTATTTACACATCTCGGCAACTCTGAGATGGCTGGATATTGCCTTGCCACCCCTGACAAAAGAATGAATATTCTGATGTACATGGGAGATACGCAGACTGTCATGCAAAATCGTACTGATTCCATGGCAAAAAACAATCTTCGTATAATACCTATGGTGGAGGAGAATATGAGTCATATCTTCACCATCAATGAAGCGTTAGATAACGGAGAGATTGTGGCAATGGCAGTTGACCGCATGGTGCAATCCAAATCTACCAATTGCATGTTTATGGGTTCAAAAGCTCCATTCCCTATAGGACCATTTCGCATTTGCAATGCCATTAAAAAGCCTATTTTGATGGTATTTGTTTTCAAGACCAATTGGAATAGTTATCAAGTGCAAGTTTGCCCTATTGAGGACAAATTCGTTGGTACTAAAAACGAGCAAGTACAGTCGTTGGTTCAAGCATGTGCTTCTACTATAGAGCAAATGGCGTTCCAATATCCTTATCAATGGTTTAACTTCTACGACTTTTGGGCTGCATAACTATGAACAGTATCCTTGATATCATTCCTCAACGCCCACCATTTGTGTTCGTGGACGAGGTAGTGGCGATAAATGGTATTTCTGCTGTGTTATCTTATCGTGTTGCTACTGATTGCCCACTCCTCAGTGATGGCTATTTATCCATAGCAGGTGTGTTAGAACATGTGGCACAATCATGTGCTGCTCGTATTGGCTACCTCCAAAGTCAAACCAACCAACCTATTCGAATAGGATATATTGGTGGAGTTAAATCCATAGAAGTACTACGCAATCCAAAGGTAGGAGAATTATTAACCACTGAGGTCAATCTCATAGAAGAGGTTTTTGACATATCCTTGCTCTCTTGTATTACCCGTGTAGAAGATGAAGTTATTGCTCAAACAACCATCAAATTGGCGCTTGTGTAAATGTTTTGTTTAGCACATCACATATTATCTCCGTTGGCTAATGGTTCCTTGCAAAATTGGCAAGCTGTCTATAGCGGCAAGTCGGCTCTGCGCATATACGCCAATCATTTTGCATCGGTAGAACCTTTTTGTGCTTCGCTATTTGACACGCCTCGTTCGTTTACAGAACTATGCATAGAGTCTGCACAACAAGCCATTGCGCAAGCCCAAATAGATCCTACATCTCAAGATGTGATTTTTGTGCTGTCAACGACTAAGGGGGATAATCTGCAGCTCCTACAACCAGCCAAAGCAATCGCTGCGTATTTTAAGAATCCTAATACCCCTATTGTGGTTTCTAATGCGTGTATTTCGGGTGTTAGTGCGCAAATCGCTGCATGGCGATTGCTTCAAACAAAGAAATATGCGACCGCAGTAGTTATTGGTTGTGATGTACAAAGTCAGTTTATTGTTTCTGGATTTCAGTCCTTCAAGGCACTATCTCCTGAGCCATGCCGTCCATTTGATCAATCACGCATTGGTCTTAACTTAGGCGAAGCAGTTGCAACCATGATATGGTCTAATGCTAAACCTGAACATACTCCATATTGGCAACTCACTGCGGGTAGTATGCACAACGATGCCAACCATATCTCAGGTCCGAGCCGTACAGGAGAAGGATCATATAGATGCTTGATGGATGTATTGCAAGATTGCGATATTTTAGATATTACTGCTATTAGTGTGCATGGTACTGCCACTCCATACAACGACGAAATGGAGGCAATCGCCATTTTCAGAGCAGGAATGCAGCATGTTCCTATTATGGCGTTCAAAGGATACTATGGACATACTATGGGTGCAGCTGGTCTCGTTGAAACCATTCTTACGATGTTGGCATTGGAGCATAAAACGATCCTTGCT
>JAZNRY010000032.1:0-10092 GCA_045590995.1 Paludibacteraceae bacterium | reverse complement strand
CCTTCGGAACTTCAAAAAGCCATTCCTCCGGCACAATGGGAAGATCGTCATATCTCCACTTGGCATAGCGTTCATCGTAGGAGCTTGCATCAGCAAGCCCCACGAGATGACCGACACACCATGAGACAATGTAGTTATTTCCTTCGAGATAGCCGTCCTTGCGAGATGTCGCGCCTAACACCTTTGCAATGGACTGAGCCACGCTCGGTTTCTCAGCTACGACTAAAATCAAACCTCTTCATCCTCCGTTTCATCTTCATCATCGGCAATATCGGGCTCGGCATCCTCATTGACATAAGGCTCTTCCTCATAGGCTTCATCGTCGAAGAAGTCAAGGTCTTCGTCCTTCTGCTTCTTGCCGCGAACGAACTTGAAGTAGTAATAAGCCGCACCGCCAATACCGACAACAGCAATAACACCGATGATCATGCCCATGTTGGAGCTTTTTGCAGGCTTTTCGGTATCGTCGGGCTGCTCAGTCTCGTCACCTTCAACGGGAGTCTCAGGCTCAGGAACAACACCGGTACATTCGCTCATATTGGTTTTGCAGACGGGACATTCCACATTGATGTCACCGACAACGCACTTGTCTTCACAAACACAAGTGGTCAGAGCTTCAACGGCTGCTTCGTCCATCAGGGCAAGCAGATCCGCTTCGTCTACCATGTTGAGGAAATAAGTCTGATACTGTTCCTCTTCATCGTTGATAGGAGCATCGTAGTCAATCACGATGTAGAAGGTATTGCCGCTTTTCGTCTGAACGGTGATGAACTGCTTGTTGGTTGCCTTATCATACAGAAGATCACGGGTATAGGCGTTGCCCTCATCGTCGATAGGCTCACCTTCGGGCAGCTCAGGAGTGGGCTTGTCCTCCGGCTCGGTTTCGGGCATATCCTCCGGCTGAGTTGCGTCCGTGATGGGAAGATTCTGGTCAGTGTCATCCGCATAAGCGAATGCCGTCATGGAAAAGCTGCTTACCAGCACCATGCAGAGTGCCAGAACGGTGAACAAACGAAATCCTTTTCTCTTATTCATTCTCAGTTACCTCCTGATGCGTAGTGGTGGGCTGCTTCGTAGGCTTGCCGCCCTTCATGGAAGAGAGGAAAGCCATGACATGATCCTTGTCCATGACCATTGCGCGGACAGTGCTGATGATCTCAAGGTTTTCCAGCTCAGTTTTCTTGTCGTACAGCTCATTGAGCTGTTTCTGAATGTCTGCTGCCTTGCCTTCGAGCTTGGCAATGTCGGCGCAGACCTTCTGGTATTTAGGATTCATAGAAAAAACTCCTTTCGCTTAATAGTTCGGTCTTCCGAAGGCATAGAAATGAGACTGCCAATAGGAAGTGTTGATGGATGAGTATTGAATGGGATCGCCGCAGTGTAGCATCACTCCATCTCCGACATAAATGCCTACATGGGAAACGCCGGGAGTGTCGTATGTTCCGGTGAAGAAGACGAGATCACCGGGCTTCGCATTTGCTCTGGAAACGGGAGTGCAGACATTGTATAGTCCTTGCGCACCAAGTCTTCCGGTGTTGACGAGTCCGCTGTTCGTCAGAACATAGGAGACAAAACCGGAACAATCAAAAGAGGTAGAAGGATTTGAGCCTCCCCACACATAGGGATAGTTCAGGTATTTCTCTGCCTCTTCAATGAGCGTAGCGAAGGTTTCATCCGACAGATATGCAGAGTTGACCGTGTACTCATCCGGGGGATCGGTGATGTACTTGTCTACATACGGGGAGTTCGGGAACAAGTCCTCACGGTTGCCAACCACAGACATATAAGTCGCGTACATGGAGAGCTGATCTTGAGACATGATGTAAACCGGCACATGGCTCAGATTGGAGTTTTCCAGCGTGACATTCATGATGTAGTAGTTGTATGGGACTTGAACTTCATAGGTGTAATAGTGAGTGGTAGTTGCACCGGTTTCGGGATCGGTAGTGGTGTAGCTGCCAACTCTCGTCTCGGTCCGGTATCGCACTTCGACAATTTCCTCCGTAGTGAGGATGTACTGCTTATCAAATAGCATTTGAAGCGTACTCTGAACTTCGTTCAGGGTAAACTCAGCCTCATGCAGTGCGGAGAGAATGGAAATCAGAACATAGGGATCATGCTCAATGTCATCCAGATCAAAGTTGTACTCATCGTAGCCGGGATAATAGCTCTCGAAGTTGTCCAGCTTATCTTGCAGCTCTGCCTCCATCTCACAATACTGTTCCTCCGCGCCGAGCATTGCTTCATCTTCGCTCAGGTAGGAAGAGGTAATGATGGATGTACCGGTAGACGAGAACATAGCAGTACAAGAACTAA
This sequence comes from Paludibacteraceae bacterium, assembly GCA_045590995.1. GTDB lineage: Bacteria > Bacteroidota > Bacteroidia > Bacteroidales > Paludibacteraceae > Colicola. The sequence goes on along the minus strand of JAZNRY010000032.1, from coordinate 7,776 downwards.
TACCGGCTGCAAGCAGCACAAGGATCAGCAAACCAACACCAATCCAGATGAACACCTTCTTGTTCTTGGAAACGAACTCTTTGACCTTATCCGCTGCCTTCTCACCGACCTTTTTGCCGGTGTTCTTTGTGGCAGTAGAGGCAGTCTGAGAGCCAGCCTTACGAGCCGCAGCATAATCCTTCTTGATGCTCTGCTTCTGATAATGCTTGTTCATGTTGGTACGCTGCTTCTTCATCTCAGGATGTTCCTGCTGCGTTTTCTCGTAATGGAGCTTCGTGTCGGCAACCTGAGCCTCATGTTCCAGCTTTGACACCTTTTCAAAAGGCTTGTTTGCCTGACTTTTCTTGTGATGACTGTAATGACGGGCGGCAGTCTCAGCTACAATCTCCGTCCGGTGTGCTGCCTCAACTGCTGAGTTATCCTGCTCAACCTCATGGATTTTGCCATGAATGCCGGAGGCAAGCGTATCACCAACCTTGCGGACTGATTTGTCAGCCTCAAACTGCAATTTGCTTTGTCCCTTCGGCATCTTGATCTCATCCTCAAAGTAGAGTCGGGTTTTACCTTTGCCTTTTTCATCATCAAAGACACGCTCTTTCTTGAGGACTTTCTTTGTCGGCAGCTTCTCACGGGCAGCATCCAAACGCTCATGAGCCTTTTCGGACTTCTTTTCAAGCCTCTGGATTTTCTTTGTGGTAGGAGCTGCCTCGTCAGAGATCGGCTTATCTGCTGCTGTCTCAGCCGCCTTATCGAGAATGGTTTTACCATCTACGGCTTCTACTGCCTGAGTACGACGGGCAGAGCTTGTCATCGTGGTCTTCACCATGACAATGCCAGGATCAACCGGGGCTGAGTGATGCACTTCGGGGACAGAAGGCGCAGGAGAATGAGATTCGATGACCGGCATCTCTCCGGGCTTGTATTCCGGCTGGGTATGCTCAGAAACAGTCTCCGTGTTCTCCGTTGTTGGCTCTTCCTGCTTTGGCAGAAGATCCTCCGGTATCGGCTGCTTATGCTTTGCCGCTTCTTCGGGAAGGATTGAGGAATCTGCTTCATGAGGCTTGACGAGCTGGGCGTCTTCAAGACGCTTTGATATTCTTTCGGATGTACCTTCCGTGAGGTTATCTTCGACAGCACCATCTCTGGTCATCCTCATGACCACTTTGTCCTTTGGCTTCAACTGTTCACGGGACATTAAATCTCACCTCCAATCCGAGCCATTGCAAGCTCTGTGTATTCAGGATTCAGCTCAATTCCGACATAGTGCCGGTCAAGCTGTTTTGCGACCATGCCCGTTGTACCACTCCCCATGAAAGGATCGAGAACAACGCCGCCTTCGGGACATCCGGCAAGCAAACAAGTTTCTACCAGCTTCGGAGGATATGCAGCATAATGACCGCCCTTGAAGGGGACAGTGTTGATCGTCCAGACATCGCGCTTATTGCGGAGAGGATTGATCATGTCATCGGTGATGCTGCCATGCTCACGGACACGGTTAATTGTCTGCTGCTGTGCCTGACCGGGGATTGCCTTGCCGAACTTATTGCTGCCGTTCAGACCGCGCTTGAGTCGTTCTGCCGTTGTAGGAGCAATCGGCTCGGAGATCGCTTTATAGTCAAAGTGGTATTTTCGGGACTTTGAAAAGAGAAAAATATGCTCATAGCATCGGGCGCACCGGTCTTTGACACTCTCCGGCATGGGGTTTTCTTTCATCCAGATTATGTCGTTTCTCAGATACCACCCGGCGTCGCGGAGGGAGAACGCAAGCATCCACGGAATGCCGATCATGTCCTTCGGCTTGCAGCCCTCAACCTTGTAGTTGAGAGCCACAGCCTGACCGTTTCTGCCTTTTGGATTCTTTGCATCTACAAAGTCTCCCTGATTGCCTTTACCGGCATAGGTATCGGAGATGTTGAGCCATAGCGTCCCATCGGAACGCAAAACGCGCCTGACTTCTGCAAACACTTCCGTCAGGCGCGAGATATATTCTTTGGGCGATGTCTCTCTGCCAATCTGCTCATCCATACCGTAATCACGCAGCGCGTAGTACGGAGGGGATGTTACGCAGCAATGGACACTCTCATCAGGCAGCGTCTTCAAGACTTCGAGACAGTCACCGGTATAAATGTGATCAAGCTGTATAGGTTTCACTCCTTTCCTCGGAGATGAAGCCATCGCCTCAGCGCAGCTCAACGGTCATGTGATGAGCCTCGCCAAAATCGGCATCATCCCATCTGTCCAGAATGGCATCTGCCTCGGCATTTGCCTCCTTGTAGATTCTCAGACGGTTGCGCTCATAAGCGGCGAAAGCCGGAAACTGATGAGCGTGCTTCTGGATGAACTCCATGTCGTGAGTACGCATTTCAGTGACCATTTCTACCAGCTCGGCAAGGGTGAGAACATCGTCCAGCATGATGTCAAAGTCCTTTTTGGACATCATCACGATGTCAGTGTCCTCAAAGAGATAGCCGGAAGAGGCAGGAGTGTCAGCCTCAGCGAAGGGGTATTCATCGTCTTCATCTCTGCCATCGTAGCAAGGAGATTCCTTGCAGCTCAGGCAATCACCGTCACACTCGAAGCAAGCGCAGCTTTCGCAGTCTTCGGCTTCATCGGTTTCGATGATGTCCGCAGCATAGCCGGTCTTCATGACTGCTGCAATATCAGCAGCGATCTCAGCGATGTGAGGTGCAGTCTCTTCGATGATCTGGTCAATGCGCTCTCTCACATGGAGATAGGCGCGGTGATGCTTTTTCAGCTTAGTCTCCACCTCAAAGAGACGGATCAGCTCAAAGTGAGCCTTGAGCAGATCGTTCATGTGACGGAGATAACGGTTGACATCAGTCAGGGGTACGGAAACATTGATTTCTTTCATATAGGGCAATTCCTCCTTAGTTCTGCAAAGTTTCTTCGGGTTTGGTTGTCATGATGCGATACAGCATCGTGTCCTTCGGGAAGTTGTCCTTGAAGGGGACGATGGTAGAGCCGTAGAAGATCAAGCCTTCACCGGCATTGGAGTTGGTGATGTAGTTCTGCTGGCTGGGAGAGATATTCAGAGCCTTCGAGAGAATCTGTCTATCGCCGGATGCCTGATTCAGAAGATACACAAAATCGGAGTTTTCAAAGATGTTCTCAACCTCACGGGAGGCAAGCAAGTCTTTGACATTCTGGGTGATGCCGGTAGGAATACCGCCCCATTTACGGAATCTCTTCCAGATTTCAACGGAGTAAGCTGCCGTCTGTTCTTCCTTCAACAGAAGGTGGAACTCGTCCATGTAGTATCTGGTTGACTTGCGCTGCGCTCGGTTGATGGTAACTCTGTTCCATACCTGATCCTGAACGATGAGCATTCCGAGCTTCTTGAGCTGCTTGCCCAGCTCCTTGATGTCGTAGCAGACGAAACGGTTGTTGACATCCACATTCGTTCTGTGATTGAAGACATTCAGAGAGCCATGAACATAGATTTCAAGGGCAGTTGCAATGCGCTGTGCCTCCGGCTCAGTCTGGTTTCTCAGAATGTTGTAGAGGTCTTCGAGAATAGGCATCTTCTCAGGAACGGGATCGGCAAGGTAGTCCTGATAGACCATACGGACGCTTCGGTCAATGATGGTCTTTTCAACGGGCTGCAAGCCGTCCTTGCCGCCAACAATCAACTCGCACATGGAGAGGATGAAGTCGGACTTCAAGGTCAGAGGGTTTTCCTCTTCGGAGTAGTTGACATTGATGTCCAGCGGATTGATGTAGTCGGTACTGATGGGCGAAATGCGGATAACCTGACCGCCGAGCTTCTGTACCAGAGGGTAATACTCGGCTTCGGGATCGCAGACGATAATGTCATCTTCTGTGATGAGGAAGGCGTTGGTCATTTCTCTTTTCGCAGAGAAGGACTTACCACTACCGGGAGTACCTAGGATCAGTCCGTTGGGGTTTTTGAGCTGTTTTCTGTCCACCATGATCATGTTGTTGGACAGTGCATTCAGTCCGTAGTACAGAGCCTCACCGCCCTGAAAAAGCTCCTGAGTGGTGAAAGGAACAAAGATCGCAGTAGATGAGGTAGTCAGACCACGCTCAATTTCAATCTGATTAAGACCGATGGGAAGACTGCTCATCAGAGCTTCTTCCTGCTGGAAGTCCAGACGCTTGAGGGCGCAGTTGTACTTCTGAGCGATGGAGGCAGTCTGAAAGATTGCGTTTTCGAGCTTCTGACGGGTAGGTGCAGTGTTCATGATGATAATGGTCACGAGGAACATTCTCTCATTTCTCGTCTGGAGATCCTGCAACAGACGCTTTGCCTCACCGCCGAAGGTTGCAAGGTCAGAGGGGATGATGTCCATATCGTAGCCGGAACGGACAGCCTTCTTCTGTTCCTCAATTTTCATCTTGTCCAGATCGGTGATCTTGGACTTGATGTTCTTGATTGCCTTCGCCTGATCAATGGTACGGATATGAAAATTGACCGTAATGTTGTTGTCCATCTCAAGGAAGTCTGCCAACATACGGTCATTCAGTTCAGGGGCGAGAATCTGCAAAAAGCTCACTGCGCCGATGGTCTTGCCCATCTTGAAACACTTGCCTTCTCGGAAGTCGAAGGAGGTAGGCGCGATGAAATCTTTGGTACTCAGACCGGTACGAGCTACCATGTCAAAGGAGAAACGGAAAGGCTCATGCGTGTCCATGTTGAAGACATCGTGAAGCACTTTCAGACGCTCATAGCCGGAAAGAGGCTCAGTTTTAACGCCGAGGGATTTGAAGTTGTTGAGAATATCAGTCTCAATTCTTTCGAGCTTTGCCTTCGCGGTACGCAGCGAGTCAGCCTCAATGCCGAAGGTGATGTACTTGCGCTTGAGTAAGCCATTGTTGCCTTTGGTGAGCTGCGTCTGCAACATATCCGAATACTCAGTTCGGATGTCGTTAAAGTCATCATCCTGCGCCGGAATGTTGATCTGCTTCTTGAACTCATTGATGCTGGCTCTCTGGTTGATGAAGGAGAGCTGAACAAAGATGGAGCTGTCGAAGTAATTGAGGAAGTCACACCAATTCTCAAAGATGGCGGTCTTGTCCTCATTCTGGGCAAGCTGATAGTTGATGTCGTTATATCGGATGGTCTTGGTGTAGAGGCGGCTGTTCACCTTGCAGATACCGTCACGGCACATCTCCACATAGGGGATCGTCTGCTGTGCGGACTTACGGACTTTCTTTGCCTTCTTGTCCTTTTTCTTCTGCATGACGATTTTCTTCTTTTCCTCAGCGGAAAGCGCATCGCCGTACACCTTGCCATTCTTCACAGTCATTTTAGGCTTATCTGCCTTTTTGGTGCTGCTGTTCAATCTGCAATTCCTCCTGTTCTTTGATTTCCTGCTGAATAACAGCGTAGAGATTGTTTGTGCGATAGGGACGCACCTTGTCCCTCAGAAACATGGACTTGATCACATGACCGAGGATTTTTTCTGCCGGTTGCCCGTCCTTTTCGTAAAGTGCCATGAAGATGAACGGGAGCATAATGACCACCATCAGCATTGCAGAGGTAGACAAGCCGAGGCTGGTCTTGGTCAGGAAGAAGATCGGAACACCGACTGCCGCAGCCAACGCAAAACAGATGAGCTGCCGCTTTGTCAGGTTGAACATGACCTTCGTCTTGACGCGGTTAAGGTCTTTCGGGACCGGTACAAATGCCATTGGAAACCTCCTTTCCGAGAGTAATGCTGCATTCGACCTCATTGCCCCATACATCCCATCCTTCGGGAGACTGTCTTGCAAAGAGTTCGATGCGCGGAACATCGCCCATGAGCTTGACGATGCGATCACGGGCTTCATCTGGCTTTTTGGAGTGATGCTCAATGTGGCTCATGATGATCTGATGCACACCGGAGTTTGCCCGTTTCGGATGTCCCTTCGTTGCGAGGATGCAGAGTTCGGCATTGGCTCGTGTCCAATACCCCATGCCCATGAAAAGGCTGTCGGAGATCCGATTTTGCTTCACCCACACGAAAGCGACGGTCTTATATTGAAATCCCCATGCGTCAAGGACTTGAAAAGCCTCCTGCATACATGGGAAGGTGATCCACATGAAGAGCGCACAGTCTTTGGCTGCAAGCTCTCCGATGGGTAGAGCCTTGATGTCCTCAATGCCCATTGTTGGATAGTGGCTCTCCGCAGAGCGTCCCTGACCTTTCTTTGAGTAGGTCCGGTACTGCCACGGAGGATCGGCATAGATAATGGAGTATTTCTTCAACCGAAGCCTCCTTCCTTAATGAGCATTGAAGATGGATTTTGCGAGAGTTCCGGTCTTAAACAGCGAGAAGCACAGAATAACCGTGTAGGCTGCTACCGAGAACAACGCAGAGTGGATGTTTGCTGCGATGATCATGTTGTTGATGAGTACGGCATAGATGCCCACGCAAACCATGATCAAGAAGCCCTGAAATGCCAGAGCGAATAAGCCCTTGAGATAGTTCGTACCGATGCTGCCCCATTCGCGGTTGCTCATCGTTGCAATCGGAATCGGTGCAACGCTGACGGTGCAGTAAATCTCAATCATTCGACCATAAAGGATGACCGTAATGAGGATGGACATGATCTTGAGGCAAAGGCTGATAAGCAATGTCTCTATCGACAAGCCGAGTAGTTCTCCGATCCCCATAGCCTCCATGCCGGTACGCATTGAATCAAGAGTGGATTGAATGTCGATGCTTGTATTGCCGTGTATTACTCCGGCAGCACCGGCTACAACATTCTGACCGATGTCGAATACCGCCATCACGATGTCAAAGGTGTTGGTAACGAGGTAGATCGCCACGGCTGCTTTGAAAAACCACTTGAAGAACATCCATGTGTCCATCTCGTGCATATTGTTTTTCTCCGTAATCATGGAGATCAGCTCATAACACAAAACAAAGGTGATGATGATACCAGCGATGGGGACTATCACATTTTCGGATAGTCCCCGGATCATCGTATAGATACCGCTGTTCCATGCGGAAGGTGTTCTTCCAACCTCTGAGGCAATCGTGCCTACCTTGTCATTGACATCGGTGAACATATTGGTCAGGTTGCTTTCAATCCACCCGATAAGCAGGTCTTTTATCGCTTGTTCGATTTTTTCTAAGATACTGTCCAATATTTCACCACCTTTCGGTTAGCTGGAAGAGCCGAGTTTAGAACAAAGTAGAGAGCAGAGGGATCAGCGTAGTGCCGATGACTACCACGCCACCACCAGCCATGAGCTGCTTGATGCCCTGAGACTTTGCGCCGGGGTTATCGTTGCCGTAGCCTTCCATGAGGTTGACTACACCCCACACTGCCAGACCAGCACCGAGGGCGATGACGAGAGTTTGCAGTACGGTGACTGCTTGAGTGATAAATGCCATAAGTTAATTTCCTCCTTGTATTTTGAAAAGATAAGGGAGAGCGTTTCTTTCAACGCCCTCCCACGGGTTTCTTTGCTGCCGGATTAGAACAAACCGGAGAGCAAGGGGATCAGAGTAGTACCGATGAGAACGACACCACCGCCAGCCATGAGCTGCTTGATGCCCTGAGACTTCGCGCCGGGGTTATCGTTGCCGTAGCCTTCCATGAGGTTGACTACACCCCACACAGCCAAGCCCGCGCCGAGGGCGATAACGAGAGTCTGCAATACGGTGACTGCCTGAGTGATAAATGCCATAGAATATCCTCCTTATTTTTGAGTTGATTGATGGTTAAGGGAGGGCGCATTCTTCACGCCCTCCCATGTGAACGGGTTTCCGATGATTAAAACAGAGTGGAGAGCAGAGGGATCAG
>JAZNRY010000031.1:0-16325 GCA_045590995.1 Paludibacteraceae bacterium | reverse complement strand
CTGGTCATAGGACTAAGGGACACATACCACACAGAATCAGGGGTATACGCACCCAAAGTGTAATAGCCATAATCCATTGAATTGATGAACTCTATCGGCATTTCTATTTCGACTGTGTCCGTAGGTGTTGGCGCTACATACCAGAGATGAAGGTTGTATTGCACAGCATCAAAACCAATGACACTGGCAGAAATAACAGTAGTATCACCATACTGATTGAGTGTACCATTGACATCGGCGAAAATGACGCTGCGACCAATCTCCTTGTTGTATATACCACTATAGTCCAAATAGACATTATCCATCGTAAAAGAGTCGCCCAGTCCTTTACCATAGACGGTGAGAGAGGCCTCATAATCATCGCCATAATGAAGGAGTTGCAACATATTGTTGTCGTATGGCAGATAGGTGCCAATAGCCGTTGTCTCGAAGGTGATGTCCACCGTGTCGGTTGGCTCTGGTACCACATACGACATATCAATAGAATACCAATTATAGTCTTTTCCATACGCCTCAATATTGGCATGCCAACCATCAGTTTCCTCCGTCAGAGTCAAGGTAGCAGTAATCGCTTCGGTAGGTTCAAGCCATGTGATCTTGTCCGTAATAGACACCGATACATTATACACTCCTGCATCTGCATATTCGCCCTCGTACATGGCAAAAACATCGTAGAAATCGTTTGAGCCACTGACCATAATCAGTCCAAAACTGCCTAGCGATTCATCTACCTGCAAGTTGGTGCAAACAACCTCAATAGTATCTTTAACAGCAGGCAATGAGGCCTGCATAGAAATGTGGTGCAAAATGGTATCTTGATTGTAGAAAGATAAATCAGCAAAATAGCCCAACGAACCATTAGGCAAAGTGCCACCCGTAATCATCAAAGTAGCCTGCAATAGTTGCTGCTCTACCCCATCGTAGGTAATCTTTGTAGCGTTTAAGTCAAAATAATCTTTGTTGTACAAACCATCGATGGTAGAAGAATTAACAGTGAGTTGAAGATCCAATTCGTTGTTATTGCCATCCAAGACGTAATACCCCTCACCAATAGTGAGTTGCGCATTCTCTAATACAGTCTCAACCGTAGATTTGGGCGTAAACATTTCATGTACGATATGCAAGACATAGATATTGTCATTGGTATCGGTGATAGTAGCGTCTAAAATGATTTGTGTCAGATAGTTACTTACCTTCTGTTGGGAAATAGTCATATTGATGTCAGAAGGAAAAATTTCATAGAACAAATCTGCCGATTGGTACCATCCCCAAGTCCAATCCCAACTGATGTCATCAAAAGAGAATGTACCTGTGAAATCGTCAGCAGGACCATACCAACAGAGGCGGAAAGTGTAGCCATGAGATTCTACAGCAATATACCATTCGCGGGTTTCTGCCTCGTATTCTGGTTCTACGAGGAAGACACCACCGTCCAGAGTGATCGTTTCTTTTACAGTATTTTGAACAGGCCTAATAGCATGTTTTGCTTGGGCTGCGAAATGATTGTCATCGACATTGGTTTGTTCAGGACGCGCCACACGCTTTGTGACATCGTGCTTTATCATCTCTACGACTTTCGTCTTAACAGAGGTTTGAGCAACTGGCTCCAGTTTAAGAATCTTATTTTGCGGTAAAGCAAGAACACTCATTGCGACTGCAAATAAGATAAGAACGGTAGAAATCTTTTTCATAATACCCATATATTTGTTATTTTACTTGTACACCCATCACATTGTAGGTTTTGCCTTCGCGAATGATGAGCATCTGACCATTGGAAATAACCTTGATTGCCTCCTCGGTATTAGGAGTTTGCACATTCTCTACATCAGTTCCTAAGAGTTCGACTAAGACTGTGTTTGAAACATTCGAAACATAATCTAAAAAGTCTTTCGTGCGTTTTACAATTACGCTATATGCATACTCCGTAGTACCTGCAGGCAGGTCTGTTATCGCACAAGAGGTTTCTTGTACTTCAAGCGTTTTATACACTTTTTCGATGACAGTACCCGCCTCTGGAACGATGAGGGAAATCTTCACATCGTCTATATAGAACTCACCTTGCTCACTCATAAATGCTATGTGCAAAGGTTTATCGCCAAAGTCCACGCCATCCAAAATTACCGTGTCGGTGGTGAAAGTGTTCGCTTTTCCACATGGCACTACTACACCTGCTACAGCTTGAGGTGAGTCGTGTTCTTCTACGGCTATTACCCATATACGCTCACCCGCCAACTTGTTGTACGCTTTGAATGATACTTTCACAGCGTTGTTGCCTAATTTCATCTTAGGGCTCAACACGAGTCCTGCTCTGCCACTAAATTCGTTTGGTCCTTGGCTACCCGCCATACCCACTACCCAACGAGGATATGTGAGCAACCATTCTTGCGTACTTTGTCCGTGTTCGCTGAGGTTGTGAATCAAATCCCATGAGAATCCAGGGTCCGTAAAAGTACCATCCTTAATGCCACTGAAGTCCTCTTCGATCATTACTACCTCTTGGTTAGGAGTAGTGGTCGTTTCTGTTTGAGAAATGGTCAGTTTGTATGAACCTGCATTATGATTACCTTCCCAATTTGCTACAAAACTATTCTCCGTAATATCCGTTGCTGGCAACGCTACAGGGGTAATACCTGTGATACCATCCACCCAAACACTATTACTTGGAGCAGAAATCAAATCGCCCTCCTTTACCTTCACATTGTAGAAGTGTTCCATGGTTGGGTCAATGCCAGATACGAGGCAGAAAGTGTCAGTTACCAACGAGTCAGTAATCAACATCTTTGGCATTGCTTGTGTGGCATATTCCAATGTGATATCATCTATGGCAAAAGTGATACCGTATGAACCCTCGCAAGAGAAGCGAACTTGTGTGATATAGTGTCCCACTTCATCACCTTCGAAGACATACATGCCGCCTTTGCTATTCATCCAATAGTTAGGGATAGCAGCAATAGGTTCCCATTCTCCGTAAATATCTTTCACTTGTACACCTACCAATGAGAAGTAATACTCTTCTGATTTCATGCTACTTGGCTTTACCCAAAACGAGATTTTACTGATAGGAGCAGGCATCTCTGGTGATAGGATATAATCGCCTATAGCATCGAAGTTAATCGCTTTTCTGCCAGAGTTATAACTACCCAAGGTTGTACACATATCTTTCTCACCATTGCTTGACACATCAATAATCCATCCCTCTGGGAAACCTGGATTATCTGTATCTATTGATTTGCCGTCGGATAATACATTGATGCTCTCAAAGTCGATTGACACACTACCAGTTTCTTCTTTTTCTGGCATTTCAGTGCGCCACAATGAGAAGAGATAACCGTCTATATCAGCTGTAGTGCTACGCATCCAACTAGCTACGAACTCTGTGGGAGAGTTATTGATTGGGTTGTTGGCATCCACATTGGCAATCTTGTTGCGAACACGAGTAATCTTGATGTCATCGACCAAAATCATACCATCCATAGTAGTGAATTGGAAGATGTTTTTATCATTGAATGTAGCTTTGTCTGTGGTCCAAGTAAACTCTTGCCACTCGCTTGTCAATGGAAATTCTTTCGTCTCCAAGCGACCTGAGGTATTGTCGCACAACGCCAAATCCAGCGTTCCTACAGTAGGATTGGCTGTAGCACGGCGAGCACGGAAAGTGATAGTAGCTTCGCCATACAACTCTGCTTCTGGAGTGGAGATGTAACCACCATACATATAACCATAATACTCGTACATACCAATTGCGGCACAGCCACCTGCCTGATAAACACTATATCCCAACCAGTGTGGAACATGCGTATATGCAGGATCAACCTCATACACATAATTAGTACCAGGAGCAATGTTCTTGCTGTCAGGTTGATCTTCTGTACCCGCAGTAAATAATGAGAAATCCTCCTCTAATACTACTGTGCTCTCAGGAGTTGAAGTTGCGGTGAGCATTGAAGCAATCGCGGATTTTTCGCTAGGTTTAAATGCTTGCTTTGCGCTCCAATTGCCATGAAGTTGTGCTGTCATCATCATTGAGATAGACAACAAGGCGAGTAAAAAAGTAAATTTTTTCATACGATACAAAATATTAATTATTAATTACTTTTATGCAGATGATATTAACGCCGCAAAGGTACAAAAAAAAATGCACATGTGCAAACGCCATGTGCATTTTTTTTACATTTACTATAAATTACTTCACTTGTGCACCCATTACATTGAATGCTTTGCCTTCGCGAATGATATAAAGTTGACCATCGATGATTTGTTTTTGAACACCTTCTACATGCACATTGATATTCTCAACGCCTGTTTCTACTGCCTCATATACGATAGTTGCAGGTACATCGTATGAGTTGAGCGCATTGATAGTCACTTTCAAGTGGTCATTCACATTCTCTACTACTACCTCTCCGCTAACCATAAAGTAGCAAGGCACGCTAATACCGCCTGTAGGTGACAGTACACCATAGAAAGAAGGATAGATACTGCCATCCATTACACCTGGACTTGCATATACAGTACCATATTCGCCAGAATCGTTGATTGGGTACACACCTGCAGGAATAGTGATTTCATCATCTGTCGCCTCTACGAAGAATGCAAGAGAAATCATGTCGCTACCGTCAGCAGCAGTGATGTCGAGGTACAACTCGCCATATTGTGCTACATATTCAGTGTTGATTTCTACAACATCAGCATCGCTGTAGGTACGCTCAACGCTACCTTCTGTCATATCATATTGCAAACCTTGTTTGGTACTGAGGTCATATTCGCAAGTGATGTAGATTGGCAAGTTGTTAGAGTTAACAGCATCTACAGTAATACTCAAGATGCCATTCTCCTCGCTTACTACTACTTCGCCACCTACCATGAACCAACATGGTTCAACAATGTAACCTTCTTCATCCAATGTTGCATACAATGAGTAGGTCAAGCCAGTTGAACCCATACCTGTACTTGCCAACACGGTACCAGACTCGGTAGTACCATTGATTTGGTAAGTGCCTGTAGGAATGATGGTCTTCTCATCTGCGCCATCTACCCAGAACACCAAGCCCATTATGTCACTGCCGTCAGCTGCCTCTACATCAAACATGATATAGCCATTAGCGGATTGGTCAGTGATAGTATAGAGGTCCTCAGTGGTGTACTCGTCTATGAGGAAACCTTCGGTAGCATCGTATGGCAAGCCTTTGTTTGACACATCTGCCTTGGTGCTAACCTTATACAATACGGCATCATGGCTAACCAATTCAGCCTCGATAAGTACAATACCCTCCTCTACTGGAGTTACTACAGCTTTAGCGGCTGCGATATCAACAACTGTGGTATCGCCCGCCTCAATCACACCGAGTTGAGTGTAATACATATCGAAGTCTTCCGCTGTGTACTCACCTACAAAGTTGTCCTTATCAGCAAAGATATCCAATGTTACAATGTAGTTCTCGTTTTCATTATAGATGTAGTAATCTCCATACTCTGCATAGTATTGAGTTTCAGCCACTTCTTCAAATACCACATTTACGGTATCAGTTGCTTCAGGAACGACATAGCTGAGATCCAAATTGTAGACGATGTTATCTACGCCCACTACTTGTGCTTTGACAGCAGGTTTGCCCTCTACCTCAGAAACGGTTGCGCTAATAATCTCCTCGAATACAATTTCCTCTTCGTCTGCAATGCGGTAAATAGAACTCCACTCTACATTGAAATCTGCGCTGGTGAGTTCGCCCATTGGCAAGCCATTTGCCATATCAAGGGTAACGGTGTATTCCTCGTTGCTTGCGGTGATGGTGCAGAATACCATGCCCCAGAACTCAAACTCGTCAACTACCATATTGGTGGCTACGATGTCAATAGTATCAGTAGGATCTGGCTTGGTGTACGACATAGTAATGTGATACATGATAGTATCAGAACCCAATACATCTGCTACGAGGCTGTAAGTCTTACCCTCTTTGGTTACTACAGCGTGAAGATCCAAGAAATCAACAAATGTAGTATCAGCACCATCAACATGAACGATGTAGTTGTAATATGGGTCGTACATATCTATAGTCTCATACTCGCCCTCTACTTGATCGCTATAGATAAAGATTGAGGTGTAGTAGTTGTTCTCAAATGCGCTGAATTGGAATGCACTACTGCTCAATGTTGCGTCCACCAACTCTGCATTAACATAAGCCAACTCTACATTACCTTTTGGCTCTGGCAGAGGAGCGATGAATGCATCTACAACATAGAGCACATTGTCAGTGCCTAACAACTCTGCGTGCAGAGTAAGACCGTTCTCGTCGTCGGTTACAACGATGTCAACCTCAGTAAAGGTTACAATGCTACGGTTGCCTTCTTCATCATAGATGTACAAACCTGTGTAATCCATAAGGCAGTCAGCTTCGGTGAAGGTACCTGCTTGTGTGTCAGAAACATAGTCCAACTTGAATTCGTAGGTCTCGGTAGCATCGATGAGCGTGGTGTACCAGTCGTTGTCAGCCTCATAGTACTTCCATACCCATGTAGTGGCTACGATCTCCACGGTGTCAGTTGCCTCAGCAGCTGCTTTAGCAGGAGCTTTGCGTGCTGCATTGGCTGGTATGGCTTGCTTTGCAATTGTTTGAACAGATTCCATCTGACGAACGCCGTTAATAGCCATTGGAGTAGCAGCCTTAGCTTGACGAGCCTCTACCATTGCTTGGCGAGCCTCTTGTTTGTCAAGTCTCACCGCTTTAGCCTTTTGCTCTACTGGAGTGAATTGTTTCTCCATTTTTGGAGTTGTCGTTTTGAATAAATCTGACTTTTCTGCTACTGAAATAGTAGAATTAGCCATGGCACATAGCGCTATACCAAACGCCATGAAAAAGAGTAAAATTTTCTTCATACAGACTAAAATTTTGAAGTTAATATTATTAAGGACACTATATCGTGTTGCCCTTTTTCCGATAAATCTGCCGCAAAGATAATACTTTTTTTCGGAACAAACAAAAAAAAGAGAGAAATTTTGCAAATTCCCCTCTTTTTTCTTAGTTATCAACAGGTATCACTTCACCTGGGCACCCATTACATGGAATGCTTTGCCTTCGCGAATGATATAAAGTTGACCATCGATGATTTGCTTTTGAATGCCTTCTACATTCACATTGATATTCTCAACGCCATCACTTACTGTTCCGTAAACAATATGCACAGGCACACCACAAGAGTTAACCGCGTTAATCTCAAATGCCAACTGACCTTCTGCGTCCTTAGCCACTACGACAGTACCCGTTTGGAAGAAATAGAATGGCTCTGCTACCCAGCCATCCACATAGCGCGCGTAATAAGAAGGTATCACACTACCATCCCACTCCATACCTGTACTTGCCAATACAGTACCGTCAAACCAAGTGCTGTTGATTTCATATGTTCCCTCTGGAATCACAGTCTCAGCATCTGCTTCGCCAAGTACGAAATAAACTGCAGTTACATCGCCTACAACATAGTCAGTAATTTGCAAATAAACCAATCCATAATCCTCAATACGATCGGTGATGATAACTTCAGCATCAGCACCATATACGCGATCCACAGCACCCTCTTCTGCATCAAACTCAATGTGTGGTTCTTCGTACTTAGAAGTCAATGTCACATCGTATTGGATAGCATCCTCACATACGACAGAAGCAGTAAGGGTGAGATTATCTTCCTCGTCGAGCGTAACGGTGAATTGACCCTTTTGGATGTAGTACAAGTCATAAGACTCAAATGCAGCATTGTATTTACCGATATAACTATTGCTTGCATCGAAGTCGTATTGACCCTCGCCAAACTTACCAAACATACCATCGTTAACGAAAGTACCCACAACATCATCCTTCGAAGTAGCATATACGGTTACTACGAAAGCGGTTTGCTTATCCTCGGTATAGCCTACAAGGTTATATGCTTGGTTATACTCAAAGTCAATAATCATCTCTGCATCTTTGATATCCAGTTTAACGGTTTCGGTCGCTGTCGGAGCCACATACCACAAACGCACTTGGTAGAGAACACCCTCGAAGGTCACATAGTCAGCCTCCAACTTAGTAGTATCAGCCACTTGATAAAGTTTGCCATCCTTGATTTCTGCTACGGTGATAGGAGTGCCGTCCAAAGCCTCAAGATAACTAAAGAATGAGTTGATATACTCCTCGTCAAACTCGCCACCCATCTCTACTCCAGCCACATTGATAGAAGCTTTGTATTGGTCGTTCTCATTGAAGATTTGAATATCGTTATCCAAATGAGGATAATACTTCGCTTGTGCAGACTTATCAAAAGCTACCACTACGGTGTCTGTTTGCTCTGGAATAGTGCGTGAGAGGTGCAAGTTATACACCTTGTTGTTATTACCCAGCATAGAACCTTCGATAGCCCAACTATTATCGGCTGCAAGAGTTACAGTTACTTGAGCGCTGAGACTAGTGATTGTATTCATAAACGCGTCATCCAAGAAGATTGCAGCCATGTAGGTACCTTCTTCTGCTACCGCAGCTTGCCATCCACCACGAATAGAGAACTCAGGAGTAGTTGCATAGAAGTCAACAGTGCCAAAGAATCCTGCATACGAATCATCCACCTCCAAGTCAATCGCTGTCAATTCAATCGTATCGGTTGGCGCTGGTAGTGGAGCTGCTAAAATAAAGTGATAATCCACCGTATCATTAGCCATCATATTGATTTCGGTCACATATGCCAAAGCACCTGTCTCTGTGTGAGAAGCAAGGTTAACTTGCGCTTTGAAAGAGATTGGAGATAAAGGTGCACCTTTGTAAGCAATATTGGTATTCTCCCAATCTACCATATTCAAGCCATAAGTACCAATCACATCTGAGTTGTTGACAACAAGTTTGAGGTCTAAATCTGCGTTTTTACCTTCAACGATAAAAGTCCAACCGTCTTGTGTCAAAGTAGCATCTTCGATATAAATATCTACTTGGCCTTTGGCTATAATCTCCTCATGTTTTGCATTCACATGATAGGTATTGCCATCCTCGCCTACGAGCGTTGCTGTTAGTATGTAACGCTCCAAGTTTGCACTTACTTTCTCATGAGAAAGTGTCATCGTAATTTCAGAGAACATGATAGAACCATAACTAAATGGGGTCATCAAGTGTGTATAATCATAGACAAAGTCCTCAGTGGTAAAAGTACCGCATGGGTTATCCGCAGGGGCATACCACTCAAGATTCAAGTTATGACCATACTCAGGGCGTGACCAGTCATCGCAACTCAATCCGATCCACCATTGGCCATCCTCTTCATAACATTGCATGCCAGCAAAAGCATCGTAATTGAGAGTTATTGTCTCTTGTTGTGCTTTTGTAATAGGAGCTGGCTTGGTGGCAGTTTTTGCTTGACGCTCCATTTTTTCCATACCTAACACTTTAGCAACTTGCTTGTTGTGCTTCAGTTTCTTGTTTGCAAGTTCGGTAGCATATCCCGTAGGATCTTGTTTGCCTAATTCCACATGGGTAAACGCCGATACAGACAACGCTACCACAGTCATCAATAAAAGTGTAAAAATTTTCTTCATACACACTACATTTAGGGATTAATAATTCGTTTTACTGTGCAATAACACCGCGCAAAGGTAATACATTTTTTTCGAATAAACAAACAAATAGAGAGAAATTTTGCAATTCCCCTCTATTTTTTGAATCTATATAACAATTGACACTTACAATTCTTGTTGTTTTTAGTTGCTTACCTTTGCGCCTTGTGCGTTGTATATTTTCCCCTCACGCTCAATGAGCAATTGCCCGTTGCGCAACACCTTATAGCAATTGTCCGTTGGCGATGATGGATTGTCCACACCCGTATTACGCAATGGGTCATACACCACATGCACTAGCACATCGTAGGAGTTCACAGCGTGCAGTTCGAAACTGAGTTTTCCCTCTTTCTTGCTAACCACCACTTTTCCGTCCACCAAGAAATAGAGCGATGTGAAATACTCGCCATCATGCGTAGAATAGAAGGACTTACCTAAGCTGCCATCGCCCTTGATAACCGACCAGAAATCATCCGAGTCATCTATCGTATATTCGCCTTCTGGGATTACGATCTCATCATCTATATACTCCACATAGAACCACAGCGCCATCAGTTCGCTATCCGTCATAATCTCCAATCGAATCTTATCTTCGTCCTCTTGCTCTATGGTCAGTTGTCGCTCGTCCACAAACAGGCTCTCCACCGCACCCGACATAGCGTCGTCCTGAATACGCGGTTTGTCCAACTTAGATGTCATAGTGATGCGATACGCCACGCCATTTTCTGCCACGAACTCGCCCACAAGGGTCACATCCTGTTCTTCGTCCATTGTCACTGTCGCATGTCCCTTTTCAATAGAGAGAACATCGTAATCCTTGCGCTCGGCGTTCCACTTGGCGATATAGGTAGAGTAACTACCTCCGATAAAGTGAATAAAGTCATAATTCTCGCCCGTGAATCCGCCAAACAGACCATCGTTCACATAGGTGCCAGGCACATCTTCTTCCGTATTGCCCAGCAAGGAGATAGCGAACTCAATGGATTTATCTTCATTCGTTCCTACCAATGCAAAATAGCCGTCTTTCTCCAATTCGTTGTAGAAAGTGGCATTGTAGATGCTGATCTCTTGGGTCTCAGTAACCTCAGGCACTGCATACCACAAATCGATGTCATACACCACGGCATCAAAGCCCAACACATTCGCCGAGAGGTAGGTCGTATCACCCGACTGCCATACGCGTCCTTCTGCCGCTGCAATGCTGACAGTATCATGGGTCTGGCGATTAGCCACTATGCAGTAGGCGATATTCAGGTTGCGCTCGGTGAAACTTTCGCCCATGGGCACACCTATAATATCCAACGCTATATCGTAGTTCTCGTCCTTATTGGAGAGCATGAAGTCGTGAGCCAAATCGGGATAATACGCCACGCTGGATGAGTTGTCAAAGGCGATACGCACTGTATCAGCGGCCGTAGGCGGTGTCCACGACAGGTGCAGGTTGTAGCAGATATTGTCCTCGCCTATCATGGTGCCTGTGATAACGCAGTTGCGATTCTCGTCCACTCCTAATGTGATTGTCACCGAAGCAGCAGGAATCTTCTTTTGTGTAGCGATATGCTTGAGGTCCATCACGCAGTCGGTATAGGTACCAGGAGGGATAGAATCCGCAAAAATAGCGCCTGTGAGGTTGTATTCCTCGTTATTGGCAAAGATATATGCCATACCGAACAGCCCGATAAAGTCGGTATTAAGCGTTAGGTCGTGGCACACTACTTCGATAGTATCAACAGGTGCTACAGCCACCACCCTATCCGCTGCATGCGCGAATACAGGTGATAATGCCAAACACATTATCGTAAAAAGAGTAAAAATCTTCTTCATACTATTACTTTGTTATTTTGTTTGCAAAGGTAGTATTTTATTTCGAAATATGCAAAAAAAATGCGCATTTCTGCGCATTTTTTTATTATTTGGATAGCATATCTTATTTCACTTGCGCACCGATAGCATTGTATGCCTTACCGTTGCGAATAATATAGATTTGACCGTCCTTCACAATCTTTTGTGTACCAACCATATTCTCTACCTCAACATCCTCAAGACCTGTGTCAGAAGGGTCGTAAACAATGTGTATAGGTCGATCATAGGAATTAACTGCATTCACCTCTATTTTGAGTTTACCATCTAAATTCTCTACAGTAACCGTACCACTGACCATGAGATACAATGGAGTCAGCAGACCTCCGTTCTCCAGTTTTCCATAGAACGAAGGATATACACTTTTACCCATTACACCTACACTCGCCAATACGGTCATATAGTCTTGGGTATCATCAATGGTGTAAGTACCTGGTTGAATGGTAATCTCCTCATCCAATTCCTCACAGAAGAAATAGAGCGCGCAAACATCTGAGCCATCGGCTGCTTCTACCTCGAAATAGCAATCTGACCCAGCAGGTTCTACAGACACCTTATCCTGAGTAGTATAAGTGCGATCTACTGCACCAGTCTCAGCATCATAATCTAAATGCTCGTTATATGCAGAAGTCATAGTCACTTCATATTGAATAGCATCGGTAGCAATAAAGGTAGCCGTAGCAGTAATGTCGCCATTATCAGCCACAGTAACATTCATGGTACACTTCTCAATAGGATATGGTACCGCTTCGCCATTCTCATTCTTGTATATAGCTGTATAGTCACAAAGGAAATCGTATTGACCTTCACCAAAGCGTGAGAATACACCATCGTTCACAAAAGTACCTGCTACTGCTTCGTCAGTCAGAGGAGCCAAAGATACATAGAGTGTATTCTCTGCGTTGTAACCAGCTAATTGATAGTAGCCTCCGTTTTCAATCTTATTGATAAATTCAGCAGCGATTTCCACTTGAACTGTCTCTGTAGGGGTAGGTACGCAGTGCCAGAGTTGTACATCATAGAGTACGGCATCATAACCGATAACTTCTGCATCAATAAAGGTAGTGTCACCCACTTGATAGATAGTACCTTGCAAGTCAGCCATATTTACCATCACACGATTAGCATAATCGCTGAAGATGAGCGTATAATCAGGATCAATATTATCCAAAGTGAAAGAACCACCCAATTCTACACCTACAACATCAATACCTGCATAGAATTGCTCGTTGAAATTAGCCAACAGCAGATCATTGTTATACATTGGATAGTAAGCCGCATTAGCAGACTTATCAAAACGGATAGTCACCGTGTCGGTAGGAGTAGGAACTTTCTTAATCATATGCACTTTATACACCACATTGTCGGTACAATGCGATACAATGTCTATTACCCATCCATACATAGGATCGTTCGTTACTGTCAATTCGGCATATACTTGCTCAGCAAAGTGGTCGGTGACCATGTTAGAAAGATAGAACATTACATATTCCTCGCCAGCATAAGTACCTTCCATCATCTCCCAATCGCCAATACCAGCTAGGAGATCCCACTCATCATTAGATCCATATAGGAAAATCCAGCCCCAGTCCCATGCACCGCTCTCATCTATCTCAAGATTATCGAACTCAATCTCCACTGTATCTACTACAGGAAGTTGAGCAAACATAGACACATTGTATTGGATAGGCTCAGAAGAAACCAATGTCAATTCCACTTGATAGCCTACTGCACCTGCTTCGTTCTTGGTCGCCGTAACCAACATATCAAGCGACTCCAACTCCAATGCTACACCGTTGTATTTTACGCTTGACTCCTCTGGGAAAATATCCAACATCGAGAAAGGACCTGTAGCCCATGATGCAGCGTAGGTCAAAGAAAGTTCCATTTGATCGTTCTTAGCGGTTAGTACTGATACCATTTCATCTGCATTCCAAACCATATTTGCTTCCTCGATAGTCAGTTCGATCGTCTCCTTTGGAGTGAGAACTTCTTTGCTTGCTGTCACCACATAGGTATTGCCATCATCACCGAGAATAGTGGCATTCAAGTTCAATACATCCACATATTCGCTCACAGAGTCGAGCGAGATAGTCATTGTGATGTCTTCAAATTCCACATACACTTCCTCATACCACTCATCATAATACCACATATAGGAGTATTCTACTTCAAAATCTTCAGTAGTGAAAGTTCCTACATAGCCATCGTTGTTCTCACCTTGTGGAGCGTACCAATCCAACTTGATGCCTCGTCCTTCATCATCACCGAGTGAGATATACCAATCGCCATACTCAGGGTAGTACTCTGGACCCACATAGAACTCCATGTTCAGCGTGATGGTTTCTGCATCAGCTGTTACTTTTTTAGCTGTTGTTACAGCAGGTGCTTTTTTAGCTACAGCCACCTCTGGACGAACGAAATTGCGTTGCATAACTGCCTCGTGACGGTTAGCTTGCAGTTTGTCCATCATTCGCTTCTCCTGCTTGATTTGTTCTACACCAGCAGGTACAGTTTTCTTTCCTGTAAAAACAGGATTCTTAGGCAGCGCAAACATACTTGCTGCTACTACCATAGCCATGAAAAGAGATAAAAATTTCTTCATAAAGACTAATATTTAATTGTTAATAATAAAATTAGATATTACTATACCAAACAGTTATCAAGGGCTTTTGTGATGGCTTCGCGATTGATGTTTTGACCGATAAAGACCAGTTTCTGCATACGGTCGCCATATTGCTCGTCCCAATCGCGTTTTAGCATCGGGTCGCGTGCCATAAGTTGCATGAGTTCTTCCTCGGGCATAGTGGCATAGAAACTGCCCGCTTGCTTAAGATTGAACTGCTTGCCTGCCTGTTCAAAGAGGTAGCACATATCATACTCCTCCTCAAAATAGCACATGCCCTTGCAACGAATAATACCTTTGTCCCAATGACGCGCCACAAACTCATCAAAGCGATTGAGGTCAAACGGTTGACGACGGTAATACACGAAGGTGGTTATACCATACTCATCACCGTGGTTGTGGCAATGGCAATGAGGGTCATCACACTCATGATGATGGTCATGACAATGGCAATGTGGGTCATCACACTCATGATGGTGGTCGTGGTGATGATGGTGGTCTTCCGGGCTCTGGTGTTCGGTCGCCTCATGCTCGTGCTCGTGTTCCACATCCCCCTCCACCTTCTGTATCCATGTTGCCGAAGTCGCTACCTGTTCAAAGTCAAAGAGTTCGGTATCCAATATCTCACCAAATGACACATCGCAATAATCACAGTCAATAATCTTGGCTTTGGGCTGAATAGCGCGCAGGATAGCACGGATATGTTCGCGTTCCTCCTCACTTACCTCCGACACCTTATTTAATAATATAAGGTTGCAGAACTCGATTTGCTCGACGACCAGAGAAACTAAATCTTCCGCTTTGGCTATTGGCAATTGGCTATTGGTCATAGGCGAGAGTTGCTCCACGAACTCATCCCTCATGCGTAGCGCATCCACCACTGTTACGATAGCGTCCAATTTAGGCGAAGGGCTATTAGGCGATGAGGCGATAAGGCTCGGATACGAACATATCGTTTGCGCAATAGGTGCAGGTTCGCAGATACCCGATGCCTCAATGACGATGTAATCGAAAGCAGACTTGCTTTCGACTACCGAGCCGTTGGCTTCTGGATACCGGTTTCCGGCATCCGTCGCAGCACACAGGTCATGAAGTTGCTGCACAAGATCCATCTTCAGCGAACAACAGATACAACCGTTTTGCAGGGCAATGAGGTTGTCATCTTGCTGTGCCACTACTCCACCCTTCTGTATGAGTTCGGCATCGATATTGACTTCGCCTATATCATTGACAATCACCGCGAAGCGTATGCCTCGGCGATTAGTCAATATTCGATTCAACAGGGTCGTCTTGCCACTGCCCAAATACCCCGTCAGCAGCAATACAGGTATGTTAGCGTACTGAAGCATATTGCACATAGACATTATAGTACTGGTTGAACAATTCCTTCTGCTCATAGCGCTCGAAGTTTTGCAGCACATAACCCAAGATCGCCATCTGATGTTGCAAAGTCGATTGCGCAGAAGCATGTTGCTCCTTAAGCAACGATGCACCCCACTCCATATATTCAGCACAATTGTCTGCTACTTTGGTCATGATAGCATTGGCCTTCTCTATTTCACCCAACTGATAATAGTACGCAGCCATCGTCGCAGAAGTGTAGTCATAGGAGATATTATACCCTGGCAACATCTCCTCTGCAAAATCCAATACCTCGAGGCACTTATCGTGTTTACCCTCGTTGTAGAGCGCTTCTGCCAGTTCCATGAACATCATACGGTGAGTACGGCACATACGCATGGTATTCTCGTCAATGTATATGCCTGGCACATTCATATTGCCGTATTTGAATTTATGCAGCATATTGTCATACATCACCTCTGTATTCACGCGAGGATGTCCATCTGCACTGCGCTCTGGCGTAATGCGATATGCCAGACCCGTAAGTTCGAGGTATGGATCAAGACCCAAATGATAGTCATTGCCGATAGTCACAGCGAAGTACATAGGGCGTTGCCACTCGTTGGTCGAAAGCATCTCCATCACCATCATCTCGGAGCGAGTAAAGCGGCGGGCTTTCTTGAAGTTAATCTTTTGGCTATCAGGCGAAAGCACATATAGTTGGTCACTTGGAATATATCCTTCGCCATCGCGTTTGGTGCGTGGGTCATCCGAGTGCAAGAACTGGAATGCCTTTTTAACCTCCAATGGTGCATTAAGGCGGTTCTCCACCCATACCACTTCGTTCTTACCCGGCATATAATCCTTCTCTTCCCATGAGATAGGCAGACCAGGCGAGTTGTAGTATGGTCGCTTCATTTGGCTGATATACCAATC
>JAZNRY010000030.1:0-6361 GCA_045590995.1 Paludibacteraceae bacterium | reverse complement strand
GCTGCTGCATGGTTGGGTGAGGTAGATGAGAACTACCAACCACACAAGATCATGGTGCCATTTGTGTTCGAAGGGACATACACCGTGAAGAGCATCGCAGCTGCTGGTGAATACAAGATTCACGACACAATCGCTGTCTTGACCGACGCTGAGGGCAATGATCACAATGTGACCATGGTACAAAAATGGCCAGTTAAGAAGCCAGTATTGGCATACAAGAGCAAACCACGTCCATTCAAGTTGCTTGAGACAGGTGTGCGTACTATTGACACCGCTAACCCAATCTGCGAGGGCGGTACAGGATTTATCCCTGGTCCTTTCGGTACTGGTAAAACCGTGCTCCAACACGCGATCTCTAAGCAAGCAGAGGCAGATATCGTGATCATCGCTGCCTGCGGTGAGCGTGCGAACGAGGTTGTGGAGACCTTTACCGAGTTCCCAGAATTGGAAGACCCACATACAGGTCGCAAGTTGATGGAGCGTACCATCATTATCGCCAACACATCTAACATGCCTGTGGCATCTCGTGAGGCATCTGTATATACCTCTATGGCTATTGCAGAGTACTACCGTTCGATGGGCTTGCGCGTGTTGTTGATGGCTGACTCTACTTCTCGTTGGGCACAAGCATTGCGTGAGATGTCTAACCGTTTGGAGGAGTTGCCAGGTCAAGATGCGTTCCCAATGGACTTGTCGGCAATCATCGGTGCGTTCTATGCGCGCGCAGGTTATGTGTACCTTAATAATGGTAAGACAGGTTCAGTAACCTTCTTGGGTACTGTATCACCTGCGGGTGGTAACTTGAAGGAGCCTGTGACTGAAGGTACAAAGAAAGTGGCTCGCTGCTTCTACGCACTGGAGCAAGCTCGTGCTGACCGCAAGCGTTACCCTGCTGTGAACCCAATCGACTCTTACTCAAAGTATATCGAATATCCTGAGTTTGAGGAGTATATCACTGGTATCATCGACGATAAGTGGCTCGGCAAAGTGAACGATATGAAGACCTATTTGCAACGCGGTAAGGAGATCCAAGAGCAAATCAACATCTTGGGTGACGACGGTGTACCTGTAGATTATCATGAGGAGTTTTGGAAAGCCGAGGTAATCGACTTCGTTGTTCTCCAACAAGATGCGTTCGATAAGATCGATGCTGTCTGCCCAATGGAGCGTCAACAATACATCCTCAACCTTGTGATGGATATCTGCAAGCACGATTATGATTTCAAGGACTTCAACGATGTAAGTACCTACTTCAAACGCGTGATCAATCTCTGCAAGCAAATGAACTACGCTGAGTTCAAGAGCGAGGCATTCAACCAATATCAACAACAACTCAACGACTTGCTCGCTGAGAAACAAATCAAAGCATAACGACTATGGCAAAAGCATTTCAAAAGATTTATACACAAATCACAGCTATCACCAAGGCTACTTGCTCATTGAAAGCTGAAGGTGTAGGTAACGACGAGCTCGCTACCGTGAATGGCAAACTCGCACAGGTCGTTAAGATCATGGGCGATGATGTGACATTGCAGGTGTTTGAGGGTACAGAGGGTATCCCAACCAATGCAGAAGTAGTGTTCCTCGGCAAAGCTCCATCACTGAAGGTGAGTGAGCAATTGGCTGGTCGCTTCTTCAACGCCTATGGTGATCCAATCGATGGCGGACCAGCTATCGAGGGTACTGAAGTAGAGATCGGTGGTCCTAGTGTGAACCCAGTACGCCGTAAACAACCATCTGAGTTGATCGCTACGGGTATCGCAGGTATTGACCTCAACAATACATTGGTGTCTGGACAAAAGATTCCATTCTTTGCAGACCCTGACCAACCATACAACCAAGTGATGGCTAACGTAGCGCTCCGTGCAGAGGCAGATAAGATCATCTTGGGTGGTATGGGTCTTACCAACGATGACTATTTGTACTTCAAGAATGTGTTCTCTAACGCTGGTGTATTGGACCGCATTGTGTCTTTCGTAAACACCACCGAGAACCCACCAGTAGAGCGTCTGTTGATTCCAGATATGGCATTGTGTGCTGCTGAGTACTTCGCTGTACAAAAGCATGAGAAAGTGTTGGTGCTCCTCACCGATATGACCCTCTATGCTGACGCACTCGCTATCGTATCTAACCGTATGGACCAAATTCCATCTAAGGACTCTATGCCAGGTTCACTCTATTCAGACCTTGCTAAGATCTACGAGAAAGCGGTTCAATTCCCAGAGGAAGCAGGTGGTGGTTCAATCACCATTATCGCCGTGACCACCTTGTCTGGTGGCGATATTACCCACGCTATTCCAGATAACACGGGTTATATCACCGAGGGTCAGTTGTACTTGCGTCGTGATAGTGATATCGGTAAAGTTATCGTGGATCCATTCCGTTCACTCTCTCGTTTGAAACAGTTGGTTGCAGGTAAGAAGACTCGCGAAGATCACCCACAAGTGATGAACGCTGCTGTTCGCCTCTACGCCGATGCTGCAAACGCTAAAACTAAGCAAGAGAACGGTTTCGACCTCACTGACTACGATGAGCGATGCCTTGATTTTGCTAAGGCATATTCTACACAGATCTTGGCTATTGACGTGAATATCAACACCACACAGATGTTGGATGTGGCTTGGACATTGTTTGCTAAGTACTTCAAGCCAGAAGAGGCAAACATCAAGCAAGCATTGGTGGATAAATATTGGCCAAAAGCATAATTCGTAATTGGTGATAGAAAGATGAAACGCCTATTATCATTAATCGCTATTGTACTATTCTGCGGTATCGTAAGTGCCGCAGAGTGGTCGTTTGGTGGTGGCTATATTTACTTTGACAACTCCAAAACCAAATGGCAAGATGAGTGCATCATGCTTATTATTGGTAAATCATCGTGGTCGGGTGTCTATGAGATGATGTTATACAACGATTCTACCTATTATTGTGCTTTGCCAGAGTCGGGCTGGGGAGATGCGGAGTATATGGCTGTCATTGGTGGTTCTTCTCTTTGGACCAAAGGCGGGTGGGGAAGTAGCAATCTGACGAACGCTACTCACTACTCAGCACCTTATACCGCAGGACTGAAATCGACTGCAGGACAAGGGTTTAGTTTTACTCCTCAATCCACGAATAACGGATGTACATTGACTCTCACATATTTGGGTGAAGGTTATCAGGGACTCTCGTTTGAGACAATAGACAAGAACAATTGTTATCGCATAGATGAAGCAAAGAATGAGATCACATTCATCTTTTCGACCTCGTCTAAGCGATTCAATATCAGCAAGTCTAATATCAGCAAGGTCTATGTCTATGGTTCTATCACAGCATGGAACGACAAAGATGAAGACTATCGCTTGAATGGATACTCTGCTGATGGTTGCTTCTATCGTACATTCCCATTATCTGCTATTGAGCGTGTGGGCAATAGTGGTCAACCCGAATTCTTGTTCCATGTCTATGAAACCAATGGCTCGAACTACACCGTGAAGAGTAATCCTAATTGGGAAGGTGGTATAGACAAGCGCTTGATTTTTGTCAATAGTGGCGAGAATATGATGGTGGCACTGCCTGGTGATGACTTGGACGAACTGTATGCTCGTTGTCAAGAAGCAAAAGAGGTACATAAGTTGTCGCAGTTTGATTTGACGGAAGTATCTGAGCAATTGCGCATTAGTAATTTCCGTCGTGTACCTGGTACGCGTCAGCTATATCGCAGCTATCACCCCTACGACCCTTCGCGTCCGCAATACGACACCGAGGAGCGAAGATTGTATTATGTAGCAAAAAATGCTGAAAGAGCAGGCATACGCACCGACTTGGCGTTGTCAGGCAATGAAAGCAGCAGGGTAGGCAAAACCTATTCTTGTGGTGGTAAAACATACACTATTGCTATTCCAACATATTATCAAAGTATTGTTGACAACAACAATGTGTTGTATGTGGGTGAAAAAAGTGGCAAGACACCAAGTTATAATAGTGCAGTCTTTGAGAGCGATAGCAAGCAGTATGCAGAATGGATGAAGGAACTGGTAGAGTATGTGAATGATGATGCTCATACAGGACCTTTCCAAATACACTGCGCATTGGGTTCTGATCGTACAGGTTCTTTCTCCGCCATGATTGCCGCGTTGTGCGGTGCGTCATGGGAAGAGATTGCACGCGACTACGAAGCTACATCCAACTTAAAGGTGCAAGAATATCGCCATCGCAATTGCATACGCTATTGTATTCGTCATTTGGCAGGAGTTGATCCCGCTACTGACCCGTCGTTCGGAGAAGCCGTGCGTGCGCATTTTGTGGACGGAGGTTATTTGACCGAAGAGCAGATAGACAAGATGGTGGCGAAACTGAATAAAACGAATAGTATCACTTATTCAGTAGCAGTACCTGCTGGCACACCTCAATGCTATATTGCTGCATCGTGGAGCGACTGGCAACCTGTTCGTATGGACAAGGTAGATGATACCCACTATACTCTGACTGTTGAGAATGCGAATGCTTCGCAAGGATATAAGTACCTCTGTGGTGCAGATTGGCAGTATGAAGAATGTACCGCAAATGGTGCACCGTTATCTGCGAATAGGGTGTATGCAACTGTAGACCATGTGGTAGCATGGAAATCTGCCGCCAATAAGGTAAATATGCCTACTTATGCGCCTGTTACTATTCGTGTGTATTCGCCTGCTGGTGCTCCACAAATATGGTGGTGGGGCGGTGGCGACCGCACTCGTTCGGCAGCCGAAAATGCATATGTGTGGTCTGCCCGTCCGTTGATGCAACAGACAGAGGAAAAGGATTGGTATGGTATCACTTTCCCAGAAGTGGATACTGCTGTGGGAATGAATTACAATATTACTATTCCTGGCAAAGAGAAATCAGACGACTTTATTGCTACAGCCTCAGAATGTCGCACAGACGACTATTCGCTTATCGCATGTGCTGATGAAACGGCTGTTTCAGAATCTGTCGTATCACCTGTAGTAACGACACGAAAGCAACTGCTAAATGGTCAATTACAGATTATTCATAACGGCATTACATATGATGTAATGGGTAATGTTGTGGAATAATACAATGCAAAGAATAAAATAAAATTATATATGGCAATTAATTATCAGTTTAACAAAACATCGTTGCAGGCTTTGGAGAAAGACCTCAAGATGCGCCAAAGAACATTGCCTACACTGCAAAGCAAAGAGTCGGCTCTCCGACTTGAAGTGAAGCGTGCAAAGGACGAGATAAAGGCGCTGGATGAGGAAGTGGATCGTCGAATCAAGGACTACGACCAGATGTTGGCTCTATGGGGCGAGTTCGACACCTCGCTCATCCATGTGGACGACGTGCGCATGTCTATTAAGAAGATCGCAGGCGTGCGCGTACCCGTGTTGGAAGAGGTGGTGTATTCAACCAAAGAGTTTAGCATCTTCTCAAGTCCTAAATGGTTTGCAGACGGCTTCAACCAACTCAAAGCCATTGCCGATGTAGGTATTCGTCAGGAGTTTGTACGCCGTAAGGTAGAGCTCCTTGACTATGCACGTAAGAAGACCACCCAAAAGGTGAACCTCTTTGAGAAAGTGCAGATACCTGGTTATCAAGACGCTATTCGTAAGATTAAGCGTTTTATGGAAGATGAAGAGAACCTCAGCAAGTCATCGCAAAAGATTGTAAAATCCAAACGCGAAGCAGAAGCACGTATGGCTGAGGAATTAGAAAGAAAGGGGGCACAAGCATGATTACGCAAATGAAGAAATACACCTTCTTGGTGTTCCATCGCGAGTATGATACCTTCCTCGAGCAGTTGCGCGAGGTAGGAGTAGTGCATGTGACAGAGAAAGCAGCTGGCTTGGCAGAAGATGCACATTTGCAAGAACTGCTGGCTAAAGCCGACAACGCTCGCAAACTCATCGCGCAGGGTGCTCCTGACCAATTGCTGCAAGAGAAAACTGCGCTCGAAAGCCGCATTGCTGCTACTCAAAAAGAGGCCAATAAGATGGCTATCTGGGGCGACTTTTCGGCTGAACGCATTGCTCAACTCAAAGAAGCAGGTTATACACTTCGCTATTTCACATGTCCAAAGAAACTCTTCCAAGAAGAGTGGGGTATCGTAGTAGCAGAGCAAGGAGCAATGGTGTACTTCGTACAGGTAAACAATGCCGATGATGCACCAGAAGGTTGCCAAGAGCAATACTTGAACGAGAAGTCTGCTGCTGCCTTGCAGAAGGATGTAGAGGGCTTGAATGGCTTGCTCGTAGCGCAAAATGCACGCATTGAACTCTGGGCAAAAGAGAATATTCCTGCATTGGAGAACGAACTCAACGAACTGCAACAACAGATTGACTGGAAGCGAGTTACACTCAACACTGCATCTGAAGCA
>JAZNRY010000029.1:0-24329 GCA_045590995.1 Paludibacteraceae bacterium | reverse complement strand
GGTTTCTTCGATAGCACCTGTTGTAAGAACCGTTAAGTCTAATACATATATTGCACTATCGCAATCGGTAGTAGCATATTTTACGATGTCGGTATATTGACCTGTAGCATTGTATGTTTGTCCTCGCCATAAATAAGGAATGTCATTGTCGGCAATTATGATTTTTTCGGTGTCTGTAATAGTTTCAGAGAGAATGGTCAAATGCATTGTCACAAGCGTATCACACCTGTCGTCATAATCTAATAGATGTTGGTATTCACCACTAATTGCATATGTAGAATCATACCAAACGATAGACTCTCCATAACAAAGGACTATGTTCGTATCACGAGTGAATTGGCAATTTTTATCCACAGTTAAGCACAATACTTGCAAACTATCACAACCATTGGAAGCTATGCAACCTTTAGCATACATTCCCTCGGTACGATAGATGTCACCTTGCCATGAATATTCTTCGCCTATGTTAATGGTAGCAAAAGTAGTATCTGCATAGCTATCATTATACCTCAAATTAAGTGTGATAATGCTATCACAACCATTGGCTGCTGTAAGATGAATTATGTGTTCACCTTCTTCAGAAAAGCGTTCTTCTCCCACTTTGTAGAAATCACCCTCACAAATAGCAACCGATAGCGTTTCTTGCTTTTTCTCTAATACATCAATGTGCAAGGTAACAATACTATCACATCCGCCCACTGAAGTAAATTTGGCTACATAATCATTACCTGCTATACAATTTTGTCCATTCCACATAATACTCTCTCCCTCGCAAAGAGACATATTCTCCTCTACATTAATCTCACATGATTCATCTATACCAAGGTGCAGAATTATAACACTATCGCAACCTGCTGCATTAGGAATCGTATCATAATATGTACCCGATTCGGTTAGTATTTGTCCATTGAAATCATAGGAATTGACATTGCTGATATTTATTTCCGTTCTTGAACGATTATCTTTAAGAATTAGTCTTTCTATAGATTCTATTCCCAACAGAGAAAATATCGTATCGGTATAAACCCCTGCTTTATCATATGTTTTTTCACGCCAGACGATAGAATCTTCGTGGCACAAAGTCATTTCGGTGACATTGATAGGGAAAGGAACAACTGTTAAATTCAATTGATATTCATACTTACATTCTTCACTACCGCCCATAATTTTTTCATATGTTCCTTCCTCCGTGTAGAAATCTCCCATCCATTCATAGGTCTGTCCTAATTGGATTGTATCATTTGTGATAAATACACCTCCTCCTTCTTTTGGAATAATAGCAAGATTGATTTTGTAGGTAATACATAGTTCCTTATCTGTATATGCCAATGTATAATCTATAAAATCCACATCTTCATAGCCGTCTATTGGAGGCAAAGGAAAATCATATCCTCGAAAAGGATAGGTGGCTTGCCAACAGATTGTATCATAGATAATCTCTGTGGGATCAACTTCCACGAGGTGTAATTCCACAATACTATCGCAACCATACGAGGATAGTAGGGTGTCTTTGTATATGCCAGCCTCTCTATACCATTTGTTATGCCAACGATAAGCGGAGCCCTTATTAAATTCGGCATTCTCTGTCACAATATGTTTATTATGGACAGTGAGATTGAGGTGTACAATGCTATCGCAGCCAGCTTGTGATGTGAGGGTGATTGTATATTCCCCCGATTGATTAAACTGTTGTGTACCAACGGTGTATGTTTCTCCTTCACAAATAGTTGCGGAAATGGTATCTCGTAAGGTATCGTATAATGTGAGTGTGGTACGAGTTGTATCTCTGCTATCCTCGTTGGTGATGACCATTGTGATAGTATAAGTACCTGGAGATGAATAGGTATGCGATACTTCAGGTTGGGTGCTTGTGGAACCATCACCAAAATCCCAGTGGATGGAGTTATATTCCACATTAGCATGTGCAGCAAAATGGATAGGTGCTTTGAAACAACGCTGTTCTATATAAGTCATATCGGCATGCGGTTCTCCGTCCACCAATATGGAACCATCTAAAATCAATGTTGCAGAACCGAAAGTATAAGCATAACTTTCGCAATAACCTAAACCATATACATGTCCTATAAATCCGTCCTTGCTATTGCGCAGGGTATGTGTTCCGTGAGTAATACTTACTCGTGCATATTGCAGTGTATTGTTCCCTTGGAGGGGTTGAAAATATGAACTTATATTCCTGCCATCCAATGTCATTGATGCAACTCCTGCATTGGTCGTCACAATGTTTACATAGTGCGAACGCGAACGGTTTGTTTCAAATGTAGCAAATGTTAATTCTGGTATGCGTTGTTCTATTGGGCTAATATGTATGCTGGATGGGTCACCATTCATGCCATTCGCGCCTGCGCCCTCTATATATAGGAAACAAGTTGCTGGTGCGGATGTTTCTACGAATGCACTATTGTCAGTCAAACGGAAAGTATAACTCTCCAATGCTTTCAAAGTCGTTTTTTGTATTCCGTTGATTTTAACAATCGTATTATCCTCTTTTGCGGTAATCATAACTCTATCTCCGCTCATACTACTTGTCTTTGTCAACGCAAATTGCTTGCCCCACATAGGTGTCGGCATTTGTTGCTCCACGATATGGTCGCAACACGGATTACCAGTAGGTACATTGATACATTGGTGTCCTGCAAAAACGGCAATAGGATAGTTGGACTCTATTTTAGTTCCCGAAAAATCACTATTGCCATCTTCTGACATCACTTGATATGTTTCGCCAGCATTGAGAGTTATTGTATAAGGCACATTTTTAACATGCCCATTTGTGGTACGAGCATGTGGAGTAATAGTGATAGTAGTATTATTGGTAGTTGCAACAACAGCAAATTCTTTGGAAAATAATTCATTCTCAAAAACTTGAATTATATAATCCTTACCCAATGCTGGTGTCGGTAGGACGATAGAAGCATCGTATGTAGCATCATCGTAATTGGAAGCATATAAAGAAATTGGAGCTGTACTTGTGATTTTGAGACCTCGTTTTTGAATATTTCCAGCAGCATCGGTGTAACCTTGATTATGAGGAATTACATATTCTGCTACTCGATTAGCAGAAACTGAGATAGATTGTTGCCAACCCGTTTGAGGATTTTGGATAGTAACTATTGCATTTTCGCGAGAAGAGACAATTAAAGTTAAAGTCATGCTTGAACTTCCCGTGCGATTGGTATAATTCTTTAGAAAAGTAGCCCAGAACTCTGTACCTTCTGTAGTTTGCGCACCATAACATACCATCACAGATGATAGTAATAAGCACCACAATATGGATAGTATCTTACGCATTATTCTTCAGGGTCGTTACATTCTATCACAGGCATTTGTTCGTCCAAAATAGTTGGATATGCCATATAGTCGGGGTTTGCCGTTTGCATATCGGCATCTAATTCCGTAATGTCGTAGGGCAGAATCATAATTGGGTCGTAAGGATTGATTTTTGTGAATTGGTGTATATATAACTGTCCATACTCCCCTTCATTGTCTTTAAAACGATAATACAATGTATGTGTACCTGATTTCATTCCAACAGCAGGAATAGAAAGAAGGACATTGGGTTCTGTTACATCAATCAGTTTTCGATTATTGATATCATCATCAAACCAATATTCGCATTGTACAACAAGTGGTGTTTCAATTTGTCGCAATCGCACAACGAAGAACTGCCATGTATGTAGGTAGCTATATCCATTTTCATTGTCACGGAAGCGATAGAAAAGGGTGTGTAATCCCTGTCGCATTGCGCTGGCATCTATTGTAAAGGCAACGGCTCCGTCTGTTACCGATTTTGTTTGTGTGTTGCTTCGAATTGTATCTACCCAATACTCCACCTCTGTGACATTGATACTATCGTTGTTCACATAGCGAGCCACGAAAAAGTCCCAAGCGTGTAAATAACTATGTTCTCCTTCGTTATCTCGGAAGCGATAGTAGAGCGTATGCATACCCTCGCGAAGGTTGCTGGCATCAAGAGTAAAGGCAACTGAGTCATCAGTGACGGTCATTGTGGAACGATTGTCATAATCGGTGTCCACCCAATATTCTATGTCAGTAACCTCGATAATGGTATTTACCACATGGCGTATTACGAAAAACTGCCAAGCATATGATACGCTATATTCGCCTTCGTTATCTTTGAAGCGGTAATAAAGTGTGTGCATTCCTTCACGCAATGTGCTAGCATCAAGAGTAAAGGCAACAGAATCATTGGTAACGACCATTGTAGAACGATTGTCGGAATCAGTGTCCACCCAATACTCTATGTCAGTAACCTCGATGGTGGTGTTCACTATGCGACGGATAACGAAGAACTGCCACGCGTAGGGAACGCTCCATTCATTGTTGCTATCTTGCAGCCGATAATGGAGTGTATGCATGCCTTCCCTGATACCTGTGAGATTGGGCGACCAACTAATTTCGCGTGGTTCGGTATCAGCGGTAAGTTCGATGGTTGTTTCATTGATTCGAGTTGAGTCAATCCAATAGTGATAGCGCACTACAGACTGCGCATGGAGCGTGAGCGATGCACAGCCAATAAGAAGGAGTATAATATGTAGTAGTGTTTTTCGCACAGGCGTAGCAATTGAGATTATTTCTCAGCTTGTACGGTGATAGAAGCATTGAGTTTGCCTTTATCATCCGTTTGAGCATCAATAGTAGAGGTCAGTACGCGTGGTATGCCAGGGTATTTATTAAAGCCCTCACCACCCGTGATACCAACGGTAACGCCTTCGACAGTAAATGAAAGGGTGTCTGGATAAACGGCTGTAACATTAGTTTTCGATGTTTCTCCAGAATAAACATTACCAACATTTACACATCCTGTTGAAAAATTGCAAGTAACATAATATGAGGAATAAGAAGAATTAGAAATAGTTGTTCTATATAAGTAATTATTGTAGAATTCTGACGGAGAGGATAGGGCAAAAGTTCTATTAGTACTTGAATAATTTTCTAGTATGAGAATATTATTCTTGTAAACTGCATACGGTCGCTTATCATCATTATTATCGTAAGAATAAAACCGCCACACAAGGCAATTTGTAATATTGGCTACATTAGCAGTCGTATTCATTGCTGCAAAATAATCTAATGTTGAATTTTTGATACCATAATTTACACCCGTTTCTATGGCATAATCATATTTCACGACACATTGATCAATAAGGGTGTTGGTATGCTCGCCCGATTGTTTGAGATCATTTATCCAACAGCGTTTGATGGTGCAATTGTTGACAGCCGCCAATGTAACATTACTTTTGAAGTACATTCCTTCTAATTTAACATTATCAGCATTTACCGTGACTGCGCCTGCGATAAAAGTACCGTATGAATCGTTAGGGTCTAATCCATAAGCACCCACGATACGAACGGATTTCTCAATAGTGGTGACAGCGGTGAACTCGCCTGAAGAGAGGGTGATAATATCACCACCATTAGCAGAAGCTGCTTCGTATGCCTGTTGCAAAGCAGACATTCCTGTGAAAAATGTCATTTTATCTCCTTGCTGAAGCGTGGCAGTGGTGCCATCTGCTAATAAAGGCATGATTTGAATGAGTGTTAAAATAAGGATGAGTAGTAAATAGCGTTTCATACTCGTAATAGTTAATAATGCCTACTCTTCATTGGATTTTCGGCTTACTCCGTGTTGAATTAGGTATATAAAAAAAGCGTGGATCCGACTGTTGCCGTTCCACTCTATGAGGCTCTCGCATTGCCTGTCCAATAAAACGACAACGCTGAAGCCCACGCCGAATATACACTAATTAACAATTGACAATCTACGATTGGCAATTACTCCCAAAATAGGCACCATCAAATATGCAATATGCACACGCGCGCTGGTACGCGTATGAGCATAACTTACAAAGGTGCTGCCTAATGGATGATAGTCTATATCCCACAGGACATCTACCGTTGCACTGTTCATATTGGACTTTTGAAATTTGCGAGATTCCATAGAGTCAGAACAGAGCGTCAATAAACGCCTTTTAAATATGTCTTGAAAGCCGCGACTGGGGTATTTGGTCAAATAAGTTGGCTTTCCGAGAGGGGACACTTCCCTCCCTCTAACCCCGGCGCTGGACTTTCGGCTGCAAAATTACAACTTTTTTTTGAAGTATGCAAGGGAATTGCATTTTTTTCGCGATTTTTCTAATGGAGGGTGTAGAGTGTAAAGTGTAAAGGCAAGTAATACTCGGCGAACTACGGACGAGCACGGATTTACACGGAAACGAGGGTATGATTAACAACAACTTAAACAACATAAATCTACAACTTGTTCCGCTGGGGAACAACACACCCCAGCGGCAAGGAATATCCACTACCAAAATTATAAACAATTATAGTATATTAACCAAAATTATTTGGGAACTATATACATGTTGACACTTTATATCTCCTTGCCCTGCGGGCAGAAATCTAAATAAATCTTTTTGCCACGCTATAGCCACGCTTTTATGAGGTACTCCGTAATATATTACCACCGTCTCCTCACATCGCCTTGAGCGATGCTCGTACGACTAAATCTTAAGTAAATGTGGCATGAATAACACGAAGTGTCAACTGATATATAAATCCCTTATGATTTGCGAGTTAGAGAGTTCAGTTCTTTGGTAGGAGCGAATCCATCTCTCTCCGCTAAAGGAAGTAATACTCGGCGAACTACCGCTGAGCACTGAACAGATAAAGTGTGTGGGGATATCAGAAATTACGCTGAATCCACTGAGTTAGAAACATATCTGAAAGCATGTATTGCTTATTCCCATTTTCATCAGCATTGTGCGTAATCCAATCATCCGATAACAACTGCTTGAGAGCAGATTGCACCGAACTGGTGGAAGTCAGGTGGTGTGAACGGACAAAATCACCCGATGTGACTCGCGTAGCTTTGCCTTCTTTGGCGATGGCAATCAGCAACTCTTTTGGCTTGGGAGTTAGCAAAGAAAGACGATTCTTATAATTGCGTTCGTTTTCGTGTAATATATCATCCATCGACTGATCAATAATTGATTGTGTACAAACACCGTCATTCTCCGTCATCGAAAATGCCACATTCAGTACCTTTTGCATACAATAGGTATTGCCATCGAAAGTGAGATACACTTGCTCCACGCAAGCAGGATCAATATCCTTGTGGAAAGCACGGAAATTATTTACCACAAAATCTGTATATACCGTTTGCGGAATTGCCTCCAAGCTCATGTTGGTAGTACTTGCGTAGAACGGACGAGAAGGTGCATTAAACATCTCCTCCAGAATATGACGCTCGGAGCCTGCAAAAATAAAATCTGCATTCTTGCAGTGTTGGATATGCGTGCGCAAAACAGCTTCAATATTCTTTTCTGAATAATGCACAATCTGCTGAAACTCATCAATAGCTATCAAACAACGCTTGTCTGCTTGGTCAATATAATCAAATATCTCTGACAATGTGTATTCTGGATTACGAATAGCCCCCAACGACAATGAGAACTTAGGCATACCGCTCAACGGATCATAGCCAAACTCACCACTAATAGAACGCACCGTCTGAACAAACAAATCCAACATTTGCTTGCTTTTGGGTCTTAAGGTCTCAAAGATTTGTCGCCCCAGCGCAAAGGTAAACTCCTTCAATGAAGTGGTTTCTAATATATCAATAAAGAAAATATAGTAGTCTTTTTCCCACTCAGGCGTTTGAAAACAATGGGCTATCAGTCCCGTTTTTCCGATACGACGTGGGGCAGTCAATACCACATTACGACCATTAAGAATATGGTTGGTCAAGGTTTTAGTCTCTTCCACACGGTCGCAGAAGTACTCATTTGGGATAGCTCCCTTAATCACAAAAGGGTTGTTGATTGTAGCCATAACTGATGCGTTTTTATAAAATCGCTGCAAAATTACTATATTTTTTTGAATTATGCAAATAAAATTATTCTATTAGCATAATTTTAGTAAAATAATGGGAACTATATACATGTTGACACTATAACTTAAACTACTTAAATCAACAACTTGTTCCGCTGAG
Source organism: Paludibacteraceae bacterium (assembly GCA_045590995.1). Classification (GTDB taxonomy): domain Bacteria; phylum Bacteroidota; class Bacteroidia; order Bacteroidales; family Paludibacteraceae; genus Colicola. Next base: position 16,300 of record JAZNRY010000029.1, on the reverse strand, counting down.
GGACAACACACCCCAGCGGCAAGGAATTTCCACTACAAAAATTATAGATAATTATAGTATATTATCCAAGGTTATTGGCTCACATGATTCCTTATCTCGTAGCTTGATAGATGCGTGGAGCGATGTCGCTGTTGTCCATCCAGCCCGTGAAACGCTCTGCACCTACACCCACAGCGAAGACAGGTACTGCCGTAGCCGTATGGCTATGCGTGGTCCAACCTAAGCCCGCTTTGTGGTTCACCAACTCCTTGGCTTTCGCCGCCAAAGCGTTGATGTCGGCATAGAGCGTCTTGAGCGACTCTTGCTGACGCATCATATTATTGAAAGCCTCCTGCAAAACAGCCTCTTCTTCGGCTGTCACCGACAAGTCTCCAAACAAACCTGTGTTCGCTGACAAGAACGCCTTGACCTGCTCCCAAGTGAGTTGCTCTGCATATTGCTGACACAAAGCCGTGAGGCGAGCAGACAGGGTGTCGGATGAACACTTCTGGTGTGCCAAGCGCTCCAAACGCAATGGTTGGTTATTGCCGAGTGCCATACCACCTGTCTCGTGGTCGGCAGTCACTACGATAAGTGTCTCGTCGGGGTGTTGCTCATAGAAACGGTATGCCACCTGAATAGCACGGTCGAAATCCAAGACCTCGTGGATATTCGTTGCCCCATCGTTGCCGTGACCTGCATAGTCAATCTTGCCACCCTCCGCCATCATGAAGAAACGGTCGTGCTTAGAGAGATGCTGGATAGCCACATCCACAATCTGTGCCAAGTTGAGGTCGCCCTCTTGTTGGTCAATGGCATATGGCAATGCCTCTGCGCCCTTGTTCGGATTATCCAGATTGACCTGTGGCACAAGCAGCATTTTCTTTTTCTTCAGATTCTTTTGCGCCTCGGCGTAGCTGCCCACCAGCGTATAACCATGCTTCTTGCAGAGGTCATAGAGATTCGGCGCCGAAGCATCGTCTTTATTCACAGGGCGTTGAAAACCACCACCGCCAAAGAAATCGAAGTTCGATTCGGTGAGGTGGGTGCCAATGAGGTAATAGTTGCTGCGTTTCTCGGCATGCGCATAGTGCGAAGCAGGCGTAGCATGATCCACAGGTACAGTGGACATGATACCTATGCCCCACCCCTCTTTCTTTAGGTCGGAGGCAACGCTATAAGCAGGTGCGCCATCAGGCGTTTGACCGATCATACCATTGTTGGTCTTCTTTCCCGAAGCGAGGCAAGTGCCTGCCGCAGCGGAGTCGGTGATACCGTCCGAAGCAGAGAAAGTGGCCGCTTGACCCGAATAGGGGAACTGACTCATGCACAATGGCACACGACCGTTCTCGCCCTTCAGAGCTGCTTGGTACATCTCGGCCGTGAGCACCTGGTTGGGTCCCATACCGTCGCCTATGAAGAAGAATACATACTTGGCCTGAGCCATTATCGCTACTGCCAAACAGAGTAGCCATGCGGAAAGAAAAACGCGTTTCATATTTTTCTATTTTTAGAGGTTAAAGGTTAGAGGTTAAAGGTTAGAGGCTGGTATTATGCGGCAAAGCCGCTATTTTCTGGCCTCTTGCCTTTCCCTTATCGCCTCTCGCCTTTTTTTCTAATCGCCTGATTTAACTATTTCCTCGGCACGAGCGAGGGCGCCATTGATATGGTTGCGCACATTCTCGCGACCGATTTTGTTGACCAGTCCTGCTTTGTCCAGGGTGTTGAATACTTTCTCATTGACACCTGAGAGCACCAACTGTATTCCATCGCGTTGCAAGCGCATATGCAGTTGCTCTAAGTTGTGAATACCCGTGGAGTCGATAAACGACACCTTACGCATACGAATAATACGCACTTTTTGGTCGCCACTATGCGTGCGACGGCTGATGTCGTCGAACTTGTTGGCGATACCAATGAAGTATGGACCATCAATCTCATACACCTCTGTGAATGGCGGAATCTTGAGTGTCTCAAGGTCTTGACCATGCAAACGAAGGTCGTTGTTGTGCGTTGGGTCGAGTTCGTTGGTGAAAGACTGCACCGTAGTGGACTCGTTGGTACGCTTGATGAAAAGGATAACCGCCAACAGCAATCCCACCTCGATAGCGATAGTGAGGTCGAAGAGTACGGTCAGAATGAAAGTAACCAGCATCACCAAAAAGTCCGATTTGGGGTTCTTGGCAAGCCATACGATGGAGCGCCACTCCGACATGTTGTAACTCACCATAATCAATATACCCGCCAGACACGCCATAGGTATCAGTCCAACCAATGGACCAAAGAACAGCAGTACCGCCATGAGCACAATAGCGTGTACGATACCTGCCACAGGGGTCTTGCCTCCGTTGTTGATATTGGTCATGGTACGCGCGATAGCACCCGTAGCAGGGATACCACCAAAGAATGGCACCACCACATTCGCCACACCTTGGGCGATCAGCTCGGTATTGGAGTTGTGTCGATCACCAATCACACCATCTGCTACCATAGCAGAGAGCAAGGACTCAATAGCGCCCAGCATCGCGATGGTGAAAGCCGCAGGGAAAAGACTTTGCACCAAGCTCCAGAAGGTCTGTCCCTCTGCCAACTCGAAGGAAGGCAAGTGCGGCGCAGGAATACCGTTAGGGATAGTATAGAGGTCGCCGATAGTCTTGATACTCTCCACGCCTGCGTAACGGCGCAACAGCCATGTGACGAGAGTCATGACAATAATCACCACCAAGGACGCAGGCACTTTCTTGCTAAAGCGTGGCAAGAGAATCAGCATCGCCAGCGACACGGCTCCCACGCCGAACGCCCACCAGTTAATATCCTGCCAGTGCTCGGCGTAGCATACCCATTTGTGGATAAAATCCGCAGGCACACCCTGTATATTCATACCAAAGAGGTCATTCATCTGGGTAGAGAAGATAGTCAGCGCAATACCTGCCGTGAAGCCCACAATCACAGGATAAGGGACAAACTTAATGATACTGCCCAACTTGAACACGCCCATGAGGATAAGCATGATACCCGCCATGATTGTAGCGATGAGCAAGCCCGCGAGTCCGTGCTGCTGTATCACACCATAAATAATGACAATGAACGCGCCCGTAGGACCGCCAATCTGCACTTTGCTACCACCGAAAGCAGAGATGATAAATCCCGCCAAGATTGCGGTAATAAGGCCCTCAGCAGGTCCAACACCAGAGGCAATACCAAAAGCAATAGCCAATGGGATAGCCACCACGCCGACGATTAGTCCGGCGATGGAGTCTTGCATCAGTTTTTGTTTGGTGTAGCTCTTCAGCGTATGGAAGAGCTTAGGTTGAAAAACATCGTTGAATGATAGTTTCATATTATTCTTGTTTATAGGTTATAGGTTAGAGGTTAAAGGTTAGAGGCGGGTAATATGCGGCAAAGCCGCTGCTTCTTGCCTTTTGCCTTATAGCCTCTCGCCTTATCGCCTAATCGCCTTATAGCCTTTCGCCTTTAACCTAATTCTTACTCATTAAACGCTCGCATCATTTCCTTGGGCGCGGCTGCCTCAAAGCGCACTTTTTTCTCGGTCATGGGGTGGATAAACTCCAGCACCTTGGCATGCAGACAGAGGCGGTCAACGGGCGAATACTCATTGCCATGTCCATACTTGCGGTCGCCAATCACGGGATGACCAATGCTCTGCATATGCACACGAATCTGATTGGTGCGACCCGTCTCGAGGTTCAGTTCTATGAGAGACATGGCTAAATCCGGGCTCCCGAGTCCGGCTTCCAATTCCTTGAGCACCTTGTAGTGCGTCACGGCTTTTTGACCGCCATCATCTTTAGGCGATGAATAGACCATGCCCGTGTGTGTATCTTCGGTCAGCCAAGTGGTGATGGTACCCTCTTTCTGTGCGAACTGTCCTTCCACAAGGGCAACATAGGTGCGCTTGGTGACCAGTTGGCGCCAATAGGTACGCATATACTCCTGCAGTTCAGGCGATTTGGCAAAAACCAACACACCGCTGGTCTCGCGGTCAAGACGGTGTACCACATGCACGGTATTGCGTTTAGACTCCTTCTTGACATACTCCTTGAGGATGGAGTACGCCGTCATCTCGCTGCTCTTGGGGTTGTATGGTACAGTGAGCAGTCCGTTCTTCTTCTCCACGATAATGAGCGCATCATCTTCGTAGATGATACGCAGTTTGGGGTGACGGAGTTCCACATTACCTCTACCTTGTAGGACTTGTACCACATCGCCCGCTTTGAGCGGGGTGTCATGACGGGTTTGAATACCTGCATTCACCGTCACGCGACGCTGACTGAGCAGTTGTTTGACGCTGGTGCGGGTCATACCGCCCAACTTAGAGAGCAGAAAGGGCATCAACTCTGCCGCTGCTTCCACTCGAAAAGATGTATCTTGTTTGCGTTTCATTCGTTTTTATATGTACCTTTGGGCGCTACTACCCATTTTACCAAATTCGCTGCAAAGGTACAAAAAAACGCTGAATTACACAAGTGTTTTTCACTATTTTTGTGTTACGCCCCCTGTTCAACGGACTTCCGCAGTCGAATCCACGCAATGCCTGCGCCTGCGTTGATAATCAAGAAGACCACAAAGAGTACTATCGAAAAGATATTGCCTATCAAGACATACAATACGATGCCCGACAAAGCATATATCACCCACCACATCCAAGCGTCAATCTTCTGGTAAATGAGGATGAAGTTCGCCAAGGTGGAAGATGCAATCATCAGCCCGCCCATGAGTTTGATGAGTATATTGTCGGTCCATGCGTCCTGCTGAATAACCAATGTGGCGAGTATATAATCAGCAATGAGAATAGCAAGCAATATAATCAATGACAAATATAGTTGTTTGCGAGGCAACCACTCTGGTACGAATGGTTGGTCGGTATGTTGAGGACATAGTGTAAGGCGTCGCCAACGAATCAATGATAGTACCATAAATGGGATGAATACTACCAGTTGCAGAAATACAAGGTCAAGATTACCTTGTAAATAGAATTGAGTTGCCAATAGCAATGCCATTGCAATGCCACCTACAAAACCTATATAATTTTGAGGATTGCGGATAGTGAGTACATACCCTACACCTATCACACTGGCAGGAATACCTACCACAAACGCGGGGGCGTGCCACTGCAGCAGCATACCACGGAACGCAGGCACAAACCACTCTATTATATATAATATAAGGAATAAGGCAGCGTAGATGCCAAGGGAAATCAAGATATTGCGGGCAAACTCTTGCCAAAGGGAGTGTTTCATGGTGCAATGGCGACTGCGTCGCGGTGTAGGGTGTAAAGTGTAAAGGCGGGGGATTAAAAAAGGCGAGCATCTCGCTCGCCTTTTGGCTGTCGTATTAGTTACGCTTGCGGTTGCCGTAGCGAGACATAAACTTATCAACGCGACCTGCAGTATCCACAAGTTTAGACTTACCAGTATAGAATGGGTGACTGGTGTTAGAGATCTCCAACTTAATCAATGGATAAGTGGTGCCATCGATTTCGATGGTGTCCTTCGTGTTAGCTGTAGAGCGACTGAAGAACTGTGTTCCATCGGACATATCTTTGAAAACTACAACGCGGTAGTTCTCTGGATGAATTCCTTTTTTCATACTTTTGTTTCCTTTCTTTAGCGCTTATTCAGCAGCAACAACATTCAATTTAATCTCAGCTTTTACCTCGCGGTGCAGTTTAGCGGTAGCGGTAGCTTCGCCCAATACTTTCACTGCCTCGTCGATGGTAATCACTTTCTTGTCAATCTCAATACCTTGAGCAGCCAATGCCTCAGCTACCTGAGCAGTAGTAACAGTACCGAAGATCTTGCCGTCCTCGTTAGCCTTCACAGCCACGGTGATAACGGTGTTAGCCAATTTCTCAGCCAATGCTTGTGCGTCAGCAAGAAGTTTAGCGATCTTGTGTGCTTGTTGTTTGAGGTTCTCTGCCAATTGTTTGCGGTTGCTATTGTTTGCAATCACAGCCAAACGGTTAGGGATGAGGTAGTTACGACCGTAACCATCTTTTACCTTAACGATATCGTTCTTGTAGCCCAAGTTTGCTACGTCTTGAATCAAAATTACTTCCATGATGTTTCCTTTCTGATTAAATAGTTAATGACTCAAATTATTTCATCATATCGGTTACGTATGGGAGCAAAGCCAAGTGACGTGCTTTCTTCACGGCTTGAGCCACCTTGCGTTGATACTTCAAGCTTGTACCTGTGATACGGCGAGGAAGGATCTTACCTTGCTCGTTGAGGAACTTCTTGAGGAACTCAGGATCTTTGTAGTCGATGTACTTGATGCCAGACTTTTTGAAACGGCAGTACTTTTTCTTCTTTGCCTCGTTGGTCTTTGGGGTCAAATAGCGGATTTCGTCATTTTGTGCCATGATTAAGCCTCCTCTTGTTCTACTGGTTTAACATTTGCGTTACGACGCTTTTGAGCGTACTCAAATGCGTACTTGTCAAGACGGGTAGTGAGGAAACGCAACACGCGCTCATCACGACGGAATGCTGTCTCGAGCTTTGCAATCATCTCAGGTTCTACATCAAATTGCAGCAAGGCGTAGAATCCCGTTGATTTGCCTTGGATAGGGTAAGCCAATTTCTTCAAACCCCACTCCTCACGGTTAAGAACGGTACCGCCGTTCTCCTTGAGAAGGTTCTCGAATTTGTCAACCGCTTCCTTCATCTGTGGTTCAGACAAAACGGGAGTCAACACGAAAGCGGCTTCGTAATGATTTAACATACAGTTAGTTAATTTAATTTAGTTAATAATTATTGTTTATTTCTTCCTCGCAACGCGCGAAAAAGCGTGCAAAGGTACTACTTTTTTTTGACATGACCAAATTTTTATGCATTTTATTGCACTTTTGTGCCCATTATCGTATAAACTTCGCCTTCTCGTTGGATATAAAGCACGCCATTTTGAATGAATTTGGTTGCCACTTTGATGGCAGAAGGTTGCTGCAAGTCTGTCGTTTCAGACTCCTTGGTACTGATGTATGCGCGTGTTGAGAGTTTATTGTATTTACCATTGGGAACGATGAAGTATCCACGCATACCATACATATCTGCATTGGCGTTTGCCCACGCCAGACGGTTGCCAGATACCAAGAAGAGGATACTCTTGTCATTAGCCGCCAATGTCTTTGGAGCAAGGATGCCATTGAATGAAATACCATTACCATCTGGTTCACCTGCTATCTCTTCATCTGTTTCTGTTATTTGCACGCCCATAAAATCCATTGGCACATCAATATCGGCTTGTGGCTCGACAAGGTATGGTACTCCCGCTTCCATAGCAGTAACCGCATCGAAATAGAGCAGAATATCGCCATCTAATTCCTCAGAATGTGAATATTCAAGCACTTCAGCATCCTCAAGAGGCGTGTCATCAAACGCATCCAGCGCAAATGGCAAGCAAAGCGTATTGTACATACCAGCAGTCAGCGAGCGGCACACGAGGGCATCTACGGTTTGATTCATCACACTTTGGAGATCTGTTTGATTATGCTTGGTGTCTTGAAGTACAAATCTATGAGGTATGATTTGCGGAGCAGGTGTGGTGCATACATTGTTATCGGTAGGCACTGCAAATTTGTAGAAACGCTCCTTAGAAGCACACATCACATGCAAGTCGCCCGCATAGTCGAATGCGATTCCGTCGATGTTACCTAATGTAGAGGTAGAAGTCCAATACTCTAAAGAAGGAGTAGTGAGGGAGTATGTTGCTTTGTACAATGTCACTTTGGAGTCACCACCAATTGCCAGTATGTTACGCTTCGCATCATATGCTAATTGTCCACGATTGAATATGATTGGCATATTTGCGGGCATATCTGTTTTGAGGAGTTTGCCTGTTAGCGTTGTACCATTCGTGCTGATATTCAAATCTACATCACCATTTTGATTGATATGGAAGAAATTACCATAATCATTTCCCGAGTACTTAGAAATCACCCAAAGTCCGCCACGACCATCTGCCGCCATAGAGTTACGCTCATTTTCGTACTCCCAAGGATCGATTTCAACGAACGGATTGAAATCAGCAGAGCCTGCTTCTTTTTTATAAATAATTGCCTTTTCTTCAGCAGAGTTATATCCAAACACAAAGAGATTACCATTTGAGTCATAACATAGCGACGAAGCTTCTGTGCCTAATCCTTGAATGATATTTGTCGCTGGTGCATTGAGGTCATTTGGATTAGCAATCCACAACTGATCTGTTTTGCTTTGCACGAAAGCCACATCGTTCGTGATAGGATCAACCGCAATGCGGTGTAGAACGCGATATTGGTGACCTTCTGTAAAGGGAGTAATATCTACCCCCTCTGGCAAATAGCCTTTGGCATAATTTTCTAAGTTTAGCAATGGGTCATACACATAGATACCTGCTTTTTGCGTTTTGCTATGATTACTTTTGCCATCATTCTTACCATCGTATGTTTCAAGCACATAGATCTTGCCAAAATGTTCGGATTCGGGGTTTGTGTTGGTAGTGACATCTTGAGCAAGATAGTAGTAGTATTTATCTTCATCCGTAGTCACTTCTTGTAGGTTAGCCCCTTGCTCTACCGCGCCTGCTGCGAGCGTAATTTCCCAAGAAAGGTCATCGCTGGTTTGCGGCATATCATCGTATGGAACAGTGATTGTGTTTTCGCCTTCTTTTACGGATGATAGATAAATGTGTTTAAGAGGCTCTCCTTGTTCGTCTTTGAGGATTAAACTTCCCACTCCATTCGCAACAGACTTGAAAGTGAATTGATAACCCGCCATAGTAGCTTTATGCTTCAAGTCGAATGCCCAAATGCGTTGGGTAGCTGGGGTGAGTTGTGGTTGCACCTTGGTAATAGTAGCGCGTGCGGGTACAAGGGTTGTGTTGTCGTTGGTAGGAACAGCGAAGATATGAATACCATCATCACCCGAACAAACAAGGTTGCCTGCATAATCCCAGTTCATTTGGCGAATTGCGCCAAGACCGTGCGTATAGGTATCGCGCAACGCTAATGTAGGCGTTGTACCATTCCAAGTAATATCGAATATCTTGAATTGTTTACTGCCTTCGCCGCTATTGAGTACCAACATGCTTTCGTCTGTTGATACGGCGAAACCAGCACCATTAGAGCCATCAAAAACACTTGACTCAGAAGAAGTATAAGTAAGGTTTCCTGTATTATCGTAAAACTGCAATGATGGATAATTTGCATTGTAGATTGCACGATGCTGACTAACAAAGACACCTTTACTTGTCGCCCAAACGGCAGAGTTGCCTCCTGTTCCACTAATTTCGCGCTTAATAGTTGCAGAAGGCGCACTGCCCCAAGTTCGAAGAATAGAGCCATCCTCTTGACCGATGTTGTACACCAAAACGCCCTTGCCTGCAACATCCTCATCATATACATATAATTTCGTATCTTTGCCTTCACTATATATAAAGTTGCCTGGAGTAGAAGATCCTGTAGCAACGCCATTATTGGTAAATTTGCCTTTGCCATCGCGATTTCCTGCGAAGAATTGGGTAAAGTTCTGAGTCAAATCTGCAGTGTTGGCAATATAAATACCCGATTGTGCATCCGACCAGTCGGATATGTACAAATAGCCCTCTTTGTCTATGCTCATTCGAGTTGGGTGACCAAATGGCTTGCCTCCTTGATATACCTGATTATGTTGTTTTGTTAGAGCGTGGTCGAACTCCCACAAACCATTGTCCGCAGCGGCGGCAGCTTCAGCTGCAGTATTTTTTCGCCCACCACGGTGCAACACATAGATATGTCCAAACTTATCGGACATTGGGTTGGTGTTTACTGCGTTGAAGAGTTGAGAGGTGGTATAGATGTCCAAAGAGTTGTCGCTATGAATTAGAGCGAACTCAGTGATTTCTTTGCCGTTTAGTTCTACTGCCCATGAGAGGGTTTGTCCCGCATCGCCAGGGAGGTTAAATGTAGAAAGAGTGATTGAGTTGTTTCCTTTGACTACAGTGATAGGGTGGCTTCCTATTTCTTCTTTCTCGCTGTTGTAGAAAACAATCTTTGCCTTTTCGGCATTGCTATTAGCATAGAAACTAAAGGTATAAGAATCACCTATTTGCTCTACTTTCAAGTCATATGCGCAGATATGTGGCGTTACGATAGGATAGAGGCGCGAATAGGTTGTCTTGTCGGCTACCACTTCGACTGTCTCGGAGAAGGTGAGCCCATCGTATTCCGATTCAAGGGTATAGGTTCCTGGTTCAAGGTCGTAGAAGACGAATATGCCATTGTAGTTATTGTCGCAAGTGTAGCGTTTGATTTCTTTTCCTGCTTTTTTGAGCACGACAACAGCGCCGTTGCAAGGCATCCTTTGGTCGTGTGAGTTGGGGTGGTATCTAAAATCCACATGGTCAGGTGCAAGCTTGTTGTTGTCTTTAATTACGCCGCATATGTAGCCTACAGTTTCGGGTTCCGCACCAAAATAATCCCTTATTCCGCGGAAGTACGCAAGACCTTCCATGTTGCAATAGTCGCGGTTGAGAGCACGGTGACGCGCAGGACCATACGAGTGGTGATAGCCCTCTGCCAAGAAACCAGGGACCATGTGGCGAATAACACCCAAGTAAGAATAGTATTCTGTTCCATCGAAAGTGAGTGTATCAACATCTACATGCAAGCCATCATCGTAGGTTTTATCTGCTTCATAGTAGTAATCTAAATCTCCATAAATAAGCTTATCATCCACAGACGCAGTTTCTCCAATAGTAGGGTGGCGTAAAGAGCCAACCCCTTCTATCAATTCATAACAATACTTCCATGCCGCATCAGCCAACTCATAACTTCCTTGCGAATAGTAAGAAGGATTGTTGTTTTTAGCGATTGCATTAGGGTCATTACTATTTTGTTTATTGAATCCACGATGAAAAAACATCGGATAGTTGGCTAATTGGTCATCGGTTGTTAATGGCGAATTTGAGTGAACAGAAATAAAGCAATCAAACTTATATCCGTTGACTACGGAATCTCCAACCTCTCGACCGATTGTAGCTGGCGCACGATAGAATTTTTTAATATCTTCGTGTTGAGAATACCCCAACCAATCAAATGTTTTATTTGCTTTATTGATATAAGGATAAGGATCAGGACCGTTTTCTATATGAGAATAAGTAACAGCCGCACCATAATCTTGAAGTTTCTCACCTAAATACAAACATTTCCACAGATTGGTATTTGTCTCATAAAAGCCCAATGTATCAGCAATCCATCCAGGTTCTCCTTTACTATCAAAATACTTGTAGTCAGCGGGATAATTAATCGTAGATTGAGAACGATCGTTTGCGCCCCAACTACCATGTCCAGGATCGACATAAATTTTCTTACCCGATAAATTAGGTTGGGCATACAAAAAGTCAGCAAGCAAGAGCATGCAGAAAAAGAGGAGAAAAGATTTTTTCATGACATTATTTGGTATTAGTTTTTGCTTCATAGGTCGTTACAACCCACAAAGGTACTACTTTTGTTTAACATGACCAAATTTTTGTAGAAAAAAAGTACCAATCCGCTTGTTTTTCTACATTTTTCTACATTTGAAGGGTGTAGTTTCCCTTTCTCCTATACCGATGTAGGGCGCTTGAGGGTATGCTAATCCCATAGGAATCTAAAGATAGGGGTATTCATGGGATATTCGCGGGGTATTCGTGGAGTATTCACGGGGTATTCATATGTATCGGTTATGTGTCGGTTATGTATCGGTTATGTATCGGTTATCTATCGGAACAGATACGGAGGTGGGGAGGGGGGCTTCGGCAATTTAGTTGAAAGAAAATAGAGGCTCCTGCTCGCTGCGCTCACGAAATCTTAATAAATCTTTTTACAATGCGACCTATAGCATACTGCGTACTCCGTAATATATTACCACCGCTCCTCATTTCGCCTCATGCGAAACTCGTGCGCTTAATCTTAAGTAAATGCGGCGGGAATAACACGAAGTGTCAACTGGTATATAAATTCCTAAAAACTTATAAGAAGAGGTAACCGTTAAAAACTCCTAAACTTTTTCAACTCAAAAATTTGCGCAACCGCATTTTTTTTTGTACCTTTGCAGCGGATTTCGTGCGCATATGCGTAGGCAGAGCGTGCGAACAACTTAAACGCGAAATATAAACAACTGAAAAATAAAACTTTAACAACAAAATGAAACACTTTAACGAGTACAAACAACTGAACTTGGCAGAATTGAGCAAGGAGATCCTTGCGCAATGGGAGAAGGAAGACTTGTTCCACCAGAGTATCGAAACACGCGAAGGATGCCCTTCGTTCCTCTTCTTTGAAGGTCCTCCTTCGGCAAACGGTATGCCAGGTATTCACCATGTAATGGCTCGTACAATCAAAGATACATTCTGCCGCTTCAAGACCATGCAGGGTTACCAAGTGAAGCGCAAAGCAGGTTGGGACACCCACGGTTTGCCTGTAGAATTGGGCGTGGAGAAACTGCTCGGTATTACCAAAGAGGACATCGGCAAGAAGATCAGCGTGGACGAGTACAACGCTGCCTGCCGTCGCGAGGTGATGAAATACACCCAAGAATGGACCAACCTCACCAAACAAATGGGCTATTGGGTGGACCTTGATAATCCGTATATCACCTACGATAACAAGTTTATCGAGACACTTTGGTGGCTGCTCAAAGAGTTGTACAAGAAGGGCTATCTCTACAAGGGTTACACTATCCAACCCTACTCGCCAGCGGCGGGTACGGGTCTCTCTTCCCACGAGCTCAACCAACCCGGCTGCTACCGCGATGTCAAGGACACCACCTGCACCGCGCAGTTTAGGCTATTAGGCGATAAGGCTATGAGGTTATTAGGTGAGGAAGCTCCTCTCTACGCTCTCGCGTGGACAACTACCCCTTGGACGCTTCCAAGCAACACGGCATTGTGCGTGGGACCAAAAATCGACTATGTCATCGTGAAAGGAGAGAACCCATACACCAAGATCGAAGCCCTCTACCTCCTCGCTGAGGCACGCCTCGCTGCGTATGCCAAAGAACTCGGCGAAGCACCCGAAGTGCTGTGGAAAGGTAAAGGTACCGACCTCGAAGGTATCCAATACGAGCAACTCATCCCTTGGGCTAATCCCGGCGAGGGAGCATTCCGAATCATCCTCGGCGACTATGTAACCACCGAAGATGGTACAGGTATTGTACATATCGCTCCTACTTTTGGTGCAGATGACGCCTTTGTGGCAAAGAAAGCAGGCGTACCCGGCATGGTGTTCATCACCAAGAAAGGCGAACAACGCCCAATGGTGGATATGACGGGTAAATTCTTCAATATTGCCGATTTAGACGAGGATTTCGTAAAGAATCAAGTGGATGTAGAGGCATACGAGCCATGGGCAGGTCGCTTTGTGAAGAACGCCTACGACCCTACTCTCACCGACAAAGATGAGACCCTCGACATCAGTATTTGCATTTGGCTCAAGGGCGAGAACAAAGCGTTCCGCATTGAGAAGCATGTGCACAACTACCCACACTGCTGGCGGACAGACAAGCCCGTCCTCTACTACCCACTCGACTCGTGGTTTATCCGCTCCACCAAAGCGCGCGAGGAGATGATGGCACTCAACGACACCATCAACTGGCAACCCGAATCCACAGGTACAGGTCGCTTCGGCAAGTGGCTGGAGAACCTCAACGACTGGAACCTCTCCCGTTCACGCTATTGGGGTACACCACTCCCAATCTGGCGCACCGAGGACGGACAAGAGGAACTCTGCATCGGCTCTATCGCTGAACTCATGCAGGAGATTGACAAGTCTATCGCTGCGGGCTTCATGACCGAAAACCCATGGCCAAAACATATCGTAGGCGACTACTCCAAAGAGAACTACGACCCAAGTGTGATTGACCTCCACCGTCCATATGTGGATAATATCATCCTTTGCTCTCCTTCGGGCAAACCGATGAAGCGCGAGCTTGACCTCATTGATGTGTGGTTTGACTCAGGCGCTATGCCATATGCACAAAACCACTACCCATTCGAGAACCAAGACGCACCACGCACCGCAGACTTCATCTCCGAAGGTGTGGACCAAACACGCGGATGGTTCTTCACCCTCCACGCTATCCACACCATGATTGAGGGCAGCGTGGCATACAAGAATGTCATCAGCAACGGACTCGTACTCGATAAGAACGGCAACAAGATGTCCAAGCGCCTCGGCAACGCAGTCGATCCATTCGGCGCGTTGGATAAGTACGGCGCCGACGCAGTACGCTGGTATATGCTCACCAACTCCAGTCCATGGGAGAACCTGAAGTTCGACCCAGAAGGTGTGGACGAGATTCGCCGTAAGTTCTTTGGCACATTGTATAATACCTATGGCTTCTTTGCGCTGTACGCCAATGTGGATAATTGGGGAGGCGATGAGGCGAAAGGCGATGAGGCGAAAGGCTGGGAGGCAAGCCTCACCGAAATCGACAAATGGGTGTTGAGCAAGCTCAATTCGCTCGTTAAAGAGGTGACTGTCGCATACGAGGCATACGAGCCAACAAAAGCGGGTCGCGCTATCTCGGACTTCGTGCAAGACGACCTCAGCAACTGGTATGTGCGCCTCAACCGCAAGCGTTTCTGGGGTGGCGAGATGGATGCCGACAAGCAAGCAGCATACTACACCCTCTACACCTGCCTCAAGACCGTGGCCCAACTCATGGCACCTAACGCACCATTCTATGGCGACCGCCTCTACCGCGACCTCACTGGCGAGACTGTGCATTTGAGCACATGGCCTGTAGCAGATGAGGCACTCATCAACCTTGACCTCGAGCGCAGTATGTCGCTCGCACAACAAGCCACCTCTATGATTCTCTCGCTCCGCAAACGCGCCGAGAAGAATGTGCGCCAACCACTCCAGAAAGCCGTTATCCCTGCACCAGATCAAGAGACCCTAGAAGCACTCCTCCGCGTAGAAGACCTCATTAAGAGCGAAGTGAATGTCAAGGAACTGGTTATCGTGCGTGCCGAGGATTCCGAGATCAAACTCGTGAAGAAAATTAAACCAAACTTCAAGGTACTGGGTAAAAAAGTCGGCGGTATGATGAAGCAACTCGCTGCTGCCATTGGTCAAATGAGCCAAGACGATATTGCCACCTTTGAAACTTCTGGAACTTTTGAACTCTGCGGCTACGCGCTCGTGGCAGAAGATGTGGATATCATCACCGAGGATATGCCAGGTTGGCTCGTGGCAAACAATGGCACTATCACCATTGCTCTTGACATCGAACTCACCCCTGCCCTCATTGAAGAAGGTATCGCGCGCGAACTCATCAACCGTATCCAGAACCTGCGCAAGTCCTCTGGCTTGGAGATCACCGACCGCATTGCCGTGCAACTGGAGAACCGTGAGGAGATTGCCGCAGCCGTTACCAATTGCAACGACTATATCGCTTCGCAAGTCCTCGCCACTTCACTCACTTTGGTGGACAACCTCACCAACGGCACTGCCCTCGAAATGGACGGCTATACTATCAATTGTATCATTAAGAAAGCATAACAACATATGAAAAAAATCTTTTTCCTGAGCCTTGCGCTCGTATCGCTTATGGCATGTACCAAAAACGAAAACCCATTGCTCGTTGAGCAGAACACACCTTTTGGTGTACCTGCCTTCGACAAAGTGAACATCGAACACTATCTGCCCGCTTTTGAGAAAGCTATCGCAGAAAACGAAGCAGAGATTGCTGCTATCGCTAATAACCCCGAAGCACCTACCTTCGCCAATACCATCGAGGCACTCGATCGCAGCGGCGACCTCCTAAACAAAGTAGTGGGTGTATTCTTCAATGTCATCGAAGCCGATGGCAACGATGAGATGAACGCTATCGCCGAAGAAGTATCACCCAAACTCTCCGCACTCAGCGACGGCATCATCCTCAACGATGCCCTCTTCCAACGCGTGAAAGCCGTATATGAGCAAAGAGAAAGTCTTGGCTTGAATGAGGAGCAAATGCGCCTACTCACCGAGACCTTCAAGTCCTTCGCCAACAACGGCGCAAACCTCCCAGAGGACAAGAAAGCACGCCTCAAAGAGATTAACCAAGAACTCGGTCTGCTGGAACTGAAATTTAGCAACAATGTCGTAGCAGAAACCAATGCCTACCAACTCTTCATCACCGATGAGGCAGAACTCAAAGGTCTTCCCGAGAGCGCGAAAGCCGCAGCGAAAGAAGAGGCAACCGCTGCTGGTCGCCCTGACGCTTGGCTCTTTACTCCTAAGCGCACCAGTTTCACCCCAGTACTCCAATACTGCGAGAACCGCGAACTGCGCAAAGAACTCCTCATGGCGTACACCACC
>JAZNRY010000028.1:0-4160 GCA_045590995.1 Paludibacteraceae bacterium | reverse complement strand
TTTCTATCTGGAAGGGGCGTACCCACTCTCCTTTTTTATTAATTCTGGCAAGAAGCCAAGTATCATCTTCCATACCATATCCGTCGCTATCGCCACGATCACCCCATTTGATACAATCTCTTAGTTCGACCTCATCTCCATAGATAGAACAACGGAAATTCACATCTCTTTTTTCAGTACAGATTTTTTCTAATTCCCCTATTTCTGGTAATTGTTCCCACTCTTTTTGGTAGGGGAATATCCACCCCCTAATTTCTACAACATTTTGGTCTTTTGATTCATGATCCGTACTAAATGCTAATTCTAAAGCATCGGAGAATGGACATTCTCTGGGGATTACAATATACATAGCCTCTTCGTAATTATACCAATGACTATATCCTTTCCCAATATCTAAGTCTGGATATTTGTTTTTCATCTCTTCTAAAGAGATTACACCTTTTCGAAAAAAGCGTATGTCGTCAGCCAATGCTGACCAATAAGAATCGTTTTTTGTGTTCATAATGTTTACTATTTTGATGTTTGTTTATAACTATTGAGTATAGAAGAAGAGAAAATCTATCAAGTGTAACAATCAATCGAACAACCACCTACATACATTCATTTTTAATGAACTTTTTCACAAAGTTACGTTGGAGATTATTTTCAGGAGATACTCTATGTTTGGATTTAGGGCAACGTGAAAATCCATCTTGCAGTTGTTGCATCGCTTTGGTATATAGTTCTTCTACTCCTAATCCCTGATTTCTCATCAAATAAGCATATAGGCAGGCAACGATGGTGCCTGTTCTACCCACTCCGCCCCAACAATGTATGTAAATACAATTGCAGAAGGCATCTTCCTCTTGTTGTTCTGCTTGAGATATTATATTTTGACACAATTGAGCTACACTGGCGGTATCTTCAGGAACGCTGCAATCAGATATTGGAAATCTAATGTGATATTGATCATCTTGGAGATGATGTGCATAAGGTGCGAGTTCTCCTTCGCATGTTAAATCATAAAAATACTTAAACTTCGACCAAGCAAAAGACTCTAATTTCATTTTACACCGTTCATCATCTTTGTCTCCAGGATATTCGCCTGCATAGATTTTCAAATCGCGATTGACATAATAGGAATTTTTGATAGGTACGCGATCCAATTCCATTACATCGATATATTTTTTCTTCCACTCTCGTTTTTCTGGGGTATCACTATTGTCACCATATTCAGAAAGAGGGATATTGGTAGCAAGATCGGTGGCGATTTCTTCGATAAGCCATCTGAGTTCTAAGTTTTCTTTATAATAGTTTGGAATGGCATCATAACCCAGTAGTGCGCCCATGATATTGCCCGTAACAGCACCTGTAGAATCACTATCTCCAGAATGATTGACGGCAGCAACTATGGCTTTTTCAAAATCATTTGGATATTTGAACACACAATATAGGGCTATTGCCAATGTTTCTTCTGCCACCCATCCTTCTCCAATCTGACTGATTGCTTCGGCATCGCTTTGTTCGAGTGAAACTAAGTGATGAGCTTTAATTATCAATTGTTCTAAATCATTTACATAGTCACGATGCTCTGGATATATATATCTCAATATGGATATGCATGTTTTACAGTATTCCCATAGCTGAATAGGCCTCAAATAGGCGTATGGAATAATATGCTGAATAAATAGAGATAAGAACGCAGCAGGCATATATCCAAGAGGATGTTTATGCGTGAGAGCGGCTATTTTACCAGCTTCTTTTGCATACCAAATTTGGTTTTCTCTATCATGAGTTAGATAGGGATTGGTAGGGTTTGAAGCAATCAGAGCCACTGGTGCTACTCGCATAATTCCTCCACAGCCCTTGCTTTTGTTTATTACTTTTTCACCTTTCGCCAATTGTTGTATTGCAGAGAGACATGTCATACCTGGGGCACGCCTTGCATGCAGTTCCTTCACTTCGCGAATCCAATTGTAGTGTTGTTCCGTGTAGTCTATCTCTCCTGTTTGCGTTTGTAACCATTCTATATATGAGCTACGAATATAATCAGCAGGACTGGCTCCTAAAGCTCCATAGGTGGCATATCTGGTCAATGCGAATAAGAACCCATTGGCGGTAAAAAGGGTCATTTGGGTATCATCGGATATTTCAGCAACTCCATTGTGGTTGAGCACATATCGTGTAATTCCGCTTTCGCCGAATCTATGAACGATTTGCGAATAATTCATAAATTCAACGGGATAGCCAAGGGCATCCCCGACGGCTCCTCCAATCATAGAGCCAAGGACTTTATCTTTATACTTTGTGTTCATAATAAATAGAAAACATTTTTTGTAATAACAATGGCGATAGGTAGCAATTGTGATATTAGTAGATTGATATATTAATTTATAGGGAACAGTAATTCAACGATTCCATTATCTTGCATTTTTATTGCGAAATGTCCTTTAAGAGTATCGTTCTCACATTCCCATACCGTATAGTTCACTCGGGGATCATAGACGCTCTTGACAAAATGTATATCGTTGTAAATCAAATCAACAACTGCGCTGTCAGCATGATTATCATATACTCCACAAAGATTGTTTTTATACACAATGCTATATCGTTCCGACTCTGTAGGCAGAATGCGGTCAAAGGGTTTGCGGGTGCAAGAAACAGCAAACAGATTAACTATCGCTAATGCGAAAATAAAAAGTACATTTTTCATAAGAATGTAATTTTAATGAGTTTTCCTAATATTTTTTATCACTAACACGTGCACAGGTTTCATGTTGTCCATCAACTTCATAAACACGATATGACTTGCCTTTACCAACAGACCATAGAAAAGTTATTCGTATGCCTGCAGATAAATGATGCATAAAATACGTCTGCCTTGAAAGAGTTGAGTATATATGATTCATCGTAACCTGCATATATTGCGAGCAGTCCACTTCTGTTAATAGATTACTACCATCTTTCAAGCCATTTAATACACCATATTCGACGAATGCACCAACATGTATTTTTTGTTGATCCTTGTTTTTAGGGGAGATTATATATCCTAATTCTGCGCAAACTCGTAAATCTATTGGGAATTTTATGACACCATTATTTCTGACATCTAAAGCCGTAAAGTATCCATGTTGTGGTAAATCTTCTAACATTTCGTGATAACGATTACCATAATCCCCTTTTGTAGTTAAAAATGCGCGGTGTAAAGACCATGCGTGTAGTGGAAGATTGATGCGCATACCACCTAAGGCATAAAGCCCAAATGATGTTTTTGCTCCTAACATAAGAGGAATACTGATGTCTGCGGTGACAAGCTTGTCTTGGCGGTCGTATAATTCGCCACGATATATGAAATTTATGCCTTCCGTATCACGCATCGGCACGGCAATATGCTGACTATCTACAATCTGCGATAAATATGCAGAACTGAAATTTACACCTGTATTCAAAAGGAATCTACCATTTTGATGTTGATATATCGCTCCTACACCAACGACTCCTCCAATTTGCGATGTAGTAATTTCTACATTATCCAAATGCCAAGCAGTAGCAGCATCTATTGTTAAACCAATACGATGTTGCGCAAAAGCATTCGTTAGAAATAACATTCCTATAATTATAAAGCAAGTTTTATTCATATATATTCACTCTATAGTACTAATATCTTTACACTTTTTTCCTCGCCTGTCAGCAATACAATCTTTGCCATATATATACCCGCCACATTAGGTGCAGATATATAATTATCTCCTTGATTGAGAGAATGATGCATATATAACTTGCCTGTAGAATCATATAGATATAATTGTCCTTCTAATGATACATTGCAATGTATTTGTTGTGCTGTGGCAACAATAGTAGGATACAATGTAATATCTGTATGTTTCTCGATGATTATTGGACATGTCATCAGTTGTGTACCATCTGCTTCAGTAAGTAACGCGCTATATTCACTTCCCATTTCAAACGGTTCGCTAAAATAAGAGCGTGTCTCTCCTGCCAATATTTGTCCATCTTTATACCATTGGAATGCCACAAATTCATATCCGCCATTGTAGTCTTTTGCCAAAACAGCTACGACATCGTTCCAACGCTGCTCTAATACGGAAGATGGATATAAGAATGTAAGAGATATATTTTCGGAAAACACTACTCGTTGATAGAAATATCCTGCTAATATG
>JAZNRY010000027.1:0-22421 GCA_045590995.1 Paludibacteraceae bacterium | reverse complement strand
TTCAATAGTGCTTTGCGATTAGGAAAAGCACCATTCTCTTGGCGATAGTTCACGATGTTCTGCGCCAAAGTAGGACCCAATCCTGATATGTAAGTAAGGATATGTTTGCTGGCTGTATTGACATCCACTCCCACACAGTTTACCACACTCTCCACCGTCTGCTGAAGGCTCTCGCCTAAGCGCGTTTGATTGACATCGTGTTGGTATTGCCCCACACCAATTGACTTTGGGTCAATCTTCACCAGTTCAGCCAATGGGTCCATCAAACGCCTGCCTATAGATACTGCCCCACGCACTGTTACATCCTCGTTAGGAAACTCCTCGCGAGCAATTTTGGAGGCAGAATAAATTGATGCACCGCTTTCGCTGACGACGAAAACTTGGGGTTGTTTAAGATTGTTTTCCAAGGAGAAGCGTACCATCTGCTCCGTTTCACGCGAGGCAGTACCATTGCCGATGGCGATAGCCTGTATCTGATATTGGTGAATGAGCGATTGCAGGGTAGTAGTGGACTGTTTGGTATTGAGAAAGACTACCGTATGATGCAGCAGGTCGCCCTGTGCAGATAGCACCACCACTTTGCAACCGGTTCGAAAACCAGGGTCAATAGCCAACACTCGTTTCTGACCTAAAGGCGATTCCAATAGCAGTTGGCGCAGATTGTTGGCAAAGACCTGAATAGCCTCGGTGTCTGCACGCTCTTTGCTAAATCCTGCGAACTCCGTTTCAATAGCAGGTTTGAGAAGACGCTTGTAGCTATCTTCCATAGCGAGTTCCACTTGGTAGGTAGTATCGCTATTGCTGTGCAAAAATAGATGTGCCAGTTTGTCAAGTGCTTTCTCGCGGTCGGGGGATATGTCCACGCGGATAAAACCTTCACTTTCAGCACGTCGGATTGCCAATAGGCGGTGTGATGTGATACGGCGAAGTGGTTCGCTGACCGAGAAATAGTCTTTGTATTTTTGTGCTTCGGGATCGGACTCTTTGCCTTTTACTACTTTGGTGGAGATGATTGCCGAATAACTGAACTCACGACGGATACTTTGTCGTGCGCGTTCATCTTGGTTAATCCATTCGGCTATAATATCACGAGCGCCTTGCAATGCTTCCTCTTGCTCCTTACCTAATCGCTTGATTGCCTCATCGCCTTCTCGCCTTTGTGCAAAAATGGCTTGTGCCAACGGCTCGTATCCTTGTTCGCGTGCCACATCGGCGCGTGTCTTGCGGTGAGGTTTGTAGGGTAGGTAGATGTCCTCCAGTTCGGTGGTATCCCAACATTGTTCGATACGCATGCGCAGTTCATCGGTCAGTTTGCCTTGCTCGGCAATAGTATTGAGGATAGTGGCTTTGCGGTCGTCTATCTCTAAATAACGATGATATTCATCGGCTATCTGACTAATCTGCACTTCATCCAAACTGCCCGTGCGCTCTTTGCGATAACGCGCTATAAAGGGTATAGTGGCATTCTCATTAAGCAATGCAATAGTGGCTGCCACTTGCGTAGCAGCCACTCCTATGCGTGACGAAATTAATTTCGAAAAATCAGTCATCCGAATTAGAATAAGTAGCGAACACCGAGGGTGATACCATAAAAGCCATGTTTGTTGAAATCTACTTTATCACCGAAGTAAACGCCAATGTTTGGACGATAGTCTAACGATAGTTGAAGTGGAAACCAAAAATCGTATGCTATACCTACTTGTCCTGCTACACCAACATATGCTCCATTGAGCAAAGTTTTGTCAAATAATCCATAGAAACCTCCTGCGGCACCAACACCAAGATACCAATTCCATGCACCTTTGTATTCCCATGGAACTGCTGTGCCAAACGGATTAAGCCAGTTGTATGTAACAATACCGCCAATACCATTAAAGTGTGGCAGATCAACTGCGACATCCAAAAAATTCGCCTCTCCAAATGAGTGCTGATATGAAAAACCAATGTCATAACCTAAGTTTGCACCAATTGAGCGAGGTTGAGCAACTGCGCTACCTACGCATACCACTGCTAAATATAGCAGCCAAAATAAAATCTTCTTCATAATAGTAAAATAGTTTAATTGTTTCTAATAAAATCACTGCAAAGATACTATGTTTTTTTTGAAAATCCAAATCAAATCCAACAATTCTAAATAAAAGTGGTATTTTTATTAAGAATTGATATTTTATAGCAGCTTTGCCAATGCCTCTTTCATACGGTGCATGGCCTCAATGATAAGTTCTTCGCTGGTGGCATATGAGAAACGAATGCAGTTATCTACGCCAAATGCACTACCAGAAACACATGCCACATGTGCCTCTTGCAGCAGGTAGGTCACCAACTCATCAGCATTGTGGATTGTCTGACCATTGTATTTCTTACCAAAGAACGCTGATACATCGGGGAAAAGATAGAACGCTCCTTGTGGCTCTAAGACTTTCATGCCCTCAATTTCTCTGGCGAGTCCCAAAATAAGGTCACGGCGTCGTTCAAATGCTTGACGCATTTCCTCAACACATTCTTGTGGTCCAGTATATGCAGCTTCAGCAGCTTTTTGTGCGATAGTAGTAGCACATGTAATCATCTGCCCTTGAAGGCGTTTGACGGCAGTAATGAAATCTTTGTTATGGCATGCCAACCAACCAATACGGTAGCCTGTCATGGCAAATGCTTTGCTCACACCATTGATTACAACAAGACGGTCCTCAATCTCAGGGAACTGCGCCAATGTCTCATGCTTGCCCGTATAGAGGATGTGCTGGTAAATCTCATCAGCCAACACCACTACTTGTGGATGCTTAACAAGTACCTCAACAATCGCTTTGAGATTATCCAATGTATAAACAGAACCAGTAGGGTTGTTTGGAGAACAAAGCATGAGCAGTTTCGTCTTAGGTGTGATAGCAGCTTCCAATTGCTCTGCAGTAAGACAGAAATTGTTCTCCATACTGGTTTTTACTAAAACACTCTTACCTTGCGCAATCTTTACCATTTCTACATAACTTACCCATGAAGGAGTAGGGATAATGACTTCGTCTTCAGGACCAATCAATGCCTCAATAGCGTTGCATATGGCTTGCTTAGCACCAACAGAAACGATAATTTCATTGGCATTGTATGGCTTTACGGGATAATGTTGTATGTCCTTATTCAGCGTATCTGCAATAGCTTGACGCAAGGCAGGAAAACCGGGTGTTGGACCATAATGAGAGATGTCATTGTTGATTGCATCAATAGCAGCTTGTTTGACATGTGCAGGAGCAGGAAAATCGGGCTCTCCCAGGGATAGACCAATCACATCTACTCCTTCAGCACGGAGTTGTTGGCATAATGCAGCCACTTGCAAGGTTTGCGACTCTTCGAGCGCAGCAATTCGTTGTGAGATATTCATATGTGTAGATTATAATTTTGTTCCTAAAATACTATATAAATCATTGTCAATATAGATGACTAATTGATTGTCAATACTGTGCCCGTTTCTTCGGTCACTTCTTGGCTTACGCACCATAATTCCAATGCATTCCACGACCACATTACAATGGCATCCAATTGCGTAGTGAGTGTGGTGATAATACCCGTATTGAAAGCATCTACAACCGTTACTGAATTGATTTGTGGTGCAGTGGCTATGTTCTGCTCATCAATCACTACATCTGTGAGGCGAACATAGCGACATACATCAGCAGAATCTACGATGGTAGTTATTTCCTCTGGCAAGCATGTTATTTTGTTTGTCTCTACATTCCATGCTTGAGTAGGCGATATTTCGGGTACTCCGTAGTAGTTGCGGAAGCGTCCTACCACTTGGCGGAGTACATGTCCATTTGCCAATCCTGCACCATAGCGTTTTCCTGCTCCGTCCCCTGTATCATAAATGAGCATAGAGCCCGTATGATCACGAACAAAAATATAGGAGTCAAACTTCTTTGTTACTACAACCGAATCTAAATACACGGTTTCAAAGTCAGCTGATTGTACTGCTTGGCTGACGGTCGCTGGTGCTATGGTACGCAACATGACAGGGGCTTGGCAGGTAATGTCACCACTACTGAAAACCAATGTGTCAACAAAATTGCCTGCTTCTGTTGCTTGATATGAGATAGTCAGGTTTCCGCCATCGCGGTCTATTGTAGTTGTTGACAAGTGGAATGGTGCTCCGTGTTTGAGTACAACGGAAATATCTTCTGTCAGTCGGTTAGCATTGACTTGAATAGTCTGGCTACCAGATGCTTCCCCACTGCGAAGCAATACTGTACCAAAATTGGTGAGAGGTGCAACAATAGCCATCGTGTCGCCTAATGCTTCTACTCTACGATAAATGCATACGGGTGTCTGGCTTAATTCTGCATAGCAGCCGAATAGAGGAGGGTTATTGCTTGCGTTGTATTGCAGGTATTTGCCTTTGCTATTACCTAAGTTCATGATGGTTGCTTCACCATTTTGGGCAATGTTGATATTCCAATAACCATAGTTGCCATAGGTCTTGCTATCGTATAGTTTATCCCACAATGCCAATTTGTTTTTTGTTTGTCCGCCATTGGCTACCAGATAAGCGCACTCGTAACGAACATTATCTTCTATGTAAAATGCTACTTCACCATTTAGTTCGGTTTTGTGCAATGTGTAAATGGCATTATCATCAGCTGCCACTTGCATACGATCTTCGGAATATTTTCCGCGAATAGCGTGTATATTATTGGAAGATACTGCTTCGTCAAAGTAACCCATGATATTATTCACAGTAGGGTCTTGTACACCAATGATGATTTGATCGGAGTCTTGCAGCTGACTGATGTCTGTTACCAACTGATAAGTGTCGGTAGTGAAAGGCGATGAACCGCCATTATTGCTACGAATACTGAGCGTATTGATATTGATTGAATTCTCGGTGCAGGTAACCCAAAAGCGTATTTTTCCTGTTTCCGCAGTAGCAATCTGTAAGGTGGTATCACGGTTGTATTGTCCCATGCTTTTTTGGGGACGATTGATTACCAATTCATGGGGAGTATTTTCTCCTACTTGCACAAAGATACTACCTTTACCTTTGGAAGCATTTTGGCAGAAATTAATGTCAATGCCACGCACTTCTTCAAATGTAACAACAGATGTAGCACCTGCGTTCGAAGTACTTGTCTTTACACTCACTCCACGACTGTAAATACGATTTTGCGCATCGGTATAACCGTCGGAATATTCATATGCCTCTTTGTCGCATACCCATCCATCGGTTGTTCCATCGCAGGTGGTAGCATTTACTTGACTTTTCCAATCTTTGGATGTGAAAGTGTAGGTTGTAATACCAGCATAACTATGTAGTAATGCAACACATGTAAAAATAAAAGATAAACAATATTTCATTTCTTTCTAAATTATGGTTTTATTTTGCAACTCCTAATATTGAATAGGTGTTATTATTGTGTTTTATATACAATTGTCCATCGCGAATGAACTTATTTGTTTGCTCATTGGTGCTTTCTATTTCAGTTATATTTGTAGTTTCAGAAACTGTAACACTACATTCCGCTTGTAGATATGCTATTGTGGCGGTGATGGTATATGTTCCTACTTTTTTGCTTGTAAATTTGGCTGTCGTACCATTGGTTTTAAGTACGCTATTGCGATTTGTAGGATTGTAGCGCCATAATAGTTTGTCGTAGTCGGCATCGGGTGGTGTGATAGTAAGTTGAAATGTAGCCGTATCGCCTATTGCTATGGTTATTTGGGTTGGCGAAAGTGACAGACTATCTACATTGGTGATGGGGTATAGTTCATCCCAATCTACTTCCTCTAATTCTGGCATGTCCGCGGGAATAAGATAGTCACATGTCATTGTGGTGCAACCGAGTTCGCCATGTTGTTGGTAGTTTGCCAAACTATTAACGGTCCAGCATGCCACTTCCATGCCTGCATCGTGGCATTTGCGAGCCATATATTTAGAGAGTCCGCCAGTTTGAACACTTGGATTGATACCCCAAGTCTTGCACCACTCGTAGCGTGCTTCTGTCACTTCGTAGCAGAGGTATTGGCATTTTAGCGCAGGGTAGTTGGTGCGTACATACTCTAAGGATTTCTGCATAGATGTCAGTATATAGGCTTTGTCAACCATATCATACTTTTGAATTAATGCATATAATTTGGGGAACCAACTCATGTCGTTGTTATTGATGCCAGATGCCCATTTCAATTCAATGATAGGGAAGATATTATAGGTTTTGCAAATCTCCAAGTATCGATCCACTGTACACAATTTGCCAGTATATGTAACGCCACTACGCGTTTGTGTAAGGGGTAAATCTTTGAGGTCTTCCCATTTGGTAGAAGCAATGGCTATATTATGTCCTACGCGGCTTAGATCATCATCGTGCCAACATACACAAATACCATCACTTGTTGTTTTAACATCAATTTCTAATCCTGTATAACCATAGTGGTTTATGCCGTTCAGGAATGCCTCTTCGGTGTTTTCTACTCCGCGATAGCTGCCACGATGCCCTGCAAACTGAGGCTTCCACGCATACACTTGTGTGATAGTGCAAAAAATACACACGAGGATGAATACTTTTTTCATGATGTTTATTGTTTGGAGGTTAATAGCGATTAAGGGGTCAATGGACGGCGAAACTCTGCCAATACGATGGCAGTTGCTATACCCACATTCAGACTTTCTGATGTAGTATCTCCTGTATGGTAGGAAGGAATAAATACAGGATGCGTGACCTTTGTGCATACAGCGGATGATATACCATTTCCTTCATTACCCATGACAATAACACCATATTGTTTGTTAGGAATTGTTCCTTCTGCATACATGTTTTTGCCATTCAGTAGTGTGCCATAGATAGGGTAGCCCGCTGCTTGAAGTTCGGATAATGTTTGCACCAAATCTTCTGCATAATGCACTTGTACACGCGATAAGGCTCCCATAGTAGCTTGTACTACTTTGGGGTTATAGCAATCGGCTGTGTCTTTTGAGCAAATAATATCATACACTCCAAACCAATCGCAAGTGCGAATGATTGTACCCAAGTTTCCAGGATCTTGTATTCCGTCCAATGCCAATAGTATTTTTTTATTCTGTAAATATTCGGCAAGTGGGGTTGCTTGGTTTCGTTTTTCGAACACACCGATTACGCCTTGGGGCGTGCGCAACGACGACATCTGCTCTATTTCTGCTTGCGTTGCATTTTCTGCTGTAATCAGCAAACGCAACTCAAAGGCATGCCGCAGGTCGTTTACACATTTTGCGCCTTCTGCTATGAATAATCCTTGCTCATCGCGGTATTTCTTCATTTGCAGACTGCGCACCCATTTGATTTGTGCTTTTGTTAAATGCTGGCTCATACGATGTGGTAGTATAGTAATACAAAACAGCGCAAAATTACTATTTTTTTTTGATATGTACAAGTATTTTTTGCTATTTTTTAGAAAATAGAATGTTTGTTTGTGTATTTGGAAAAAAAATAGTACTTTTGCAAATGAATTTATTTAGACTATTATTCGTTGGCTACAATTTATGAATAGACAAATTCTTCGCTTAGCAATACCGAGTATCTTGGCCAATATCACTATTCCGTTGGTGGGATTGGTGGATACAGCTATTGTGGGACATATTTCCGATGCACACGCCATTGGTGGTATAGCTGTTGGCACGATGCTTTTTGACCTGTTGTATTGGAATTTTGGTTTCTTGCGTGTTGGAACGAGTGGTATGACGGCACAGGCATTCGGTCGTGACGACCGTGAGCAGTGCGCTCGTCTGCTGTCGCAAAGTGTGGGGATTGCCTTGATAGGTGCTGCGCTGATATGGCTTGTGCAATGGCTTTTTGTGACGGCGGCGTTCGCGATTATACCTTGTTCTGAAGAGGTTGCTTCCTTCGCGCGACAATATTTCTTCATTCGTGTATGGGCGGCACCTGCTACATTGTCGCTGATGGCGATTAAGGGCTGGTTTATTGGCATGCAGGATACGGTTAGTCCGATGATTACGGATATGGTAGTGAATGTGGTGAATATGGCGGTCAGCTATGTCTTGGCGGTCTATACACCGATGGGAGCCTTGGGCGTGGCGTTAGGTACAGTAGTTGCACAACTCACAGGACTTGGGTTGTCGGTGGTTATTCTGCTTTGTAAATATCGTTATGTATGGCTCGGATTGTCGTTTTCGAAATTGCTTAGGGACATGCGTGGCATGCGCCAACTCTTGTCGCTCAATGCCAATTTGTTTGTACGATCGCTATGTTTTATGATTGTGTATGTGGGCTTTACATCGCTATCGTCTATGTATGGCGATACAGATTTGGCGGTATGTAGCATACTCATGAAACTTTTCATGTTGGTGTCTTATTTTGTGGACGGTTTTGCTTATGCAGGAGAAGCCCTCGTTGGCAAATATATCGGCGAAGCCAAATCTCAACCTTTATCCAATAGCCCGCAGGGCGTCCAATATCCAATAGGCGGAACGCCGTCCAATAGCCACAATATCGCCTCCCTTGTCCGCCTTCTTTTCCGCTGGTCGTTGGGCGTAGGTGTTATTTTTACGGCGATTTTTGCCTTGTCGTATATGCCGATGTTTCGCATGATGACTTCGGATGTCGTGGTTCTTAGTCGTCTTACGGATTTCACAGCTTGGATGATAGCTATGCCCATTGTGAGTACCTTGGCGTTTATGTGGGACGGTGTTTATACGGGAGCCACCGCTGGTAAGCAGATACGCGATGCCATGATTTTGGCAGCAGTAGGCTTTGTTGTGGGCTATTTGGCGACTTATCATTGGTTGGGAACGCATGCGTTGTTTGTAGGTTATTTTCTTCATCTCGCAGCCCGTGTTATTTACCTCACTGCCACTTGGAAACAAGTAGAGAAAGAGGCGGTTAAAGGTTTGGACTAATAGCTGAAGGGCGGAAAAGCCGCATGTTCTCTGCCGTTACATTATACACTTTGAATAAAAAAAGTATGATAAAGAAACTCGAAAATAGAAAATGGCATGTGCTCAAGAGCACTCCTTTGTTGAATCTTGGACCATGGCTGAATGTGCGCCAAGAAGAAGTAGAACTACCTAATGGCACGCAAATCCCTGCGTGGTTCGTGATGGATTTTCCCAATTGGATTAATGTGATTGCAATCACCAAGGACGGCGATTTCGTAATGATTGACCAGTATCGCCATGCTTTGGGCGAGACGCATTATGAGTTGGTGGCGGGTGTTGTGGATGAAGGTGAAACACCTTTGCATGCAGCCATGCGCGAACTGAGCGAGGAGACGGGCTATGAAGGAGGTGAATGGCAAGCGTTTATGGAACTCTCGCCTAATCCTACTAATCATACGAATAAGAGTTATACTTTTTTGGCGACTGGGGTAGAGAAAGTGCGCGAACCGCACCAAGAACCATCGGAGGATATCCATGTGCATATCCTCACTCGCGATGAGGTGAAGGAATTACTTACTTTGGGTGAGATCATACAGGCCTTGCACGCTGCGCCACTTTGGAAATACTTTGCTGGTCTGTGAGTTGAAAGTGCGTAGGATTTTTCTTGTATATTACGCACTATTCACGCACAATAGACGCACTATTCACGCACAATATACGGACAATACACGCACTATTCCTATCACTTCCTCGAAGGATCACTGGCAGATGATTATTTTATCTCCCTATGTTCGAACAACGATTATTATTACATTTGGTAAAGTATCGCGGTTGTTGGAGTATAGTAAAAGTATTTAATTTTGCAATTTTACGCATATTTGGTCCAAAAAATTTTGTTGTTTCAGAGAAAAACAGTACCTTTGCTGTTGTAAATAAAAACTAAATAATTTATGTACGCACTTATTACAGGAGCCAGTTCTGGATGTGGGTATGAATACGCCCGTCAGTTGGCAGCAAAAGGATATGATTTGCTTATAGTGAGCAACGAAGATGCTATTCACAAAAAAGCACAACTTCTTCGCGCGGACTTCCCCGTGAAAGTAGTTAGTTTGGTACAAGATTTAGGCACTCAAAACGCAGCCAAAGAACTTTATACCTATTGCCAAGAACAATGCTTGGAAGTGGAGGTGATCATCAACAATGCGGGCGTGTATCACGATCGCGATTTCTTACAGGATAGCGAAGCTTTCAATATGCTGATATTCAATTTGCATATGATAACACCTGCAATGCTAATCTATTACTTTGCTCCCGATATGGCACAACGCGGAAAAGGGTATGTACTGAATATGTGTTCGGTGACAGCCAATATTGCAGTGCAACGCTTGGGCAGTTATGCCAGTACGAAGGCATTTTTGAAGAATTTTAGTCGTTCGACTTATGTAGAGCTCAAAGATAAAGGCGTGGTCATCACAGATGTAACGCCAGGAGCAATCAATACGGGATTGTACAATATTCGCCCTTGGGCAACGAAATTAGGACTGATACTTGGTTATATAGTGCAACCTGAATATCTTGCGAAACGCGGTCTTAGAGGTATGTTCCGTGGCAAAGCCAAAGTGAGCGTACCATGTGTATGGAATGCTGTGCTGATTGCACTTGTGGCATTAGTGCCTACATGCTTGCTTCGATTGATACGAAAAATAGGATTATTCTAAAGATTCGCCCAAAGCAGCAAACATATTAAGTGTATCTCGGTTTTCTGCCTCGTGTTGGCTCAATGTGTGATCTGCTTTCACTTTATCCAATATTCGCTTTACAATCTTCATCATTTCGCCATTGGGTGTGTAGTCTGCGGCGCAGGCAAAGTTCACTCGACCCTGTGCTAATAGTTGCTGAGCTAAGATACGCTTTTTATCGTTTCCATAAACAGCAAAACTATGTCCGCCATTGGATTTGACAGTGCGCATACATGGTACATCTGTCTCTCCGTCACCGAAATAAATCATCCGTTCAAAAGGTACAGGACGCTCATTGGAAGGAACAAATTCATTAATACGCACTTTGTCGCTTACTTCACGAATACCTTTATTGATTTTAAATAGGAATTGTGTTTTCTTGGTATAGTCCACAACCACCGATGGCCAACAGGCGTCACCATTGCTATCATATAGATAGGTACACGCATATATGCGCTCAAACTCATGGGCGATTTCGCACCCTTCAATCATCTCCTTAATGCCCGAACTATTGATATAGTGCTTAACCTCTATACCAATTTCTGATGCATATTGGTTGATAGCATCAAACCATTTGACAACGCCAGGAAAGAAGAGTACTTTTTTGCCAAATTCGCGCAGCATCCCGCGTGTGCAACGAATGCCTGCACGCTGTGCTTCTGTTTGTAAAGCATACATAACAACAGATATACCTCCGGCATCGTTAGTTTTAGCTATCTGATCACATAGATTCCAAAATTCAGCAGGATTGTTATAACCGATTGCTTGCAAGAGTCCAAACTCTTGCATATTGCCAGGCGCTAAGGTTCCGTCAAAATCATAGACCAACGCCACAGTGGGTAGGGTAGTGTTCATAGTTGTTTTTTATTAAAGCGAGTCACCTTTTTGGCGACTCGCTTTTTTTTAGTAACGACCTTTAGAAGAAGAACCTTAAAGATCGTAATAATTATTAGTAGATTATTCCTCTACAGCAGCTTGTGCAGCAGCCAAACGCGCGATTGGCACACGGAATGGAGAGCAAGATGCGTAGTTCATACCAACCTTAGCGCAGAACTTAACAGATGAAGGCTCACCACCGTGCTCACCGCAGATACCAGTACGCAATCCTGGACGAACGGCGCGACCTTTCTCTACAGCCATTTGGATGAGTTGACCTACACCGTTTTGATCCAATACTTGGAATGGATCTACCTTCAAGATCTTTTGCTCAAGATATACAGGCAAGAAGCTAGCAATATCGTCACGGCTATAACCGAAGGTCATCTGTGTCAAGTCGTTGGTACCGAATGAGAAGTATTGAGCCTCAGTAGCAATACGATCAGCGGTCAACGCAGCACGTGGGATCTCGATCATAGTACCGATCTCGAACTCCACCTCTACACCATACTCAGCGAATACCTCTTTAGCCACTTTCTCGATAATCTCCTTTTGTTGGTGGAACTCATAGAGGATACCAATCAGTGGAACCATGATCTCTGGCATTGGGTTCTTGCCCTCAAGTTTCAACTCGCAAGCAGCGCTCAAGATAGCGCGAGTTTGCATAGCTGTAATCTCAGGGAAGGTGATACCAAGACGGCAACCACGGTGACCGAGCATAGGGTTGTTCTCTGCGAGAGAGTCAACACGTTGTTTGATCTCTTGTACGCTTACGCCCATCTCTTGTGCCATAGTCTCTTGACCAGCAGCATCATGTGGTACAAACTCGTGCAATGGAGGATCGAGGAGACGGATATTTACTGGATAGCCGTCCATAGCCTCAAGGATACCCTTGAAGTCAGCCTTTTGGTATGGGAGGAGCTTAGCCAACGCTTTCTCACGACCCTCAGCGTCCTTAGAAAGAATCATCTCGCGCATAGCCACAATCTTCTTATCCTCGAAGAACATGTGCTCTGTACGGGTCAAACCAATACCCTTAGCACCGAAGTCACGAGCCACTTGAGCATCGTGTGGAGTATCCGCATTGGTACGAACTTGGAGGTGTGTATATTTGTCGCAGAGATCCATCAACTCTTTGAAGTCGCCACTCAATTCAGCAGCCTTAGTTGGAATTTGACCAGCATATACTTGACCAGTAGAACCATTGATTGAGATGTAGTCGCCCTCTTTGTAGGTTACACCCTCAATAGTCAAGGTCTTTGCTTTGTAATCAACTACGATAGCACCTGCACCAGAAACGCAGCACTTACCCATACCACGAGCAACTACAGCAGCGTGAGAGGTCATACCACCACGAGCAGTCAAGATACCCTCAGCAGCTGACATACCTGCCAAATCCTCTGGGCTGGTCTCGATACGAACCATCACCACTTTGTGACCGTCCTTAGCCCACTCTTGAGCGTCGTCAGCGTGGAATACGATTTGACCACAAGCAGCACCTGGACTAGCTGGCAAACCTTGGGTAATCACCTTAGCAGCCTTCAATGCCTTAGCATCGAATACTGGGTGGAGAAGCTCGTCGAGCTTTTGTGGCTCGCAACGCTTGATAGCGGTCTTCTCGTCGATAAGACCCTCTTTCACGAGGTCCATAGCGATTTTCACCATCGCAGTACCGGTGCGCTTACCGTTACGTGTTTGGAGGAACCAGAGTTTACCCTCTTGTACGGTGAACTCCATATCTTGCATATCGCGGTAGTGGTTCTCAAGCTTGGTTTGGATAGCGTCGAGCTCAGCATAGATCTCTGGCATAGCCTCCTCCATAGAAGGATATTTGCTAGCACGCTCTTCCTCGCTAATACCTTGCAATGCAGCCCAACGGCGGCTACCCTCAAGGGTGATTTGTTGTGGAGTACGGATACCTGCTACCACGTCCTCACCTTGTGCGTTAACGAGGTACTCACCATTAAAGAGGTTCTCACCTGTAGCAGCATCACGGCTAAAGCATACACCTGTAGCAGATGTCTCGCCCATGTTACCGAATACCATTGATTGAACGGTTACAGCGGTACCCCACTCATCTGGAATTCCTTCCATCTTACGGTAGAGGATTGCGCGCTCGTTCATCCAACTGCGGAACACAGCGCAGATAGCACCCCAAAGTTGCTCTACAGGATCCGTTGGGAAGTCCTTACCTGTTTGATCCTTGATAGCTGTTTTGAAGCGAGCTACGAGGAGCTTCAACTCGTCCACAGTCAAATCCTTATCGAGTTTGATACCACGAATCTCTTTTACCTCTTCGATGATTGCCTCAAATGGGTCGATATCCTCTTTGTTGGCAGGCTTCATGCCCAACACTACATCACCGTACATTTGTACAAAACGGCGGTAGCTATCGTACACGAACTTAGGATTGTTGGTCTTCTCTACCAATCCTGCAGCCACTTCGTCGTTCAAACCAAGGTTGAGGATGGTATCCATCATACCTGGCATTG
Source organism: Paludibacteraceae bacterium (assembly GCA_045590995.1). Taxonomy (GTDB): domain Bacteria; phylum Bacteroidota; class Bacteroidia; order Bacteroidales; family Paludibacteraceae; genus Colicola. The sequence goes on along the minus strand of JAZNRY010000027.1, from coordinate 8,466 downwards.
AAGCGCGAGCACCAGAACGAACACTCACGAGGAGTGGGTTCTTAGGATCGCCAAAAGTATTATTCATCAAACTCTCAATGTGAGCCACAGCTGCTTTCACTTCTTTGTCAAGAACTTCTACAATCTTCTCTTGACCTACTTCGTAGTACTCGTTGCAAACATCTGTGATGATAGTGAAACCTGGAGGTACTGGTACACCTACCAAGTTCATCTCAGACAAGTTTGCGCCCTTACCGCCCAATGTCTCTCGCATTGATGCATTACCTTCTGCCTTACCGTTACCGAAGGTGTAAACACGTTTCTTGTTGTCCATTTTCTTAAATAAAATTTATGATTAATATTCTTTTTGTTCCCAATTTTTATTTCAGCCTGCAAAGGTACTACTTTTTTTTCAAATACACAAATTATATTTCATAATTCCCGTAATTTTCTATTTTCAGTGCAATTATTTGCGTATTTGATAATTTTATTGTACCTTTGCACCCGAATTTGCAGAGAATCTAATTACAATTCTAAACAATCCTACACAATGCAACACAACAAAATCGCTTTTGTCTTTCCAGGTCAGGGTGCTCAATACTCGGGTATGGGCAAGGATTTGTACGACACCTATTCTTTGGCGCGTGATTTAATGCTACAGGCGAATAAAGAATTAGGTTTCTCATTGACAGATGTGATGTTTGAGGGAACAGATGAAGACTTGCGTCAGACGCGTGTTACTCAGCCTGCTATTTTCTTACATTCGGTTGTAGCATGTCGTATGTTGACTTCTATTCAGCCTGCAATGGTGGCTGGTCATAGTTTGGGCGAGTTTTCGGCGCTGGTGTTGGCTGGTGTGTTGGATTTTGCTGATGCGCTGCATTTGGTGAGCGAACGCGCTTTGGCTATGCAAGCGGCGTGCGAGTTACAATCGGGTACAATGGCGGCTGTAATGGGCATGGCTGATAGTCAAGTAGCCGAGATATGCAATCAAATCAGCGAATGCGTTGTTGCTGCTAACTACAATTGTCCAGGTCAAGTGGTTATTTCTGGCTCAAATGAAGGCGTCGAATTGGCTTGCAAGACTTTGAAAGAAGCGGGCGCTAAGCGTGCTTTGCGTCTGCCAGTAGGTGGCGCATTTCATTCGCCTTTGATGCAACCAGCAGCGGAGCGATTAGAAAAAGCCATTTTGAAAACGACTTTCCGTACCCCTGTCTGCCCTATTTATCAAAATGTGAGCGCGCGTGCGGAAAAAGATAAAGATGTTATAAAGGCGCAATTGCTCAAACAATTAACCTCGCCTGTTCGTTGGACACAGAGTGTGCAACAAATGATTGCAGATGGAGCCACTACATTTTATGAGTTTGGTCCTGGTGATGTACTCAAAGGGCTAATACGAAAGATAGATACTACAGTGGAGATAGGATAACAAGAAAGAAGAGACCGCAGGTAATTACTTGTGGTAAAGTAAACATAAATTTATTAACTTTAGGGGTGCCTCACTTCTTTGGGCTGAGATCATACCCTTTGAACCTGCACAGGTAATTCTGTAGAGGGAAAATGAAAAAAACTATCTTTTTAGCGGCTTATGTGGCCGCATGTGGTGTCGTTACTGCTAACACCGACACACTAACTTTGGTTCGTAATTTGGACGAAGTTATCGTTAACGCGCCAGTGGCGCAGGTCACTAACAACTATGCTTCACTCAGCAATGAGCAACTCAATCGGAGCAATGTAGGGCAAAATTTACCTTATTTGCTTTCGACGACTCCTGCATTGATTGCTACGAGCGATGATGGATTAGGGGTAGGTTATACCTATTTCCGTATTCGAGGTACGGATCATACGCGAATCAACATGACGGTGAATGATGTTCCGCTCAATGATAGCGAAAGTCAAACTGTCTTTTGGGTGAATATGACCGACATGAGTAGTAGCATGTCTTCCATTCAAGTACAGCGTGGCGTGGGTAGTTCTACTAACGGAAGTGCTTCCTTTGGAGGTAGTATTAATATGCAGACCTATGGAAAACAGATGACAGCAGTTGATGATTCGGTTAGTCATGTTACTTTGGGTTTCAATGGAGGAATGTATAATACTTTTCGTGAGATGGTATCTGCTAACATTGTTTTACCTAATCAATGGCAAGCTAATGCACGATTTAGCAAAGTAAACTCCGATGGTTTTCTCTATCGTACAGCATCCGATTTGTATTCTTACTACGGTGATTTGGGATGGTATGGTAGCCATACACAAGTCGTTGCACGATTTTTTGGTGGTAGCGAGAAGACTGGTATGGGGTGGGATGGAGTAGATCATGCAACAGCCTATGGACTCAATGGTGCCGATCGTCGCTATAATCCTGCAGGCGAATATACCACTACTGCCATTGATGGGGCTGATTCTACTGCCTACTATCCTAATCAAACCGATAATTATGCTCAACAGCATGCACAATTGACTTTTAATCACCGATTTACTCCTCAGTGGTTGCTATCTGCTACTGCTCATTACACCCATGGCGCAGGTTACTATGAACAATACAAGCGAAAGAAATTATCCTATTGGGGGTTGCCCTATTCCCACAAAGCATATGGTATGTACCGTAAGCATTTGGACAATCATTTCTTTGGCGGGGTCTTAACAACAAGATACATCTCCGAACCTCTTGATCTTCAGTTTGGCGGCGCAGTCAACCACTATATAGGCGAGCACTTTGGTACGCTGCACTACCTCGAAGATACGCTTGTTTTGCCAGTCAATTATGAGTATTATCGCAATGATGCAAAGAAGACAGATGCGAACATTTATGCCAAAGCTAATTGGCGTGTCATCAACAGGGGACAGGAGAAATTGAGTTTGTATGCAGACTTGCAATACCGCTATGTGCGCTACGAACGCAATGGAGTTAATGATGAGGATATGACCAATCTACCTCTCGAAGTGAACTTTCACTTCTTTAATCCTAAGGCGGGATTGACATATCAAAACCGCGGTCATCTATTCTCTGCATCATTCGCCATCGCCAACCGTGAACCTAATCGTAATAACTACAAAGAGAATGTGCTTTTCGATGCGGCCACAGGCGATTATGTAGGTCTTCCACATGCAGAGCGATTATACGATTACGAAGTTGGTTATACCTATTCGCACTCGCGTTTTGCTCTTGGTGCCAATCTATACTTCATGGATTACGACAATCAACTGGTGCTTACGGGTGAATACAATGATGTAGGCGCATATAAGACTAAGAATGTCAAAGATTCTTATCGGATGGGGGTTGAATTAACTGCTGGCGTGAAGATTTTTGATTGGTTGCGTTGGGATGGCAATTTAGTAGCGTCACGAAATAAGATTCTCAATTATCATCAATATGTGGATTTGTATGACAATCAAAATGATTGGAATTGGATAGGACAAGATTCTGTTGTAGGTACTACTACTATTGCTTTCTCGCCAAGCATCACTGCGTTATCTTTATTTACTTTCGATGTGGCGGATTTTACAGCTACTATTCAAACGAGCGTTGTAGGTAAACAGTATTTAGATAATACAGAAGATGAGAACGCTTCAATGCGTGCATATTCTACTACGAATATTAATCTGCAATATCTGTTGCCTGTGAAACTTGAAATTCGTTTACTATGTCAGGTAAATAATATTTTTAATGCTAAATATGCTAATAATGGTGGAGCAGAGGCCAGTCGCTTCGCAGATGGAAGTCGCTGTTGTTGGTACTATGCGCAAGCGGGTATTAATGTTCATGCTGGGTTCAATATAACATTTTAGGTAATGTAAGTTTTGACATTATCGTACAAAAAATGTGTTGAATACTTGCGTATGTGCATTTTTTGTAGTACCTTTGCCCCCAAAATATAGACAAAGAACAGAATATGAAAAAAAATACCTTTCACATGTTACTTTTCCGTGTTCATCTTTTGCTCTTCTCTCTACTCCTTGCTCCAATGGCAATAGCACAAGTGCAATTAGGTGATACGGCATATAGTATTTCGCTGCATGCGGGATATGGACATAACCTTACCTATGGCTCGATGGCGAACTTCGATATTGATGCGTTTATGCCTATCAATCAGCATTTTGAGATGCAAGCTAATGTGCGCATGAGTACCGCTAATGTGCATACGATGGGTGTGCAATTGCGCCCCAAGTTTGCGTTGCCAGTGGGCGAAATGTATATCGAAGATAGGCTGATGGCGCGGTTCGTGGCACGCGATCAAGTCAATGAGTTTCTACATGCCATTTCCTTGGGATACCGCATGCAGTATGTCAATGTGCAATTTGGACTAATTAACCGAGTGATGATGCCTTTGCCATACGAAAGAAATACCCTTGATAAATATATCGTTGAACCATTTCAGTTGCTCTATCGAGTAGAGGGTTTTGTGCGCCCTGTGACTTCTCCATGGAATATCGCTATTGCTATTTCCAATGCAGATAATTACATGATTGAGCGACCATGGACACCGATGCTGTATTTGGGAGGATGGTATGATGTGAATGAGCATTGGCGCGTTCGCCTGTCTGGCAAATATAAGAATGCAGGTATGTTCCATATGAATGCACACTACTACGCAGCTGAAGTGCGTGTGGGAGGGGAATATCGATTTTAATTTTGAATAATTAAAAAGGTTTTATGAAGAATATATACATTTATCTTGGCTCTTTGTTCCTTGTTCTTGGTTCCATCTTCACTGCTTGCGGACCAGATGCTCGTTTGGATTTGGTGGGTAATATCATTGGTTCTGCACCTCGTACCGATGTGCGTTTTGCAGATTCGGAGAAGTATAATGCAGAGCATCCTTTTGTTACGATTAAAGCGCCTGTGGAGAATTATCGCGTATATGTTTGTACCGACACTCATATCACTACTGATTTCTACAACTGGCAGAACTTTATTCGTGCTTATCGTGCAGACTTGTTGTGCCCAGTGGCATTGCACTTGGGCGACATAGTGGATGCGTCTAACCACTATCCAGATGTGGTAAATAGCTTCAACGAGGTTCCTTCCAATCCGCTCAAGCCAGATACCATAATGCTCGTGGCGGGTAATCACGACATCTGTTTTAAGCAATGGGATGAGTATTTGGAGAATTTTAAGACCAGTGTTTATTACTTTATCGTGGAGACTCCTCTGGGGCAGAAAGACTTATTCATTATGTACGATAGCGCAGATGGCACGCTGGGTAAGAAACAACTGCAATGGATGAGAAATACCTTGGAGTGGGCAAGTAAGCAAAACTTCCGACATATTGTAGCAGGTAGCCATACGCATTTTTTCATGCGTGATAATTCGCAAGGTATAGCTACCAATTACCCTATTGAGGAGACTTATACCTTGCTTCGCTTGTTCCAATCTCACGGAGTAGATATACTTTTCACGGGGCATAGTCATTCGCGTGAAGTGACTCTATTTGACGAACTAACATGTATCATTGTGGATTCCATGACCGATGAGGACAAGAAACCAGCATATTTGATAGCCATTATGGGAGAAACCATTGACTACGAATTTGTCAATCTACCTATCAAACTATAATCCAACACTTTACATTCTACACATTATATTTTCCATATTATGCTTATCTACTTTGGTATAGGAAGTAATATAGGAGAACGCGATGCGAATTTGCGCAACGCCATTGAGTTACTGCAGGAGCGAGTGGGGGAATGTATCGCTTGTTCTTCCATTTATAGGAGTGCGCCTCAAGGATTTGTGTCAGAGAATGAGTTTGCGAATGTGGTCGTCTTATGCGAAACAAGCCATTCGTTAGAAGATATACTTACTATTACTCAGCAGATTGAGCGTGAGATGGGGCGTGAAAAGAAGTCTATCAATGGTATCTACCACGATCGCATTATTGATATAGACTTACTAAAAGCATATGATTATTTGCCATTCACATCTTACTTATCATCTCTAACTTATGAAAGTAGTACGCTAATACTTCCTCATCCGCGTATGCATGAGCGCGATTTTGTAATGATTCCTTTCCGCGAAGTGGAGCAACTATATTGTACATTAAAAGGACGCAAATGATTGCGTCCTTTTAATTTCTGTTAATAAGATTGAGTGTAGATTTATTTTCCGAGTTTTACAACCAAAGCTGAGAGCGGGGATGCTACTAAGTCTATCTTACTCAAATCCACTTGTTTGCCTGTAATGATATCTTGACCAACAGGATTATACTTGTTGAGTATTTCTGCATAGTGAGTTGTTGGGATGGTGCGATGATCTTCGCTGGCATTAATATATACGAAGATTGCGCCTTCATCGGTATAACGGAAATACGCGTATGTATTGTCACGAGTGATGAAGTGCATAGTCTTACCTGTATGTAAGATAGGTTCGCCCTTGCGCCATTGGAATAATTTGCTTTGATAATCAAACATATCTTGCATCTCTTCGGTTACTTCTTCGCCCAAAGGTAAAGGCATACGCAAAGTAGAATGACCAAGACTGCGATCAGAAGACTTTAGTCCGTACTCATCTCCAGCAAAGACTTGTGGAATACCACGCATGGTTGCCAAAAGCACATTGGCTAACTTTACGCGTCGCAAGTCGCCATCTTTAACAACATCAGCAATACGGTCCATATCGTGGTTGCCTAACATAATCATGATATTATGTACATCAGCATAGAGATAGTCCATTGCCACAGCGTCATACACACGGGTCAGACCGTTTCCCCAACCTTGACCATCATTTTCGAGGGCTTGACGGATAGCTTCTTCCACAGGGAAGTCCATCACGCTTTTAAGGTGACTATCAAACCCGTTGTAATTTTTAACACCTGATTGCCAATATGCCACAGCAGGAGCAGGGCGTGTCCAACATTCACCTACGATATTAAAATTAGGATATTCTTCCATAATCGCTTTCACCCATTCGCTACCAGGAATCATCTCGATATATGGGTAAGTATCTACGCGCAAACCATCAAGGTTAGCATATTCAATCCACCAAATAGCCCATTGCTTAAAGTATTGCAATAGGTCTGGGTTTTCGAGATTCATGTCTGGCATAGGGCGATCAAACCAACCACGATTAGAAAGCAGACGATCATATTCCGAAGCGTTGATATCGTAGTTAGCAGAGAAAACATTAGGCGTATTGGTAAATTCATCAAACTGGTTAATCCAATTGTGATATGGTAAATCTTTCATCCACCAGTGACACGCGCCACAATGGTTTGGAACCATGTCCATAATGACTTTAATACCTTTCTCATGAGCTTTTTCCACCATCTCTTTGTACAACTCATTGCTGCCATGTCGAGGGTCAATGTGGTAGTAATCAGAGCAAGCGTAACCATGATAAGACCATGCAGCCTCGTTATCTTCAAGGAGTGGGGTTGGCCAAATGGCGGTTGCACCGAGTTTGGAGATGTGGTCGAGCGAATTGATAATTCCCTTAATATCACCACCAAAGCGTCCGTGTACATTACTCTTGTCTGCTTTTTCTGCCATATGGAGAGTGTTGTTGCTCTCATCTCCATCCACAAAACGGTCGGACATAATCAGATAAATCATATCCGCCGAAGTGAATCCTTGACGCTCACGACTACCAGCAACGCGTGTGTTGATGGTGTAATCTACATAGGTAGTGCGTTTGTTCTTTTTGAGAGTAATGCGATAGGTTCCTGCTTGATTAACAGCCAAATCTACAAATAGATAGTTAGGACTCTCCGCATTGTGCTGACCAGTGATTTGCAGGCCTATAGTAGTGCCTTTTACAGGTTTACCATTGTGGAGTAATTGGATAGAAACCGTTGCGTCTGCAAGATCTTCACCCTGAAGCATCAAAGTGAGTGGACAGTTCATTTCTGTCCACCAAGAGAGAGGTTCCGCTCGGTCAATGCGTGGTTTAGCATTGAGAGTAATAGCACTAAAGAGTACTGCAAAAAGAAATAGTTTTTTCATTGTTGATAATATTATTATTGTCCTCAAGGGTTTGTGAGGCATTATAGCCTTCGGGACCTTCAGGTTGTTTGTGTTCAAAAAGATAGTGCATCTATAAGCCGGGTTCTGTACCCACGAGTGGGTGTCTATCATTAATCTTGAGCAGTGTATTGCTACACGCTTCTCTTGCTTCCTACCCTCCAGCTTGCGCGAGCAGCACTCAGACACTGGTATACTTGGAATTGCAGCCCACAGTATGCTCGTATCACTTCCTCGATAACTCGATTGTTCGTCGCTTTTGCAGGGACCAAACATTGCTGCCTGACGGCCATTAACCGCTGTGGTGCTCTTTGCTGCCCGGACTTTCCTCGTAATAGGGGATTAAAACACATGTTTTTCTTCCCTTATCCCGCGATAGACCGACACACTATTCTTTGCTTTTCGTTATTCAGCAAAGAGCGGCATACGGGAATCGGACCCGCCTCCTCGGCTTGGGAAGCCGGTGCACTACCGAGGTGCTAATGCCGCAAATTCGCTGCAAAAGTACAAAAAGTCGGATCGTAGCCA
>JAZNRY010000026.1:0-23600 GCA_045590995.1 Paludibacteraceae bacterium | reverse complement strand
TATGTCGTATGTGGTACCTGAGCCAACCGACACGGTGGACATCACCTTCGAGACAACGGCTATTGGCACCTATCTGCCATACGACAACAATATGTTGCAACTCCTTCATTATGGCGATGATTATGAGGCTTCTCTCACCGTCTATGGCAAAGGATTGGGCGATTCATTCACGATGGATAATGTCTATCTGGACTATAGTGGTATATACAACAAGGAGATTGGGCGCAGTGTCATTTTCGCCGATGTGAATGGTACACTCAATCAGTATGGTGATACTACTGTTATTTCTGCCAGTGTCATTGGTTTTGATGCGGTGCAATACAACCTCCATCTCTGGTATGTAGCGCCAACACCTATTGACACAGTCGAAATAGAAATGCCGATAGAGTTCATCAATTCAATGGATTATGGCTATTACACTTTGGGTGCGTATACCCCTGATTCTGTGTGGTATGTGTCCCTTAGTCCTATGACCAGTGAGGTGGCTGGTTCGTTTGCTAACGATGGTGTCTTTGGCAGACTGGGTTCTGAAGGTGGGCAATACGATTTCTATGGTGGCGAAACCTATATCTACGAAGAAGCCACATTGAACCGTTACTCCGTAGAGAAAGGTACGCTAATAGTAGAGATGACACCTGATGGCAAAATCACTGCCGAAGCCAAAGTGATTTGCTCCAATGCTATCTACTACCATATCAAGATGACATCGGAGTATAATACCCACTTAGATTTCGATGAGCCCGAGGAAATTATTGATCGTGTCTATACCACTGAAGATAATGTGTTTATTGAAAATCAAGTAGAAGCTAATGGCTATATTTATCTTGCTCTTACGGCTGGAGATGAATCGGATATGGCTGCATTCTTCTTCTATACGGAAGAGGTGGATGAGGATATTATTATTCCTGTAGGTGTATATCCAATCAATTATACAGAGGAATATGGTACGGTGCAAGCGAATCCAGGTGTGCAAGGTAATGGTGTATTACCTTCGTTCTATGCTAAGATTTGGGAGGATGGCTCACTTGAAGTGCCATTGTGGCTATTGGTAGGTGGTACGGTGGAAGTCCGAAAAGATGAGCAACTAAATGCTCATTTGGAAGTCAATGCGTATAACTCATATGGGGTACCTGTACATATCGTTTTTGACGGCACACCTACAGCCCTTCCCGATACTCGATACCCAATATCTGATACCCGAAAGATTCTCCAGAATGGTCAATTACTCATCATTCGCAATGGCGAAACATACAACGCTATCGGCAATCAATTATAATCCATTCAATATTACTGACATATTTCATTATTACGATTATGAAGAAATTATTTACCGTTTTTATGGCTACAATGGTGGCAATATCGGTATCTGCATTACCCATCAAGCGGATTCCCACGAGGCACGAGATAGAAAAACAGCAGATTAATCTATCTGCTTTAGAAAAGGGACATACAGCAGTGCCTCGAACAGAAACGGCAAGGGTAGCTTCTGAAATACAAGGCAAAAAACTGGCACCTCAAGCCAAGGCTGCCAGTCAAGACTATGTCTATCTCTTCTTTGATGAGATGGCCAAAGGTCCTGACTATTACGAGGATACACAATCGTGGGAGGTGGGACTAAGCTGCTATGACGAGAGCAAATCTGCCTATGGACATATTATTCAACTCAACTGGAGAGCGCCAAAGAATGACTTTACAGGCACTTTCACGACCGAGGATTTTAATCTTGATAATACATGGGCTGTCACTATGTATTCTGGTTTGGATTACATTGTCTTTGATGATATTGCGATGACGGTAGCTTATGAAGATATAAGTGCAAATGAGACCAAGATTGTTCTTAAAGCCCAAATGTCTGGTAGCGACGGTTTTGGCAAATTTGCCTTTGATGTACATGCGGAGAAAATAGTTATTAAGTCTTCCGATTCTATTGTGATACCTACAGTGGATGTAACCATTGAGGAATATGTGAACGGTTTTGCGATTGTGGGAAGCAATGATGAGGTGACATTGGACCTCTCCGTATTGACATACGAAGATGTGGTGGGTACCTTTGACCTCAATCAAGTGGATGTTAAAAATAGCAAAATCATCTACAAGGGTACTGAAATCGTACCTGTGAAGTTGGAGTGTACCATTGGTATCAAAGGGAAAGGTGAGTATTGGGAATATGCTGGCGAATTATTTGTGATAGGTAGCGACTATATGGAATATACTATTTCCTTTACGGCATCATTACCAGAACCTATAGACACGGTTGAAATATCTTGTGTCAATTTGAAAACCGATTGGATGGATACACGAATCACTTTCAAGGCAAGCAACTTGCTATACGAAATAGCAGGTTCTTGGGTGGCTGATGAGATAGAACCCGGCATTTATTCAGGTGCGGATGCTTATGTGAGCCTCTCCAGCAAAAAAAGCCTGAATAATTACTTTACCAAGGCTGCTACTATTGTTGTATCGGGTAGCCATAAAGATGGATGGGTGCTTGATATCAAGATGATTGATATTGACAACATCCTCTATCTCATGAACTTGTCTTGGACTGTTCCAACCATAACAGATACTATTGTCATTGCATTTGATAACTCTGCGAAGGCAATGTTTTATCCAGACTATAACAATGACATACAATTGCACAACAAAAATGAGCAATATTATGCTTCGTTGAATGTGGCAGGACTTCTACCCGGTGACTCGTTTACAGAGGATGACCTCTTCCCTATGTACTCTGGTGTGGAGATTGTCAATGAAAACGGCGAATATGTACCTTTGGATTATGCGTTTATGCAAAATGGTTTGCTCTCTCAAGTAGATGATACCACTAAGATGTATGCCGAGTATATCACTTTGGATGGGAAGTTGTACCAAGTGGACTTGTGGCATGCTGTACCTGCTACTCCTATCGCAGAAAAGGATGTGACCTATAATAATGCTGATTTTGAAAATGCGATTGTTGAAGGTGGTTACTATAGTTTGATTGGCTTCGCTGCTGATTCTCTGACAGCTTTCAAGGCTTCTATCTATGCTACTTCTGAAGATGAAATAGCTGGCACATATGTGAATGATGGTATGTTCGGCTTGTTTGGCGAAGGACAGTATGAGTTTGCTGGTGCAGATACCTATTTTGATGTATATAATCCAACAACGAAACAACATCGTTTTATCTTTGCCGATAAAGGAGAATTGACGGTTTCGATAGACGAAGATAAAAATATCATCCTAACGGGTTGGATTATGGGCGATGATGCTGTGAAATACAACTTGACAATGACATCTAAGTTCGAACGACCTCACCTCTATTATGATACAGAGGATACACCTGTTGATCGTTTGTTTACAGGTAAAGACATAGTGACAATCAATGACTATACTCCACAGTGGGGACCTATCTATTTTGAAGTCATGTCAGAGGAATCGCTGGATATATTCAACTTTCAACTCTTGGTAGAGGAGGCTGATCCTGAACTCGTATTGCCAGAAGGTGTTTATCCTATCACAAGTATAGGGGATTATAACACGGTACTGGCAGGCACGGGTGTTGATCCTTGGTCGGGTAAAGTGGCTCCTGGTCTTTATGCTTCTGTGACCGATGTATCAGGTAGTAGTTTGGCATCGCCTCTCTACTTCTTGGTGGATGGTACTGTTGAGGTTAAGAATAATAACGGCTTGTTGTACATCGAAGTGAATGCCGTTAACTCCTACGATGTGCCTGTGCATCTCGTTTATGATGCGTCGGCTACAGGAGTTGAGAATATTGAAGTGGAAAAAATGGTGGATACTTCAAAAGTAATCATTGATGGTCAACTCTATATCATTCGCGATGGCAAAGCGTTCAACGCAATGGGTATGCAAGTGAAATAATTTATTAAAAATCATACAAATAGACTCAACGCTTCTGTTGGGTCTATTTGTACAATTATATGTAGTATGCAATATTGTTATCTAACCATTCTCTTCTTATGGGTGGCAGGGCACATGGCTGCTATGCCTCGTTTGCAACAAATAGCAACAAGCGCGTCGCAAGTACAAGAATCCATCACGCTCAATTTCTCTTCTTTTACTAAAGAACCGAAGTACTACAAGTCGGGCGACTGGTATGTGGCACTTGAGAATGAGGAAGATTGGGAGGTTTATCTCAATTGGAAAGCACCGAAAGACAACTATTGCGGTACTTTCACACACGAAGATTTCTTACACGACTACTCCTATATCTTCACACCAAACAATCGTGAGCAAGGAGGCGTTCATTATGATGATATCACGATGACCGTTTCGATAGTAGAAATCAATCCTGCGCTTAAGAAAATAGTGATTGATGCTACCATTCAAGGCGATGATGGCAATACCTATATCATTCATGCAACGCACGATATAATAAAAGCCAAACAAACGGTAGATGTCACTATCATGGACGCTCAAGTTCACTCGGAGGACGGACAATTTACTTTGTCTGGCAACAACGAACAAATGGCTGTGCAACTCGTGGTATGGAGCAATCAAATCATAGGTACTTACAATGCTATGAGCGATTTTGACCTTGACCAAACGCATATATCCTATAATGGCAAGACCATTACACCGCTTCAAATACAAGCACTCGTAGATGTGGGATATGTGCAAGATAACCAGTTGGCATATGGTGCGCAAATCACTATTCTTGCTACAGACACCATTATCTATACTATCAAGATGGCAGCGCCGCTTCCTCATCCTACTGATACCGCCTATATTGCATGCCAAAACATGCGCATAGATGTCACTTGGGCTGAAGCATACAATATGATTGTTGTTAATGCCTCTAACGCGGACTACCAAGTGAGCGTTATGTACTATGACAGTGCAGTACATGCTGCTACTTATACCGAAGCCAATGCTGTGGTCAATATCACAAGCAATGCAACCAATGTGCAGGTAGCGTCGCTACTCACTACCGTCACGATGGAGCAAACTACAGTCAACCAGACGACGCAATGGCTCATAAAGGGACAAGCGCGCTGCTCGGATAACACCGTTTACATGCTGCACCTTACTAAGCAGGTTCCACCCGTACAACAAACGAAAACAATCTGTTTTGCTACAACTGCACAAGCATCCTACTATCACCAACAAAACCACGATCTGCTATTAATGAACGATAATGATGACTATTCGTTGTCGCTCAATATACATGGCGTTCCTATGGGTGGTGCGTTCTCGTTGGATGATATGGAACTCTATTATACCTCATTGACGCGCAAGCAGGATAAGCAAGCCATTGAGTTGGCGCAGGTAGATGGTCATTTGTACCAATCGGGCGATACGACTTGGATGGACGCACAAATCATTGGCTTCGACTCCATTTGTTATGATGTGTCTATGTGGTATTGTGTGCCAGTTCCAACCGACACCATCACCCTGCATATTGCCGATGTACCTTTCACGAATCACCTTGATGAGGGCTATTACCAATTGATTGGCTATACCGAAGATGCTACTACCATGATTTCCTTCACTCCTGCGACCCACAATGTGGAGGGAAACTATGTTAATGATGGACGCTTTGGTCGTTTCGGAGAAGGACAATACGATTTCTTCAACGATTATACCTATATCGCAGAATGGAATGAGGACTCACGAGAATATGTCATTCATACCGTTGAGAAAGGCGAATTATCGGTGCAGATGGCGGCAGATGGTAGCATTGCAGCGACAGCTTGTGTGGTGTGTGATAATGCGAAGTGTTATCGCATCACTATGACATCCCAATTCGAACGCAAGCACTTGGACTACGATGCAGAATGGGATTCTGTATCGGTGGTATATACGGCTGAGGATCCGCTACAAATCACCGATCGTACTGCGGAGGATAATCTAATCGTATTACAAATCAATGCCCAAGACGATAGCGATATGCTGGTGCTCTATATTTTTGCAGATCATGCAGATAGCGATATTGTTATTCCAGAGGGAGTATATCCTATCAATGCTTCCTGCCTGCGCAACACCGTTCTTGCCAGCACAGGTGCCAATGCAGATAATACCGTGTCGCCTTCTCTCTATACCACTATGCAGGCAGGGTATTTTGAGACCTTGTATTTCTTAGTGGATGGTACGGTGCAGGTGGCTAAGACGGATGATAAGAAGTTGTATCTCACTGTAGATGCAGTCAATTCCTACGACCTGCCTGTTCGTGTTATTTACGATGGTTCTACAACGGGAGTGGAGAATGTGCCAAGTGCTACTTCTGTGAGCCAAAAGCAGCTCATCCATGGGCAACTTTATATCGTTCGTGAGGGAAAAATGTATAATATAATGGGAGCGCAAGTGAAATAGGATAGGCATAAAGTGCATGAAGATCGTATAAATTTATATTTTTTCATTTAAAAATTTGTACATTCAAAAAAAAAATCGTAACTTTGCGCGTTGATTTGATACATACCGATAGCAAACAACATCTTTAATTAACCATAATTTATTAACTAAAAACAAAAGAAACATGAAAAAATCTTTTCTTTCTTGCGTTGCCATTCTCATGGCATTCGTATTCAATGTTTCCGTAGTGGCTCAGACTGCTCCTACTCTGGAGAAGCTGACTGGTGATGAAGAAATTTTCCACTTCTACCTATCACAAGGTGTGGCAGTGGACAAGAATCCTGCATCTCCTTACTATGGTTACACTTATGTGACCGCTGCTACTGACGGCGCATCTGATGGTGGTTCTGACCGTGCTGTTACCCAAAAACGCGGTATCTTCGTTTATGATGCAGAACTCAAATTGATCAACCCAGACAATGTGGGTTTCTTGCCTGCAAACGCAGCTCCATTGATGACCGATGTATCTCGTCAAGCAATGCACCGCCTTGCTGTTAACCCAGTGAACAACCATGTAGCATTTTGCTACAATGTAGAAGGTGCTTCTGCAATCTGGAGCATGGATCCTGCTAACCTTGCTGGTGAAGCTGTTAACCTCATCGAGGGTCTTGCTATCACCAAGGCTAACTCATTCTGCTTTGATGCTGAAGGTACGCTCTATGTAATGGACAATCCCAATACCACAGATGGTGGTAAACTCGTAAAGGTTGTTAACGGCGAACTCGTTCCTATCGTTCAGCATGCAACATGGGCTAATCAAGACATCTCTTTGGCTTCTGATGGTCGTGGCGGTCTTTGGGTGGCTCAAAACCGTTGGAATATTGATACTTATGCAGTTCTTTCACACGTGAATGCTGCAGGTGAGGTTGATTTCGCAGTAACGAAAGATTCTCCAGAAGAGGTGAAAGCGCTCTTCCCACAAGATGCAAACGCTTCTTACCGTGGTCAATGTGCTTACTATGTAGAGAAAGATGTTTTGGCATTTGGTGGCAACAAGGTAGTTGCTCTCTTCCAAGTAACATATGACGAGGCTGGTGTTCCATCTATTGAAAAATTGGCTACAACCGAAGCTATCGGCAGCAATATTGATGGTGTTGATTTCTATGCAAACGGAGACTTGGCAGTAGTATCTGCTTCTGCTGAGCGCTTCGCTAAGTACGCAGTTACTTATCCTTCTGAAGAGGAGCCTGAGAATCCAGAAATCGAGTGGATTGAAATGCCTCTTGAAATCAGCAACTTGACTACTATGGAAATGCCTGTAGATGGTGTTACCTATTTGCAATTGACAGGTCGTGATGATATGAATGATGCCGACGTAATGCTCTTCCTCAACAACTACACAGGCGAGGAGAAAGCTTACGAAGTAAACGTTGAGAGCTCACTCATGACCTTCGGTGGTCTTGAACTCACCGTTATGGATGGTTCTATCACCAAGTCTGTTGACCCAGAGTTGGGCGATGTATTCGCTGGTACAGTTCATGCTTCTGTTGAAGAAGAAGGCGCTACAATGTACGTTGCATTTGATCTCAAGATGTATGCTCTTGCTCCTATAGCAATCGAGTTGGAAGATGTTGAGATTGTTGTTAACGAAGAAAGTGCAATCGCATTCTTCAATGCTACATGGGAAGGTTCTCCACTTCAAGTAGAGGTTTCTGGCTTCGAAGAGGTAGAGTTCAAAGAGTATCCAGAGTGCTGGCTCTCTATCGGTGACGATGTTAACTGGGTAGACGCTGCTGCTGGTCCTGCTGCTATCATTATTGAAGATGGTGTAGCTATGCTCGAAGGTGAGTTTACCAGCTTCTCTACTGGCAAGACTTATGAGGTAATGCTTTCTGGTAAATTGTCATCTGATGAGCCAGAGAATCCAGAAGTTGAATTGCCTGCTGCTAATGTACGCGCTTGGGCTTATGACTTGGCTCTCGCTGTAGAGGGTGACCAATACACCTTCTCTTATAAGGCTACTACCGCTGCTAAGGCTACTCTGATTCTCACCGATGCAGAGGGTGCTGAGTTGGATGCTGTAGATCTCGGTCTCGTAGAGGCTGGTGCTAACACTGCAGTTCTCGCTGCAAGCGAACTTCCTGCTGGTCAAGAAGTAACTTGGGCTGTTAAGTTGGAAGCTGGTGCTATCGCAGAACTTGCTGAGGTTACCGACCAATCTCGTGGTATCTATGACTTCTACAACATGATGGATGTATTGGTTGACAACAACCCAGAGTCTGAGCACTTCGGTAAGATTTACATCCAACAATCGTTGAATGGTTCTTCAAACGGTGCTACCGATCGTGCTGATACGCAGATTGCAGGTTTCTTTGTTTATGATCAAGCACTCAATGAACTGAACCCAACATCAAATGTGGGTATTCAACCTGTTCTCCCAGAGGGTTATACCATGGGTGACGCCCGCAATAAGTTCCACCGCTTGGAGATTGATCCTAAGACTGGCAATCTCACATGGTGCTACAATATAGCTGGTCAACCTGCTGTATTTGCAGTAGATCCTGCTAATTTGTCTGGTGAAGCTGCTAACTTGGTGGCTGGTATTGAGGGTCTTTCTCGTACTTCTGCTCACTGCTTCGATGCTGAAGGTGCTCTCTATGTTTACGATCTTCCTGCTGCTGGTTCTATCTTCAAGATAGTGGATGGTGTTGCTACTGAATTCGTAGCACCTGACAGTAAATGGGTTCAAGCATCTGCTACAATGGCTGCTGACGGTATGGGTGGTCTTTGGGTTGCTCAAAACCGTGGTCAAATGGACACTTACTATCAATTAGCACACTATAATGCTGCTGGTGTTCTTGATTACGCAGTATATAACGGCAATGAGAATGGCTTCTCTGGTTCTTCTACCCGTGGTGCTTTGGTTTACGATGCAGAGCGTCAACTTCTTGCTCAAGGTCGCAATGGTATGGTAGAGGTTTACAGCGTAGTTTACGATGCTGAGACTGGCGTTCCTGCTCTTACATTGGTGGCTACTACTCCTTCTGTAGGTACTAACATCGATGGTCTTGCATTCGACTATGCAGGTGACTTGTATGTTGTTAACTCTTCTAAGGAGAAGTTCCAAAAGTTCGCTATGCCTACCGACAACAATGTTTGTACTACTCCTGCTGCTGCTAAGTATGCATTCCAAATTGAAGGAAGCGATACACCAGATCAAGGTCTCACTCTCACCGCTACAGGTCTTGAGACAAAACTTGAAAGTGATGGTTCATATACCCTCCAAGGTCTTGCTGTTGTTAATGGTGATGAGTCTAACTTGATGGACTTCATGTTGTGCGTATATCCAACAGAGGGTTACACAGACGCATTCCTCAACAACTGGTCTGTAATGATCTTCGGTGCTCCTACTCCTGGTGCATTCGTTGAGAATGAGGATGGTACATTTACTTACAAAGCTCAAATCGAGGATAATGGTACCGTTTACAACATTGATATGTCTGGTACTATCAAGAAATCTGAAGGTCCTGAATATACTGAGTTGGAGGATCAAATCACCAACTTGACATTCGATGCTGAGGCTAATGTTTTGGCAGGTGGTCCAAGTGCGAACTACGCAATCCAAGTATCACTCAAGCTTGGTAATAACAATGGTGATGGTACATTCGCTTTGTCAGAAGAGAGCACTGTAATTATCAAAGAGATGCCTGCTACATTCATCGAGGGTTATGTTTATAACCTCGACACCGAAGTTCCATCTGCTGTAGCTGTGATTAAGGTTGATTGGGATGGCATGTATTATGAGTTTACTCTTAATATGTCTAATGGTGAGATAACACCTGACTACTGGGTTATTGAGGATAATATCACCAACTTGGTAATTGATCTTGAGAGCATGGCTATCATTGGTGGTCCAAGTACAATGTGGCAAGTTGAGGTATTCCTTGGCCTTGCAGAAGATGACAATATGGACGGTAAATGGTCATTGTCACCAGAAAGTTCAGTAGCTATCATGGGCTTTGACGCTCGCCTCATCGATGGTTATGTTTACGATATTGATGTAAACGCTCCAGCAGCTAAGGCTGTATTGTATGTAGAGGATAGCGGTTTCTTCTATGAAATCAAACTTGATATGACTTCTACCCCAACAGAGGCTATCGTTGTAGTAGTAGAAGATGCTACCGTTACTATCGATACTATTCCTCTCTTCGGTGATGTAGTTGACTACGCATTGAAGATGACAGCAGACTGGACCTATGCTGAGGACGGTGTTACTTATCCAGTATTGGTTGAGGTTCCTGTTTACTACCCAGAGGCAACAGAGCCATCTGAGATTACATGTACCGTTACTATCGGTGGTATGGGTGATACTGATCCATGGCTTGGCTTCGGTGAGGGTACACTTACCATTACTACTGAAGGTGGTGTAGTTACCGCTAAGGGTATCGTTGCTAACCCATACACTGGTGTTGCATTCGATGTTACTGTTTCTGGTAAGTTGCCACAAGGTCCTGGCTCAGGTCTTGACAATGTACAAGTTGATGCTAAGGCGGTTAAGGTTATTAAGAACGGTATGCTTATCATCAACCGTGATGGTAAAGAGTACAACGCTCAAGGTGCTATTGTTAAGTAATTAACAAATCACTAATATACAAAAATGGGCTTCCTCTCATGAGGGAGCCTATTTTTTTGCAAAAAAATTTGCAAGTTCTGCAATTTTTTACTACCTTTGTCGCCTAATCTGGAGTATTAGTGTCATTAGGTATGTATATGAAAAAAATCTTTTTGCTTCTCTTCCTGTTGGCTGCGGTATGTGGCAGCACGAGTATTTATGCGCAAACAGTAGAAGAAATAGAATTTGAAATAACCAACAAAGAGGTACAGGGTACAGGCAGATATGCTAACCTTGTACTATATGGTCAGCACGATACATACGGTAAGATTACCATTTACCTCAACGAGTACAATGGCAGTTACAAAACATACGAGGTATATTATGCCACCCTCGGTAAACTCAATCTTACTGGCTCTGCCCAATGGAGCAAAGATGGTAAAGTAGAGATTCTAGATGCCAACCTCTCTACCGCACCATTCGACAAAGAACCTACGGCAGAAGACCAGGTGTTTCACATCATTGGCACCTACACACCACAAGAGATTGTCACACTCAACTTCTCTGGCTTCAGCCAATTTGGCTATGACAGCAATTACAAAGATTGGTTTATGCGCATGGAAGGTACCGACCCTGGTAAACCTGAATATGGCTACAGACTGGAGCTTGCCTACTATGCCCCTTCCAACAATGGCTTCGGCACTTTCACCACTGCCAACAATGACATCAACATGGCAGATACACATCTCCAAACACCTTCGGGATACGTGATGTTTGATAGTGTGACCCTCACTGTGGAGCAGAAAAAAGTAAGCGACAACCTCACTCAAACCATTGCCAATGCCACACTATTAGGTGAGGATGGTGTCACCTATATCGTTACTTGTGTCCACAATAGCATCACACCTACACAGCAAATAACAGCAGTAATTACCAATACCTCCTTATCTCGCAACGAAGACTCCTTCACGCTTGATGGAATGAATGATAACGCCGAAGCTACTATCACTATCAAGAGCAACAAGCTAGTCGGCAAATATGCAATGAAGCAGATTGATTTGCAGCAAAGCTATTTCTTCTATAATGAGGAAAAACTAGATATTCTATCCATTCAAGCAGAAGTGGTCACCGAACTCAAGAATAATAATCTGGCATGTATCGCCAATGTGGCTCTTCTCACGCGCGATACTATATTATATGTCTTCAAAATGACACATACTTTCTCTGAACCTACCGACTCTGTAGATCTTAAAGCCACCAACCTCATTATCAATGATGCGTTGTCAGAGGAATTGGGTGTAGTCAGCTTCGATGCCAAGAACGACCAATACATCCTTTCTGGTGCATGGATGGCTACCGAAGCAGAAGAAGGGACCTACTCAAAAGAGGATGTAACCATCGAATTGCAAGATGTACAAAACAATACAACTATCCATTCCTTAAATGCTACTTTGCATGTAAAGATGGATACTTCTTCCCATTGGACGATCACGGGTACAATGCGAGGCGACGATAATGTGGTATATAATCTAAATCTATCGTATGTCGTGCCAACGCCTCAAGATACAGTGATGGTACGCTTCAATCACTCAGCCATTGCCACTTTCACCCCAGATATGAACAATGACCTCCTCTTCGAGAACAAAGATGAGCACTATTATGCTTCTATCAATATTCGCGGTGTGGAGATGGGTGGTGCATTCTCTTTGCAAAATGTGGATAGAGATTATTGTGGTGTGAAAGACTCTCTTACGGGTATATACACCGAACTAGCAGACATCAATGGTCGCATCTTCCAACTTGGTGATACCACCATTATGCAAGCTGAGCTCATCAGTATGGATGCTACGCTCTATGATATTGAGCTATGGTATGTAGTGCCTACACCTATTGACACCGTTACGCTCTCTTTCCCAGTAGAGTTTGGAGATCTGCGCAACGAAGAAGGGTATTACCAACTATATGGTCCATCATTGGATACAACCTATATTGTGGCATTCAGCCCGCTCTCTCAAGATATTGAAGGCACTTTTGTCAATGACGGTTTGTTTGGAAAGTTTGGTGCAGAAGGTGGACGCATGGAAATGGAGTACCGCAATACCTATATTGCCAAGATGGAGGGTGAATACGTGACTGCCATCATGCCGCTTGAAACAGGAACAATGACAGTCACTATGGACGCGGATGGCAATATCACCGCGGTGGCTGAAGCCATTTGTGCGGATAGTGTATATTATCATATCACCATGACCGCTCATTACGAGCGTGAATACTTGCGTGGAGATATGCCTACAGGTAGCGTGGATAAGGTTTATACGGCTACTGATATTCTGTCCACCATGGATAAATCCGAAGATGAAGGATGGATATACCTCGCTGTCGGAGCGGCTGACCAATCCGACCTCATGGCGATGCACTTCTGTGTGGACTCTACCGATGCAGATATCCTTATCCCTGAAGGCGAGTACAAAATCAACAAGTCCTTCCGACCTGGTACAGTACTCGGCAATGCAGGACCTGATGACCAAAACCAAATATCTACTCCTTTCTATGCAACTGTTGATAATCTAGGTTATTTGACCAATATCTATATGTGGGTAAAAGGTACGGTGACTGTAGCGAAGAAAAACGGCAAACTCTACCTCGAAGTCAACGCCTTCAACTCTTATGATGTTCCCGTACACATCATATACGATGGTTCAACCCAAACAAGTATTATCAACCCGCTAAAACCTACTGCTCAACCTCGAAAATATTTACGCAATGGTCAACTCATCATCAACTATGATAATATAGAATACAACCTCCAAGGAACAATAATCCAATAAAATAACAACAAAAACATCATTCTAATGAAAAAAATTCTTTCTTTCATCTTGCTCGCATGCTTGACTCTGGCTGCTACTGCTCAGACCAAGCCACAAGCCATGAAAACCCTCATGGCGAAAGAGCACTTAAGCAACACATTGCAAGCAGTGCAACAACCTGCTCGCCAACAAGCAAAACTCGTAGCCGAGCAACCTGCTACATGGACCGCTACAACCTATGCTGCAAAAGCTCCTGCACAACTTGCTGGTCTTGACACTACAGAGGTGTACTTTACATCATTCTATGAGGACCCTTACTTCACTCCTGCAGACACAGTGGTAGGTCGTCAAGGTGACACCGTTATTACAAATGCGGAATGGTATTTCGTACTTATCAACGAACGCTATCAATTCAACTTTGACATCATCAATAACGCCAAGCCTGAGACATTAGCTGGTACATACACGGAGAAAGACCTTGAGGAATGGTTCTCATGGTGTATGTTCCCAGAGGCAAATGGCAAGACCCACTACTACAAGACTTGCGAATTGACTATCCAAGAGGAGAAAGTAAGCGACACCAAAATCAAATACATCGTTGATGCACTTATCCTCGCCACACTCGGCATCGGTGGCGAAGAATACGGCTACTTCAAAGTACATGCTGAACACGAAGTAGTTGTAGCTAAATCCAAACTGGATGTTGCACTCTACAACTGTTCTATCACCCCAGAAGAAGACCGTTTCCGCATTGCGGGTAAAGATAGCGAAATCGCAGTGGACTTCACTTTCTTCACTGAGACTGGCGTAGAGGGTTACTACTCACACAAACTCATGGACGAGGAGAACAGCAAGATTGTTCACAATGGCAAAACCAAAGAAATAATGGAGCTCGAAGGTGTCATCTATGGTGCAGAGAATATCTATGGTGGTCTGACATATATCTTTATGTGCGAGGCATTTACCACCGACACTTGCTTCTATAACATCGCTATGGAAGCACCTGTAGTGGCTAAGGACACCATCGAGATTACCTCTACCAGCGCGATTATCAACGATGCTTATGGTATGTCACAGCAAACTATTTTGGTTGATGCTAGTACATCTGAATATGTAATCAATGCTGCCTACAACGCTTCTTCAGTCATCACGCCAGCGGAATATCCTACAGGTACTTCATATGTTTATTTGACTGACTTGAAGACGGAAGAAGTTATTGAGTCTATCATTTGTAACCTCAAGATTACGGGCAGCAAGAATGATGGCTACCAAGTAGAAATCCGCATGCTCGGTACGGACTACAAGTACTACATCATGCATCTCTCTTATGGTGTGCCAGAGGTAAAAGAAACCAAAGTTTTGGACTTCCCTAATATCTCTAAGACTATGTTCTACATTGATCCACTTGGCTCCAAGGAATTGCAAATGGCGAACTACAACGAGGAGTACTCTGTTTCCTTTGACATTTTCTACATTGATCAGGTGATGGGTGGCGAGTTTGATTTAGCAAATACCGTTGAGGAACAAACATTCCTCATTCATCATGTTGTAGAAGATGGACATGTTGTAGATGTTCCTGTTAAATTCGCTGAGTTTGGCGGTGAGATTTGGCAAAAGAATGATACTACCTTCCTTACAGCTACCGTTTTGGGCTTTGATTCTATCCAATACGAAATCTCTATGTTCTACACCATCCCAACTCCTACCGAGACGGTTACTTATACCTTCGACGGACTTGCCAATGAAGAGGCTGTATTGCTCACCAACGCTGTATCTTCATCTGGTATCTTTATTCTTGATGGTATGAGCGAAGACGGCAACCTGATGGCAAAAGTGAATGTAGAGCGTATTACCAATAAGAGCATTGAGGGTACCTTCTACAACGATGGCAAATTCGATCACTCCGATTTCTACCCAACAGATACATGGGTGAAGGTGTTGAATGCTACTACCAAATCATACGATGAGTATGCTGTACAAAAGGGTACGATGACTGTTAAGGTAGAAAACAATATCCTCACTGCTGTGGCTTCCTTCATCTGCGACAATGCGGTGCAGTACGACCTCACCTTCATAACCGAGTATGTCCGCGAGCGTATTCCATGGGACGAAGAGGAATACGAACTCGACTATACCTTCGAACCAAACTCATATGTTAATGTTACAGACTGGCGACCAGAGGGTTATCGTATCGTAGAACTATTTATGGTTGATGCTGACGAGTCTATCGTTGCAGATTTCTATTTCATCCTTGACGAAAATGTACCGGCTGATTCTGATATTACTCTTCCTGAGGGTATTTATCCTATCAACGCTTCTTGGGTATCTGGTACTACATTAGCTTGCTCAGGTATCCTTCCTGATGGTCCTGCACCTTCATATGTTTGCTTTGTTGACAAAGAAGGATACCTTGATCCAGAGGGTCTATACTGCCTTGTAGATGGTACTGTGACTATTGAGAAGGTAGATGGCAAACTCAAAGTGGAGGTAGATGCACTGAACTCATACGATTTGTCTGTGAAGTTGCATTACAACGAAGCAGGAACACCTGTAGAGAATATTACTACCGACAAAACCAATGTATCAAAACGCCTCGTTAATGGTCAGTTGCTCATTATCCGCAATGGCGCGACTTACAACGCTACTGGCGCATTGGTAAAATAAACTTGCATAACTAACTAATAGAAATAGCCTAACAATCCCAATTAGTTTAACTATCTCAATTAGTTTAACTATTCCAAAAAGACTATTTACCAAGAAAAAACAGCGTGGTCATTCAACCACGCTGTTTTCATATCATTCCCTTAGTCAATTACGCACTATTCACGCACAATACACGCACAATACACGCACAATACACGCACAATACACGCACTATTCCGATACCTTGCAGCCAAGAATGTTATACCATTGACCTTGCTTGTGTATGAGCAGTTGCCCATTGCGTAAGACTTTTTGGCAATGGATAATGGGGGAGGGGGCAAAGTTGTCTTCTACACCAGACTCCACTGAGAAGTCATATACCGCAGTGGCTGTCACAGTTGTTCCGTTGTTGGTTGTAAATAGGAGCGATATATTGCCTTCTTCATCTAAAATCATCTCACCCGTATTCATGCGCCATGTATGAATAGGTACGATATTCCCACTTTGCAAATCTTCCGATAGCGCATATACCAATCTTGACCCACCGAATGTCTCCTCTTCATCGATTCGATAGCCTGAGGTAATGGTTCCCCATTCCGTACCTTCTTGAATAGGGTAGGTGCCAGCGGGCAATATATCGGCTTTGGAATTGACATAAACCAATCCTACCTGCTTGCAGATGCCCGCATAGGTTTTCATGGTTTTCGTGGAAGAAAAGGTGAACTCCAATAGATTGTTGGCTATCTTTTTTACTCGCACGCTATCAAAGGTAATACTTGCATTAGGACCTTTACCTTCTGTTATGCCATAGGGCTCGTATTGCTCGCCACCTGCTGTGCCAGCTACCAATGGCACTTGTTCGGCATTGATGATGGGGCGCTTGTCCAATGGCGTGAGATAGGCTACTACGCAGCAGTTTTCTGCTACCCAGTCGCTGTTAACCGTATAGTTGGTAGAATAGGTGTATGTTTGATTGGTAATCTTTACAGTATCGCCAAAGGTGGCTGTCACAAAGTCGCGAACAACCCGACTATGCATATATTCTTGCCATGTGGCGTATTTGTAGGATGAATAGCTATCTGCTTGTAATCCTACTAAACGATTCTCTTTAATCAGAATACTGAGTAAATACTGTTCAACATCTTTGTTGGCTACCTGACCGCTTACAGTGATATCCAACTGGCGCGTTGCAGAGTTGAAGGCGTGGTTAATTACTACAGAAGCTTCTGCTAAGGTATCCCCAATTACATTCAAGTTTTCTAATCGGGATGTTCCTATTGCTATGTTATCTGGTTGATTTGTACGGTTGAGCATCACTGTAGGTACACTATATATTGAAAATGTTTGGGCTATTTTATTCCCTTCTGGAATGGTATATTCATCAATACCATAAATGGCATGATGACTAACCCATATGTATGGAGTGCTTTGCAGTGCTAAAAAATCTTTGATGGCAATCATGCCTTCTGGACATTCATTGCAGTTCTCGCTGGTGAAGTGCTCCATGAGAAACTTGCGTGGAAAAAATGTCGGCACAACCTGTGCCGACATTCCAATAACTGCTAAGAGCAGTACTATTACAAGCGTTTTTTTCATTATTTGCTAATCATGCGACCTTGCATATCGTATTCTACATCATCGATACGAATAATACATTTTCCCTCACGAATGAGTTTCTCTACATGTGCTTTGTCAAATACTACATTATCCACAGCGGTTGGCAACTCGTAGGTAACCTTGTAATTCTTACCATTGTCCAACTTGCCTTCTACTACAAAACCACCATTTGCTTCAACAGTCATAGTACCGCTTGTGATACGCCAGATATGGCAGAGATCCTCCATTGTAGAAGCCTTATAGTATGCCATCCATGAGCCACTGAAACTTTGTTCTACAAGATCTACAGTACCAATACTGAAAGTGTTGAGTTCATTGCCTTCGGCGAACTCCAATGTGGTTGCAGTAGGAAGGACAGAATCAGGAGTGTTGAAATCCAAATAAACCACCAATTTCACTGGACCATATGCATCAGAACGAGTGGAATTTTTTGCCACGAGTTGAAT
Organism: Paludibacteraceae bacterium; assembly: GCA_045590995.1. Taxonomy (GTDB): domain Bacteria; phylum Bacteroidota; class Bacteroidia; order Bacteroidales; family Paludibacteraceae; genus Colicola. The sequence continues at coordinate 5,181 of JAZNRY010000026.1, read as the reverse complement.
AGCCAACTTGTCATCTGTTGGTTTGCCGAGTTCTAAGGTGTCAAAATTGAGTTTGGTTGCATTGGTAGGTGCTAAATTCTCGGTGATACCAAATGGCAAGTACTCTTTGCCACCTGTAGTTCCTGCTACGAGTGGAGTCTCCTCAGCGTTGATGATAGGCTTCTTGGTCAGTGGAGTGATATAAGCTACGATATTGCAGTTTTCTGCCACCCATTGATTAGAAATAGTGTAAGTGAATGTCTTGCTATACGCTTGGTTCTCCACCTTGACTGTGTCGCCCAATGTAGAACCCTCAGTGAGAAAATCGCGTGCTACACATGGGTGCAAAAACTCTTTAAAACCAGCAGATTTCCATGAATATCCAGCGTAATCAGCTTGTTTACCAATCAGACCATTCTCTTTGATGAGAACGGAGAGCAAATACTCGGTAACATCGGTATTAGCCACCTGACCACTAACAGTGACATTCAGCTCGCGTGTCTCTGCATTGTAGGTGTGGTCAATCACCACAGATGCCTCCGCCTCTGTAGCGCATTTGTTGGCGATAGTTTCTGCCATACCATCTTCGGTCAAATAGCCAGGGTGGAAAGCAATGGATGTACCCATGATTTTTGTACGGTTCATCGCCATGCTTGGAGCACCTTGTACACCACATGCTGCACCAATCTTTGCGCTCTCGGAAATGGTGTACTCATCGTTATTATAGCCATAGTGGTGACTCACCCAAATACATGGAGTGGTTGTAAGATACATCGTATAATGCACTATGCTATACATGCCACCAGGACAATAGCCACATTGGTCGCCCGTAAAGTGCTCAATGAGGAACTTACGAGGAAATGAAGTAGGTACTTCTTGTGCAGATACGCATACTGCTACTAAAAGCAGAAGGGAGATAAAAATCTTTTTCATACCTTAAAAAATATAAATAGTTACTAATTATTGTTTGATAATCTTTTTGCCATTAACGATATAAATGCCTGCTGGTAACTCGCTGAGTTCGTTAGTAGGCATGCGCTGTCCAAGCAGATTGTAGATAGTATTGTCGGTCGGACGAACAATTACATCTTCAACGGATGTACCATTATAGTTATATACAACGGTGAGTGTAATAACAGGATTAATTGCATCATTGAAAGTATAGCTGATAGTTTCTTCACCAATATTGTGTGGATAGTAATGTGTAAACCAAGTATTTCCCTCATCTGTAGCTTCCACGGTGAGTTCTTGCTTTGTTTCTTCATTACCAGGCACACATGCTCCAGAACAAAATTCATCTTTTAATCCTGCTTTAGAACGCTCAATAGTCACATTGATAGTTGGGCTATCTGCGGAATAGAGATTGCCTCTAATGCCCATTACGACATCGCCAGAGAACACATCTTCTTCAAACTCTGTTACCACAATAGTTGTGTCTTTGGTAATGTGCATGATGACTTCTTCATCATTCTCATTCCATGTGTTTACTGTTACATTGAGCCCTGCATAGGCAGATAGCAACATGCTTGTCAGCAAAATAGTTGTAAAGATTTTTTTCATATTACTTCATGTTTTTTAGTTTATATTCATTGACTTGTATGGCAACATTATCTTTCATTACTATGCCCACTACATTGCAATTCTCTATATTGACATGGGTAGGTAATGTGTATGTCATAGAGAGTGTTTCGGTTTCCTTTCCTTTGATTTGTAATGCGGTTCCCCACGCATCGGTAATCGCATCGCGCAATACATGGTTGTGCTCGTATGTAGGATTTGCTGTACCTTCAGGCATCATTTGAGGACCAATGATTTTGTCTTCTGTCAACCACGCAATATATTGTACATCAATCATATCTGTTGATATATTGCTGATAGTAGTGTTGATGTGCAATTCATTCGATGATACATCTACTGCATGCGCTATCGTCACTGGCGATGTTATTTTAGATGATGCAATGCAAGCACTTCCCCATAACTGATACTTTACGAAATAATCTCCGTCAGTTGTAGTCATATTCACCACGCCAATAGGCAGTGGGGTAGTATTGTCTCCTCCAAAATGTTGGTAATACAAATCCGATGCCGCGCATGTATAATCGTATTCAGGTTTGGCTTCCGTAAGTTTATTGCTTGCAGGGTGCATTTCTACTACCACCAATTTATTGCCATACAACGACAACAAATTGTGTGCCTCTTCTGCTGCGAGAGGGCAGTTATTGCATTTCAGTCCAGAAAACTCTACTATGAGTGTGGTGCGATTAGAGGATTCCGTTTCGATAGGAATCAAACGCTCGTTTTCTGGTATTACTTCGCATGTGGTCAGCAGTATAGTCAGCAATAATGCTGAACAACACTGAACCATTTTGAACCATTTTGAACTATTCCGAACCATATTCTTTACCATGTGAAATTATAGGTGAGGGAAATACCCTCTTGTTTGGGTACATAGCGACATACACCACCAGAGCAGTTAAATCCTTCGCGTGTCTTGGTATAACCCGCCATCACGCGGTGTGCCCCATGTGTATAGGTGGCAGCCACGGTGTAGAAGTGTTCGTTGGTTGCTTCATGTGCATAGCCGATGTTATACATCCATTGTCCTGAGAGAACCAATTTGCGCCACAAACTAATTTCGTACAAGGCGGCTATCCATTGACCTTCGTCTTGCTTGGTGTAGAGGTATTGCACCTCGGCACGCATTTGCACATTCTTGGAAGTAGCATATTTGGCTTCTACAACGCCAATACCCGAACGAATCAAGTCGCCATGACCTTCTACCACTTGTTTGTTATAGGTCTGGTACATTGCCATAGCGCCGATATACCACTGTTTGTTAATCTTCTTGTTGAGCTCCAGATTGACATCGGTGTAATAGGGTGCTTCGCTCATACCAAACCAAGTGTCTTTTGTTCCTCGGATATGCGAAGCATTGAGCTTGAGGGTTGTGCCGTATTTTCCACCCATAGCGGTGCCGCGCTTCCATGTATAGCGAATCTCGCCTTGGAAAGCCCATTCGTCAGCCGTCTTGTGTGTGCCATAAGGATAGAGAGCTGCCAGCATATAGGTGTGCTGTGTGGCAAACGGCGGCATATGGTTGATAGTACCTGCCATATTGTTGCTGGAGCGGTCCGAACGGAAAGACATATTGCTGGAGCGTTTGGCTTGTGCCATGATGGCCATGCCCTTCTTTGAGTAACTCAGCGAGAGAAGCAATGCTTCACCGTGCTTGTAACTATAGTCGTTGAGGATAGTAGGGTCATTGGCTTTGTAGGCATATTCTACCATGGCATTCCAACCTTTCATTTGCAGTTGCGCGCGAACGCTACCTGCGCCCACCCACGCGGGCAGGTTGTACATGTATGTTTGTGCCATAGGATCAATATACAAAATAGTATCTTTCTTTTGGTACTTGCTCACATAGCTACCGCCAATAGTGAGGTTGGCACCTGCTTCTTGCAACTGCGGAATCCACTCCTGTAATCCCAATTCGAGGTTTGCTCCCAGTACAGCATCTTGCTTGTAGTTCCAGCCCCATGCACCATCGTCGTAGCAGTTCCAATAACGGCGTTGCTTACCGCCCAAAGCGGTGAAGTAAATACCTTTGTAGGGGTTAATCTCCACCTTTCCTCCGCGAAGCGCATTATCTACGCCTAAAGCGCGGTCTTCGTAAAGGCGCAACACCATACCACTACCAAACTGACCATAGACATCACCCACTGTAATCTTGCCCCAACTGAAGTTGGCACCCACATGCAAGTGGCTGAGACCATAGCCGCCAAAATCGGGGTCATAGCCGAGCATAGGCCACTCGGTGAGTTCGGCGCGGGTGATGAGTTCTAATCCTTGAAACCCGATACCTGAAACCCGATCCCCGTTACCCGATTGATGATCCCAACGCACACCCAAATCCAAATAGGAATTGCTCAGATAGTGCATCTCTGCCCACTCAGGCAAAGGACGACCTACATCAATCGTAGGAATTAATCCATCATGCTGAATACCGCCTACTACATAGACGGTATCGTTATTTGCCCACAACAGGGTAGGCAACCAACACAATGTTAATGCTATATTTCTCAATATATTTTTCACCGTTATACCTTGCCTTTAACCTTTAACCTTTAGCCTTTAGCCTTTAACCTTTAACCTCATTACTGCAATGCTTCATAAATATCTTGTTCGCCGCCATCGGTATAACCTGCGTGGTTATAGACTATCTTGCCCTTGCCGTCCAACACGAATACATGAGGTACATTTTGCACATTCATAGCACGCTTGAAGTCTCCGTTAGGGTCAAGCAGCACTTCGTATTCCCAACCAAAACCATCTACGAGTGGCTTCACGCGGTTAGCGTCTTGTGCTTGGTCGATACTAACGATAATCATCTTTACACCTGTCTCATCTTGCCAGTCAGGATATACCTCGTGAATAGCTTTGAGCTCGCGCAAGCATGGCTTGCACCATGTAGCCCAAAATGAGATGATAATAGGGTTGCCATCATTGCTGATTTCACCTGTTTGAACGGTCTTGCCGTCCACATCTTGCAAGCGGACATTTGGCAGTTGTGCGTGTAGGTTAAGTGCTGTAAGCATCACCAATGCGAGAAATAAAATCTTTTTCATAAATATACAATTGTTCAAAGTTGTTCGTTTGTTATAAAAATCGGGCAAAGATACGACTTTTTTTTTGAATATGCAAATTCTGCGTTAGTTTTTTAATGCATTGACCAACATTCCGCAGGCAGCTAATATATCTTCGCCACGACTTCGGCGGATAGTAGTCGTGATTCCGTGTTCGGTGAGATAGTCGCGAAGCCACTCCATCTGTTGCTCATAGCTGCTGGTAAACTCATTAGCCACACCAGCATGGAAGCGAATCAAGTTGATGCGGCAGTCCAAACCTTTTAGCAGGCGCAGGAGTGCGTTGGCGTGCTTAGGCGTGTCATTCACGCCGCCCCAACAGATATACTCAAAACTCACACGGCGTTGGTGCGACCAGTCGTATTGCTTGAGCAGCGCTATCACATCATTCAAGTGATTGACTTTCTCAATAGGCATAATCTCTTGTCGCTCCACAGCAAACGGATTGTGCAGCGAAATGGCCAAATGGCAATCGCTTTCCTCAATAAAGCGCTTCAATCCTTTGTTGATACCCACTGAAGATACTGTGATTCGTTTGGGTGACCACGCGCAGCCCCAT
>JAZNRY010000025.1:0-11596 GCA_045590995.1 Paludibacteraceae bacterium | reverse complement strand
AGTCATCGCTGCTATGGGTACTGAGGTGAAGCTCTTTACAGGTGTATTGATTGCCTTCATCATTATGGCGTTTGCCAGCGCTACTCACGACATCGCAGCTGATGGATTCTATATGTTGGCACTCACCTCTGGCGTTCAAGCCGAAATGATTGGCTGGCGTAGTGTATTCTACCGTCTTAGCAATGTATTCTGCAACTCTGCACTCATCGCCATCCCTGGTATCATCTACGATTGGACTATCAAGCAAGGCGAGGCTAATATGCCTATGGCATGGCAAGTAACAATGGTTATTACAGCAGTTATCTTTGCTATCATGGCAGTATGGCACATATTCTTCACTCCACGTCCAGACACCGACAAACCTAATGCTGAGACCACAGCCAAAGATATCGTTACTGGTTTTGGTAAGGCCTTCGCTACCTATTTCACCAAACCTGCATTGTGGGTAGCTATCGCTTTCATGCTTCTCTATCGTTTGCCAGAGGGCTTCCTCATGAAGATGATTTATCCATTCTTGCTCGGAGCACGCGAGACAGGCGGCTTGGGTATGACCATGCAAGAATTGGGCGTTGTTTATGGTGCTATCGGAGTGATTTTCTTGCTATTAGGCGGAATCTTGGGTGGTTATTATATCTCTAAAGTTGGCTTGAAGAAGGCCTTTTGGTGGATGGCTCTCGCGATGACCCTTCCATGCTTGAGCTTTGTTTACCTCAGTATGTTCTTGCCTACCAACATGGTATATATCGCTATCGCTATTGCTATTGAGCAATTCGGCTATGGTTTCGGCTTCACCGCATACATGATCTATATGATGTTCTTCTCTGAGGGGGAGTTCAAGACTTCGCACTATGCTATCTGCACCAGTTTCATGGCACTCAGCATGATTCTTCCTGGCTTGGTAGCAGGTTACATACAAGAAGCTATTGGTTACCAACACTTCTTCTGGATGGTGATTGCATGTAGCGTGGCTACCTTCACCGTAACCTTCCTTGCTCGCCGCATCGTGGATGGCAACTACGGTAAGAAGTAAACAGATCACTCATCACTCATCACTTATAACTCATAGTTCATAACTCATAGTTCATAACTAAATAGTTATATGCAAATTAAGCGTATCATACCTAACAGCCTGACCTGTGCAAATCTTTTGTGCGGGTCAGTGGCTGTTTTCATGGCAACGCAAGAGGAGTTCCTTTGGGCGTTTGTTCTTATTTTGGCAGGTGGTCTATTCGATTTCTTCGATGGAGCTTCTGCTCGTTGGTTGAAAGTACCTTCGCCATTGGGAGTACAACTTGACTCGTTAGCGGACGATATTACTTTTGGTCTTGCACCCTCGATGGCATTGATGTGCTTTCTAAAGCCCATCATAGGTTGGTGGAGTCTTATTGCTCTGCTCATGGCAGCCTTTTCTGCCCTCCGTTTGGCAAAATTCAACATCGACGAACGCCAGACGACATCGTTTATTGGCTTAGCGACACCGCCAAACGCCATTTTATGGGCTTCCATTGCAGCATACCCCCACACACAGACCACCTCCACCTTTGCATGGATAATGGTGGGACTGAGCCTGCTTTGCTGTTATTTGTTGGTCTGTGAGATACCATTTTTCAGTTTCAAATCTGTGGGCAAGCATCGCACACGCATAATTATATTTATAGTAGGCTGCATCGTGCTGATTGCGGGTAGCATCGCTTGGGCTATCATCTGCCAAGACCCCAAGAAAGCGGTAGTTGCAGGTGCATTGTGCATATTGTGGTATATCAATTATAACTTTATCATCCAAACTCTCCTTCATAAATGAAAACAAGTAAACCATTCCTGCTCATAATAGCATGTATATGTGCCATTTACTCAAACGCTGAGCAAATGCCTTCGGGGTATTACGATGCCATTCAAGGTAAGACCGACGCCCAACTCAAAGAGGCGCTCTTCCACATAATCAAGGGAGGCGAACGCTATGTGTATGGTACCAACGAATACCATACCACCACCAAAGTGCAAAACGGCGACACCCTTTGGCGTAAAGGCGACTTAGAGGCGTATGGTACTTGGCATGGCTTTCGGAGTAGCGACCAGTTGTCCGATGGCACCATTTGGGACATGTACTCCACCACTAAACGCTACTTTCCGATCAACGATGGTAGTGCGGCGGGAATGGATATTGAGCACAGTTTGCCTAAATCATGGTGGGGCGGCAATGAAAACGATGCATACATCGACCTCTATCATCTCAATCCAGCCGACCGCGTAGCCAACAACAACAAGTCCAACTACCCTCCGGGTATTCTCAACGACTCCAATAAAGTAAACAACGGTGTTTTCTTTATGGGAAAAGACAAGGAGTGGAACGGCTATGCGTTCAGCGTGATTGATGAGTACAAAGGCGACTTCGCACGCGCATACTTCTATATCGCAACTGCCTACCACGACATGAAATGGGATGCCACTTACTCTCAATTCGTTACCAACGATTCTTATCTCACCTTCACCCCCTACCTCGTAGAAGTTCTACTGCAATGGCATCGTATAGATCCAGTGAGTGAGAAGGAGATCAGTCGTTTAGATGCCATTTCCTCTATTCAACACAATCGCAACCCTTTCATTGAGTACCCCGAACTCGTAGAATACATCTGGGGAAACAAACAAGGCGAGAGCGTAAACCTGAGCCAACTTGTTCGTACCACATCCGATGCGTACAAGATACCCACCGACCAAATTAACCCTATGGCGTATCCTGCTACGGAAGTGACAGCTAACTCATTCGTTGCTCATTGGAAAAACCAAGCAAAACGCTCCTACAAATTAGAGGTATTTACAGTACAAGAATCAGGGCACAACGACACACTGGTTGCCATGCCAGGATTTAAGAACGACCTCATCAAGGGACACAAACAAATCCATTGGCTACTTGAAGACGGGACAGATGCTCCATATACCCTCATGGATGGTAGTTATGCTATTTGCTCTTCCACTACTACAGCGAAACGCCTTATTCGCTTCGACAATTTCGGGTCTGCTCCCACCAACACTTATCTCACCGTCAAGTGCTGTGTGTATAAAGGCGACCAGACTGCCGACCTTCTCATTCGTGGCAATAACGATGAGGTACTTTACACCCAGCCACTCGTATTGGACGAGGCGTTTTATACCTTTGCTATTCCCAAAGGAACAACCACCATATCGCTCATTCAAAAAGAGATTGGTTCAAAATCCAGTGGTTACCACCGCATCTCTTTCCAACAAGCTTTCCTTTATACCGGTGATTACCTCCGTGAAGAAGTACATATCGATGGATCGCCATTTCAAGTTCGCTCCACTTCTTACACGGTTACCCACACGCCTACAACTTCTCCTATCTACTATCGAGTGACGCCATTAGGGTTACGCACCAGCAACACCATACAAGTAGAAGAAGAGAACATAGTAGGCTTTCAGCAGCCTATCGTACCCTCTACAGGTAAAAAGGTTCTTAAGAACGGAGAGCTATTGATTATTCATGGTCAAGAAATCTACGATGTCCTCGGCAGAAAAAGATAATACATCCCTACGCCCTATCCTCCCGTTTGCCATTCCCACTGCCATCTTGCTGATTGGTTTGGGTGTGGCTTTGCTGGTGACTCCCAAGGGGGCATTGCACCTATGGTTGTGTCAACCGCATACAGCATTCTTGGATACTTGGATGCCCCGCTACTCCAATCTCGTAGATTGGCTACCATATGTGTTGATTGTATTGTTGCTATTCTATCGAGCGGGGTGGTCTGTCTTTTTAGCGGGCAACCTACTTCTCACCACAGCAATCGTTCAACCCATTAAACATTGGATTAACGCGCCACGCCCTCTCACATGGTTTGGTGACAATATGCCTGATGTTGTTCTGCCTTTGGCAGAGGGAGTAAGAATGAATTATTGGCTATCCTTTCCATCTGGACACACCGCAACCTTTTTTGCACTTTTCTTTACAGTAAGCCTGTTACTGATGGATACAGATATGAAAGCGAAAGGATTGTACGCTTTTTTGTGTTTTATTCTTGCCACCATAGGAGCATACACACGAATTTATCTTAGCCAGCATTTCGCATTGGATATTTTTGGTGGAATTATTTGTGCGTTCATTTCGACATTACTTTTCTACTATTTGTATGTTCCGCGTACAAAAAACACCCATTTTTGGGCTTGGAATGTGCAAAAATTGAAAAAATAACACAAAAGAACGTATTTTTTCAAAAAATATTTGGTCAATTCAAAAAAAAGCAGTACCTTTGCATCCGCTTTCGTGAAGAGAGCAAGAGTTCCGTTAAATAATGAGACATTGAATGGGCGTTTAGCTCAGCTGGTTTAGAGCATCTGCCTTACAAGCAGAGGGTCGGCGGTTCGAATCCGTCAACGCCCACCATTCATTCCCATTCGGGCGTTTAGCTCAGCTGGTTTAGAGCATCTGCCTTACAAGCAGAGGGTCGGCGGTTCGAATCCGTCAACGCCCACAAAGATTGGTTATCAAGGAGATAGCCAATCTTTAGTTTTATAACCCTGTCAGATTTCCGACCGATTTTTTTTCGGACTTATGGTAAACTTCTCCTGTTGTTCCAAAAAACGACAGAAGAAAAAAAATGCCCAATCTTCAACAACTCTCACCCGCGTATAACAAGTATATACCCGCCGTACTTCGACACAATAGCGAAGGCTGGCAGGTAAATTACTATGTTTACAATCCCATTACAGACAAAATGGAACGCAAGCGCATGTTGCTCAACACATTGCGCAAGCGATATCGTACCATGGCCGAATTTAAGGTGGCTGCAAACGAGATCATCTGCACCATTAACGCAAAGCTCGCTGGTGGTTGGACACCTTTCGGCGAAAGCGAAAACGCAAGGTACTACACTACCATTGACGAGATGATAAAACTCTACCTATCCGAAAAGAGCAAAGAACTAAAGCCCGACACCATGCGCAGCTACAGAAGTTTCTGCAACATCTTTAGTAACTGGTGTGCCGAATCGGCACCAAATTGCAAGTGCATACAATTCAATAAGACGCTGGCTGTGCAATATATGGACTATATCTATATGGAGCGCGAGGTTGCTGCACGCGCATATAATAATCAGCTCAAAATGGCAAGAGCCCTATTCTCGTGGGCTCTACAGAAATGCTACTGCAAAGAGAATCCATTTGAGCATATAAAAACCAAACGACAAGATGAGAAGAAGCGCATTATCATACCCCCGAACACGCGACAGAAGATTAAAGACTACCTACTGGAGAAAAACCCTGTTTTTTTGATCATTCTTGAACTGGTGTTTACTTCCCTACTCCGTCCCGCTGAAATAGCGCGCATACAGATAAAGCAGATTCATCTGAAAGAGCAGTATATATTCATGCCTGCGGACAAGACGAAAAACGGTCATAATCGCCACGCCTTCCTAAGCAAAGAGTTAGTAATGATGATTGCACCACTACTAAATAACACAGCAGATGATTGGTATTTAATCGGTGCTGACTTTAGACCAGGCAAATCCCCTATGCCTGTTACCAAATACACTAAGACATGGGACAAAATGCGCAAAGCATTGCACTTGCCCGATGAGATGCAGCTATATAGTTTACGAGATACAGGCATAAACAACATGCTGAAATCAGGTATTGACCCACTAACCGTTATGCAGGCAGCCGATCATCACGATTTGGCTATGACTACGCGCTATGCTAATCACGCAGACCCGAACCTTATACAAACCCTCGAAGAACATGCACCTAAATTCTAAAGTCTATTCATACACACATAGTAGCGCTTCAATGTACCGAAAAAGTTGTACCATGTACCAATTTTTGAAAAAAAGAACGCGCAAACCGCTGACATTTAGCATGTTTGCGCGTGGTACAAAATGTGTTACAACTTGCGTACAAATCGGGTTGGTACAACTTTTCTTTAGGCTATTGTAGTTTGCCAGTTAGATTGGATATTGGTATATCCACCACTGGTGTTCTGTGCGAGGATTGCACCACGATTGGCGGTTGCACTGTATGATACATGAATCCATTTGCCGTTGCCTTCCCAAATGAGTTGGTCGAAGTTGCCCTGTCGGACAAGGATAGCAAAGAGTTGCTGATTGCGTTTGCGGGATTTAGTGGTAATATCAGCAGCTTGTCCTGTTTGGTGTTGGCTGGTAGCTGTTCCACCTACAGCAGCGTTGAGCTGTGGGCTACGATATCCGCTATTCACATAGATAGTTGAGCCCAATGCCTCGCGTGCGGGGTTGAGGACGCGGTCGCGTAATAGCATGAGATTAGCCTCTGCGTCAGGTGTAGGGGTGTTGTCTATACCACGCTTGCGTGCTGTATCGGAAGCACAAAGTTCGTCAATAGTGAAGTAGTTGTTTGTGAGCATACCTAATGCAAATTGTTTGAGTTGGCGAAGAAAAATGATAAGGATAATAATGATGATCATGCAGGCGATAATAAGCGTGATCAACACTTTATTTAGTTTCATATCAGAAAGAATTTTTTGAGGATAAATAGTATAGTACATACCAAAAACAATATCCACAGTCCTATGCCTGATATACGAAAGAAGGAGTTTATGGGTTTTTCGGGCTTCTCAATCTCTCGTGGCACATACTCGATTACTGGTATATCTACATAGATAGTATCGTGGATAGTGTCGGGTAATTGTTCGGCTTGTAGCATTACCTGTTCCTTCTCGTCGATAACTAACGAAGCCCTTGCGCTACCTGCTGTTGTTGAAGCGCCATTATTCCTGATTGCGGCACGGATCAACGAATCGCAGTCTGGGCAAGGGTCGTTAGTAGTCGGCAACTGAAAAGGTGTAGCGTTGCATTGATAGTCGGTGATTTTGTCAATGGCGATAGCTTTAGTGGTGTCAGCTGCTTTGAGGTATGGGTGACGGTTGATAATACGCGATAGTCGCTGCTGTGGTGTGCATGCAAGGCATAGCCCCATAAAGAGGCTGAGCCATAGTGCGAGTTTGGAGAGAGAAGATTTCATGAAATTATTCTTTATAACGGTATTTATAATCAATACCAATGAGAGACCCTGAGAATGTAAGGATTTCTCCAAAAGCGATTAGCAAAGAATGATGAATCTCACCGAGAGGAGGAGATAACAAACCCGCTACAAGCATTGTACACCCGAAGATACACAATGCCGTAGCAAGCGATAGTTGCAAGCGTTTCACTTAATTATGAATTAAGAGTTACTTACCTTCGATTTGGTCACGCATCAAGTTCCAGACATACTGGTACAGGGTCTTGTACTTGGTTTGCTGGCGGTAGGCGACTTGGTCTTGGGCGATGAAGTTAGGGTCTGCCATACGGTCAAGAGTGGCTTGACAGATTTGCGCAAACAGCGTGCGCCAAGCAATTTCAGCTGCTGAAACTGGAGTTGTGCGGTCGCCGTGTACGGAGGTGTACTTGCGGTCGGAGCGCTTGCGGTAGTTGTAGCAAGTGCGGTACTTTTTAGAGATTTTGCCCGAGATGTGATGAATAGGGTCTTCAAATACTACTTTTCCCATGGTTGGTTAAGGTTTAATGTTTAAGGTTTAACGAATTAATGTTTAAGGTTTGAGGCTGGGGTTAGATTTTAGCCATTTCTTGTGCCATCATGTAGCCACGAAGGGTTTTGTACTTGCCCTCTCGTTTGGCTTTCTTGAAGGCGGTTTGATAGTCCGCTAATTGCTGAGGGGTGAGTGCAGCAATGTTGGCAGCAGCAGTGGCAACCTTGTTCTTTTGTGCGACTTGTGCAGGAGAAGGTGCGCCCGTATAAGGGTTGCAGATTTGCGAAGTGAACTTGGTGCCATACATCTCTTTGAAGATGATGTCGGTGTGCTTGCAGATCTTACCGCGGAATGAGCGGAAAGGTGCTTCGAGTTTGATTTTTGACATGTTAGTTTTAGGTTTAAGGGTTAATGATTGGGGTTGGGTGTGTTTGTTCTGCGCAAAAAAATACACCGCCTTTCGCGTTTGTTTCGAAAGACGGTGCAAAGGTACAACTATTTAGTGAGTTGGTGGTAGTTTGCGGTAGGATTAGGTAAGATTAGGTGAGATAAAGTAGGATACTGTAGTTTAGAACTGTTCTCGCCCCATCAAATCATAAGTTTTGCCATCGCGGATTATCAGAAGTTGACCATTGCGTATAACCTTCTGATAAGATACATTTTTAAGTTCTTCATATTCGACATCTTGAATGTCAGTAGTAGGATCTTGACAATCTATAGAATAGTATGTTCTTTTTCCTGATGTATTATTACCTATTTGATAACAAGCAGATACTTTTGTAGTAATATCAACAGTTTGATTATTATCTCCATTCCAGTTAGAACCATTGACATACACTATATTTAGTTCGCTACAGTCTTTAGAGTAAGTGTACCAGTTACCTTCCTTTGTTAATGTCACCCATTCACCATTACTTCCAGTTTCCCACACCCATGCAGAAATAGTGTTTCCCCAGTTTGTAGGCATTTTAGCTTTAATAGTAATCATATTGGTGTATTTGGTTCCAACACCTACTGCGTGCCAAGCATTGGTAACGGCTATTTCCTCTGTAGAGTTTGCACCATATAAATCTCGTGCCGCTTGCAGAGAACTTTGTCGCGCATTCACAAATGTTGCACTGGGTGTGAGATAGTGAATCAATGTGCGATATGCAATTTGTAATGCCTTATCAATTCCGATACCTTTAACCGTAAATTTTTCGTTATTATCGTTAGTTCCTGTTCCCCCCTCAGATAAAAGGTAAAACCAAAAGTTTTGAACACCACTATTTTTATGTACTCCTCCTTGATCATTTTCATCATTGGGAGTTGAGGTAGTGGGAATCCAAGTTCCTTTTCCGTATGTATCGGGTTGACCTGCTGAATTTGGATTCTTCATTGATCGCAAATAGGACTCCGCAATCATAACATCTTCACCAATGGTCCAATTAGTACTTCCATAGGTGTATTTTTTTACTCCCATAGCCATGATATCCGAAAAACTTTCATTCAAAGCTCCCGATTCATTTAGATAATCTAATCCTCCATTTCCATTTTGGCTTGTTACAAGATGTGTAAATTCGTGTGCCATTATATCTAAAGAGACAACAGGATTCATGTACGCCCCATCACCATATCCGTAATACATAAAATATGGCTCAAAAGCGCCTTGTGCTGTTGCATTATTGGGCATATTTTTAAATACAATTTTATCGTATTCAGGAAATGCGATATTGTAAATAATATGTCCTTTATTGTCAAAGCTATTTCGTTTGAATATATTTTTATAAAAATCATAGGTTTTTTGCATTCCCCAATGTATGTCAGCATATTCTGTAGCATCTTCCATAATTGTTAGCATACCTGAAGTAGTAGATGAATTTGACCACGAATAGGTACCAGGTTCGGTTGTAGATATCTTGATACCTCCGCCATAAGAACTCCCTGTCGCATCTTCATCATATATCTGAATAACATATCCATCTGCGACAGCAACCGACATGGGGAAAGATATAGGGAATGAAGCATCGTTGAATGTAGGAGACACATAAACGAGTTGATTGTTAGAGTTGTATATCTCAATAAAAATATCGGGCTTGGTATCCCAAATATCATACCACCATGATGAATTAGCACTTGTAATTGTGATGTTAGTTATTGTAGGAATATATATAACAGGTGAATTATTATATAAAATGTTACACTGATTAATATAGTCCCACATCATTGGAGAAGTGATATAATTACCTATTGCTTCGGAATCTCCATTCATTAGTTTTTGTATAATTGAATCTGGTAGCGATAATATAAAATCTTCCGAAAAGTAATAATCTACATTAGGGCTTCCTTTTGCTCCAAGCGTTACGATGTTTCGTGCGGAATCGAGGAAAAGATATTTCCCATCTGTTTCGTACATAGTCATTTCTTGCCAACCACTATAGCGCGTGAGTGCTTGCGTTTTGACATCAGCAGATTGTAACGCAGGCTCTATAAACACAATTTCTCCACTTTCTGCATCAATATAGAAGGTTTCTAATGTTTCTGGATTAGGTACCTTATAAACAGTGTAATATATGCCATTGATACACAAAATGGTCAATGTAATATCTTTCTCGTCTGTCTCACTATTAACCTTTTTGCGCGCCTGTAGTTTGTTGAGATTTTGTTTGATGACCTTAGGTGCAAGATTTTGTTTCATCACATTACCATTCAGCGACAGTAATTGACCGTTTTTAGAATGTACAAGTATCATTTTAGATTGCACTTTTATGCCATGATACATTTGTTGATACGACTGATGTCTAATACCCAAATCATCTACTTCATCTTGGAAAATCTCAAATGATGTTCCTTCGGGAAAATTAGCATACTCAAACAAATCTAATTCATCTAACAGAACTTGCTCGTTTGCAAAATTGTAATAGAGTTCATCATTATTGGCATTGATGAATACTACAGCCATTCCAAGTAGGAGGCAAATTGTAAAAAACTTTTTCATATATGCTTATTATTTCGTTATTCTGTTACTCAGGTATAGCCACAAAAAAAGCGTGGTTACTCGCTTTGACTTGCCTATACGAATTTCTGGCTCTGGTAAACCTTTTGGGATATAAGCAAACGAACAATCCACGCCGTAAAGCGTGAACTTTTGAGTGCTTGTTCTCCCGTTAATGAAATTTACCAGATTTCGAAATTCGAGAACAAGAGCAAAAGCTCAGTGATGTTATGTTATTTTATGTCGTTAGCGCAGTGCGCTGTATTTATTCAATTACTTCCCAATGTCCGCCTTTATCGGGACCTATACGGCGAAGAATGCCTTGTTGCTGCAATTTTTGGAAATGCTTTGCAATACCACGAACATTCATTTGCAATAATTCAGCAACTTGAGGAATAGTCACATTAGGTTTGCCTTCAACAATATCTACTATTTTTTTCGATGTACCTTTCAATGTACTTTTCAATGTACTTTTCAATGTACTTTTCTGAGTAGTTTCCGCCTCAGTTTCTTGTGATTCAGTTTCTCGCTGGATATAAATAGAGGTACCGCCAAATTGACTTTCAACTTGTGGGAAAGGAATATTATTGGTTTCAAAAGCAGCTTGCACCTTGTCAAATCCTCTTCCCCAATGCTCGATAAATCCTGCTTGGAAGAAAATAGAAGCAATGGTTTTGTTTCGAAGGATAGATCGATGCTCGCGTTGCAATGACTCAGTATTATATCCCTGGGGCAGTTCTCCCGCATTCCAAAGCCAAATGTGGTCATCATAGACCTTCATTTGGGTTTCATCGCCCATATAATCGCGATGAATCATAGCATTGTAGAGTAGTTCGCGCAGAGCGGTCTCAGGAATCTCTAACTCCTCCACACGCTGCATTCCCTCGTAATGGATAGGCGTTTTGAGGTATTTGCTTCGCAGAAGTTGGATGACCCTATTAGTCATTTGGAAGATGTTGCCCTCCACTTGGTCCTGAAACAAGAGGTCGGATGGTCGTTTTCCAAATCTACCTAATCGGAAATGCGAAGTTGGATAGAACTGTTGTGGATTCTTACCAAAAAGCAAAACAGCAGCGTTTGTGAGCTGATTATCACGCGTCAGGAGATTGAGA
>JAZNRY010000024.1:0-4068 GCA_045590995.1 Paludibacteraceae bacterium | reverse complement strand
GCTGCACTCTCTCGAACAGCTCTTCACTGATCAACGGCTCATGGGTATTTTTTACCACAATCCACTCATCTTCGGATGTGATATGATACGGGATGCCACCATAGAGACACTGACTGCCTTTTTTCTGAGCGAGATGCCCGATATACACGATGTCCTTCTATATCTCAGTGATTTTATGCTTATTCCAGAGAACAGTGCGTTTCTTCTTATTATTATTGGTTTCGATACCCTGATTGAGTTTATGCTGACCGGGAGACGGGATGCCAGCATCATTGGGCTTCTTGCAGATGCCCATGTAGCTGATGCCCTCGGCTCTCATTTCAAATATCTGCCGGATCACCGGAGCTGTCTCAGGATCAATGAGCAGATGGTTTTTGTTTTCCGGGTCTTTGCGATAGCCGTGAGGCGCGTAATTTCCGATATAGTCTCCACGCTCCATTTTGGCTTGCAGAGCAGAAGTGACTTTTCGGGAAATGTCCTTCGCGTAATAATCATTGACGATATTTTGCAGTGATGCGGAAAGCTGCCCCTCGCTCGTAACCGTTGCCGTGTCATAGCTGTCATTGACGGCGATGAAGCGGAGATTATAAAACGGGCAAATCTTTTCAATGAACTGTGATGTCTCGATGTAGTTTCTTCCGAGACGGGACAAGTCCTTCACAATGATGCAATCAACGATCTCAGCCTGAACAGCCTCCATCATTCGATTAAACTCAGGACGGAGAAAATCAGTGCCGGTGTAACCGTTATCGACAAATAACGCCACCTTTTTCAGATTGGGATGATTGGCAACATAGTCTTCCAGAAGAGTTGTCTGGTTTTCTACGGAGTCGGAATCCTTGCCGTTATCCTCAACCGAAAGTCTGACATAGAGAGCAGTCTTCCAAATGCGAACGGGGGTATCAGCCGGAGTTGTTGGGATGTTTTGCTTTTTGCGTGATACTCGTGCCATTTATACTGCCTCCTTTGTCAAGCGAATTATTTTCTTGGCGTCCTCCTTTGCTTTTTGTTCTGCAAGGAACTCCATGATCGACGCAAACCGGTCATAGTGCATAAGCTGAACTTCAATGTCCTTATCCTCGCGGATGCGGATGAAGTCGATCAGACTGACCACCGCGCTGCGAGTGAGTTCCTGAATGTTTTCGTACTGTTTGAACTGAGAGAGCCAGCCTTGCTGTTCTGCCAGACCGCCCATTACGCTGTTGCGCTCACTTGTGAGACGCATGATGGTTTCGTTTGCTTCTTTGATCTTCTGATCGAATTGAGCTGAGAAGGCTTTATATTCCTCACGAGTAATGAATTGACTGCGAAAGTCTTCATACGCGCTGGTCTTGAGCCTTCTATTTTTATCAATAATCTCTTCTTGGAAGGAAATCTTTGCCTTGATCTTCTCAAGCTCACGATTTTCCCATGAGAGGTTATCAATCTGAGTTAGAGCATCTGCCATGTCCATAGCAGCAGCGATGTGTGCCTGAACGACTGCCAGCACAGTATCGTAGACAATAGATTCCTTGATGCTGTGAGACGAGCAGGAGTTCTTGTCACTCTTGTTGCCACCGCAAATGAAATAGCTGTATTCGTGACCACCTGAGCGCGATACTCTGCGCACCATAGGGCTGTCACAGTCTGCACAGAAAATCTTACCGGAGAAAGGATGCACACCATTCGCACCAACGGGACTTCTGGTGTCTTCCATCATGATTCGCTGTACGAGATCAAACTGTGCAGGAGCGATAATCGCCTCATGAGCATTCTCTGTTCGGGACCACTCACTTGAGGGCTTGGCAACTGTCTTCTTAACCTTGTGGTTAGGAGAGGTTGTCTTTCCTTGTACCAGCGTACCGGTGTAGATTTCATTCTTGAGAATGCGGTATATTGCAACCGCGCTCCACAGAGCAACTTGTTTCGTCTGAAAGCAAGTCCGCTGCTTAGAGCCGTTTGCCTTCTTATATTCAATAGGAGAAGGTACATTGTTATCGTTGAGCCGATCTGCAATCTGAGCCGGAGACAGACCTTCAATCTTCCATTTGAAGATGTCCTGCACAACCGAAGCAGCATCAGGATCGACAACCAACTGATTTTTGTTGTCCGGTGATCTCATATAGCCGAACACCACACGAGTTCCGACAAACTGACCGCTGCGACGCTTCGCCTCAAGGTTTGTTCTGACCTTGATAGAGATGTCGCGGCAGTAGGAGTCGTTCATCAGGTTTTTGAACGGCAGCACCAACTCGTTGTCCGCTGCACCCGGCTGTGCGTTATCATAGTTATCATTGATCGCAATGAAACGAATGCCGAGCTTCGGGAAAACCTTCTGGATATACTCACCAGAGCCAATATACTCACGACCAAAACGCGAAAGGTCTTTTACGACGATGCAGTCAATTCTACCGGACTTAACATCATCTATCATTCTGTGAAAATCGGGACGCTCGAAGTTCGCGCCGGTGTAACCGTCATCTACATACTCGTCCACGACTGTGATTTCCGGGTGTTTCTTGAGGTAGTCCAGGATGAGCATTCTCTGGTTGGAGATACTATCGCTCTCAAGTTTTTCGCCGGAAAATGAAAAATCGCCATCTTCCCTTGATAATCTCAGGTAGATGGCGGCTCTATAATCTCTGTCTAAAGATAATTTCAGCATAAAACGCCACTCCCTAATTTATTTCGGTCAGATAACCGGAAAACTATTGGAGTGGTATTTCACTGATTTTGTCCGAAATCATTATAGCACAAAATCAAGAGAAAATCCAGCCTTTTGAATTAAGTTCATAAAAAAGATTCATTTTCCAATCATCCGACTGTCAGATCACATACTTGCCAAAAGGTTTACGAAGTTGTCATTGATCGTTGCCTGAGTGTTGGCGTATGAAACTCTCACGACTGTATTGCCGACTTTGAATAAATAAGGATTCTTAATCTGCTCTACATAGGACTTCATGCGCTCTTCCACGGGCTGAGATCGGTCAATCTTCACATCACGAATATCTACCAAAGAGTCTAAAAGCTCTTTTCTGCTCTGCTTATCTGCCATACAATCACCGCCTTTACATTCTCTATTCTTGACCAAAAATTACCTTTCTATGCGTTGAGCCGCGAGAACACTTTATCAGCAAATTGATAGGCAGCAGCCTTGTGGACTGCTGCCCATAGTATTCACTGATAAGCCCTTTCGGGCGTTGTAAACAGTGTTCTATTTCCAGCATATTTGCAGCTCGCGCCCCTGCTGAATAGGGAATGCTACGGACTACCGATGGCTAATCAGTATCATGGGACTCTCACCCCTCCGAGGATCGCTCCGAGCCGCCCCTTCAAAGAAAGGACGGAAGTATCATTATACCCAACTTCTCCATCATGGCAAGCAGCCGCACCACACGGCTGTTTAGTCTCTCTGTTGATCGCTCTCTCCGGTTGGAGGTCATGGCGGCAGAAGACAAGTCGCTTCGAGAAAAGAGGAAAGATCCGCAGCACTGAACTATTCAGTTTTCAAGGAACAACGAAGTAGCTATCAAAATGCCCTTCTACTTTACAACGGACATTTTTTTGCTGTTTGTCCGGGAAATCACAAAAGTTTTTTGAAATTTTTTCTGAGGTTGTTTGCGATGTCCCAAACCGTTGATCTTCGTAGTCCATATTCTGCGGCAAACTCTCGGATGGTCTTGTCTCCAAGAAGGCACTGATCGAAAATGTCACGGTGAACATTATTGAGGGAGTCACGGAAGTCACTGATTAGAATATTGATAAGAACTTCATCTGCGAAGTTTGCTGGATCAGCCAACCATGCGGCAGACTTCATATCATCTTCCGGGATA
This sequence comes from Paludibacteraceae bacterium, assembly GCA_045590995.1. Lineage (GTDB taxonomy): Bacteria > Bacteroidota > Bacteroidia > Bacteroidales > Paludibacteraceae > Colicola. The sequence continues at coordinate 256 of JAZNRY010000024.1, read as the reverse complement.
ACATCCAGAGAAAGAACGGGAGCGTTTACTTCATCTCCATCTTCATCAGATACGCTTTGCGCATAGGATCGTCTGAGCTTCTTTTCCTCAGCTCTCAGAATGCGGAATGTTTCTCTGCTGACTTCGCACTGTTCGCCGGTACGCTTCACGCGCACCATGCACTTACCGTCCTCCGTAGTCCAGAGGTCATAGTCAAACTCGATAGGGGTTTTAGGGATTCTTTTCATTGTCTTGTCCTTTCCGCTGGCGCGGAACA
>JAZNRY010000023.1:0-3047 GCA_045590995.1 Paludibacteraceae bacterium | reverse complement strand
AAATAGCGAACTTGAATAAAAAACAAAGCTCATCGAAAACCATTGAAGGCTTCGATGAGCTTTTGTTGTAGTTGAATTAAGGCTTTACTTGTGTTGAGTGCTTGAGCATCGCGTCAATGACATCATATATCTTTGCTCTATCATCCGCAGAGAGTTTATCCAACTTCTCTGCCAGCAATGAGTCTTTCACGAGATAACCCGTCTCGATTACATCCGCGAGGATCATGTCTGCTGACACACCGAGAGCATTGATAATCACGAGCAAAGTTTCAAGAGAAGGCACTTTCTCGCCCCTCTCTATTGCACCAACATAGTTGATACTAAGACCAGCTTTTTCCGCAAGATCCTCCTGACGAAGTTTCCTCATCAGACGGTACTTGCGAATATTTCTGCCGATAGATTCAAGTTCCACTGCGACACCTCCCATCAGTGTGTCATACACACTAATAGTATAGGTGATAACGATGAACTCATACACAATCGGTCAGGAAGAAACCAACGCTAATAGTGTTGATTTGTTCACAAATCCATGCTATAATGTATTATGAGTATGTATATCCATTGGGTATTTGCTTGAAAATATAACTTCTAATACGGGAGACTATCATGAAAAGATTTCTAATAATCCTGACCGCCATAGCATCGTTGACATTGATGCTGACCGGTTGCAATACGCAGAAAGATAAAACCCCATCTGCAAAAGAAGAAGCACTTGAGATGATGGGCAAAATTGAAAATGCTTTGAGTGAAATGGATGAGGATTGGTCTAAGAAATCTATGACCACCGCTACGCCGATCACCTACGCAGATGCAGAAGGAAACGAGATCATCTACTACTTTCTTGAGACTGACTACTTTGATACCGAACATGAGTATGATGGTTTGAACGAAGATGCTTTCAAGTGTGTGCTTGAAACTGATCTTGCAGAAATTGTGCGTGAATGTAATGTGAATGATTACAACGCGATCATCTACGAATACAACGAACGCACCTATCTATGCTGGACGATAACTGAGGAACATAGTTGCATTATTGAATACAGTCCTGACTTCATAAGTGAGGATGAAATATTCAAGATGGCTGAGAGCGTAAAATAAAAGAAAGCCTGAGCGCGTCTCCGGCAGCTCAGGCTTTCTTCTTGGTCAGAAAAGTCGAGTTCTTGAAACTTTTTTGTGAAATATTAGAGCGTCGGATTGAAAACATCGACCTTTTGTGCTATAATGTAGATTGATCCTTTATAACCGCACTACACACATGGAAACAAGAGGTGTTTACATGAAAATAAGCTATAAAAAATTATGGATGCTGCTCATCCAGAGAGACATTACAAAGGTAACATTGAGAAGAGATTTGGGGATCGCTGCTGGTACAATGAGCAAGCTCAACAAGGGCGAAGAAGTTGCCCTTTCTGTCCTGCTGCGCATCTGCGAATATTTGAATTGTGACATTGGAGATATTTGCGAAGCTGTGCGAGTGGACGAGAAGTGAGTCCGTTTTTTCGTACAGCTATTTTTATACAATTATCGTGAGAGATTCTATACATGGAGGTTGCTGTCATGGCAGAAAATAACACAAGTAATATCGGTTTTGAAAAACAAATCTGGGATGCAGCTTGCGTCCTTCGCGGCAACATTGACGCTTCGGAATATAAGTCCGTTGTTCTCGGTCTTATCTTCCTGAAATACATTTCTGATCGCTTTGAGGCAAAGTACCAGGAACTCCTTGCAGAAGGTGATGGCTTTGAAGAAGACATCGACGAGTATGTTGCAGACAACATCTTCTTTGTCCCTGAAAATGCTCGTTGGAGCGTCATTTCTGCTGCGGCTCATACGCCTGAGATCGGTACTGTGATCGACGATGCTATGCGCAGCATTGAGAAAGAAAACAAGCGTCTCAAGGACATTCTGCCGAAGAACTTTGCTCGTCCTGAGCTGGACAAGAGAAGGCTCGGTGAGGTTGTTGACCTCTTCACCAACATTCAGATGATCGAGCATGGAAACAGCAAGGACATTCTCGGACGCACCTATGAATACTGTCTCTCTAAGTTTGCGGAGCAGGAAGGAAAACTCGCCGGTGAGTTCTATACTCCCTCTTGCGTAGTTCGTACTCTGGTTGAGGTTTTGCAGCCTTACAACGGGCGCGTATATGATCCTTGTTGCGGCTCTGGTGGTATGTTCGTTCAGTCCTCCAAGTTCATTGAAAATCACGGAGGAAATATCAAGAGCATTTCCGTGTATGGTCAGGACTCCAACCCTACAACATGGAAAATGGCGCAGATGAATCTTGCCATTCGCGGCATCGAAGCTGACCTCGGTAAGTTCAATGCGGACACTTTCTTTAACGACTGTCACCCTCAACTCAAGGCTGACTTCATCATGGCAAATCCTCCTTTCAACCTCTCTGGATGGGGTGTGGACAAGCTCATGGATGATGTGCGTTGGCAGTATGGTACGCCGCCTTCCGGCAATGCTAACTTTGCATGGTTGCAGCACATGATCTGGCATCTCGCTCCTAACGGACGCATCGGCATGGTGCTTGCAAATGGCTCTCTGTCCTCTCAGTCCGGTGGCGAAGGTGAGATCCGCAAGAACATTATCAACGCCGATCTGGTGGACTGCATCATTGCCATGCCCACACAGCTCTTCTACACCACTCAGATTCCCGTGTCTCTCTGGTTTGTTTCTAAGAACAAGAAACAGAAAGGCAAGACACTGTTCATCGACGCACGAAAGCTCGGCACGATGGTTACTCGCAAGCTGCGTGAGCTGACTGACGAAGACATCAAGAAGATCGCTGATACATACAACGCTTATGTCGAAGGAACTCTTGAGGATGAAAAGGGCTTCTGTGCTGTTGTCACTACTCAGGACATAGCAAAGCAGGACTACATCCTCACTCCGGGACGCTATGTAGGCATCGAAGATCAGGAAGATGATGGTGAGCCTTTTGAAGAAAAGATGAGCCGTCTGACCTCCGAGCTGTCCGAACTCTTTGCGAAGTCTCACGATCTTGAGGCTGAGATTAAAGAGAGATTGGGGGCGATTGG
>JAZNRY010000022.1:0-39543 GCA_045590995.1 Paludibacteraceae bacterium | reverse complement strand
CCCTCACCCTCTCACCCCTTTCCCCCTTTCCTAACTATTTAACAATTTACCTGAAAACCAGTCATTTAAGATTCAGCGCACGAAGCGTAGCGAGGAGCGGTAGCAATTCATTACGGAGTACGCAGTATGCTACAAGTCGCGTTGTAAAAAGATTTATTAAGATTTCGTGAGCGCAGCGAGCAGGAGTTTCTATTTCTTTCAACGAAATTGTCCCGTAATTGCCTAAGCTCCCAATTTCATCGTGTCTGTTCCGATATATAACCGATACATAACCGATACATAACCGACACATAACCGATACATATGAATATCCCATGAATACCCGACGAATACTCCGTGAATAGCCCATGAATACTCCGTATATAACAAGCAGGTAACAGCAAGGGAGGCTACAGCAATGCATAAAAAATGCGTAAAAAAGTACGAGAAAATATAAATATTTTTATTTTCTTCAAAATCATTTGCAAGATTCAAAAAAAAATTGTAACTTTGTCGCCGTTTTGAAGAAACCGCAATAAATCATTCATGAGAAAGCATAAATCAGAATTTATACAATGAAACGAACATCTCTCCTGCTTCTTTTATTTTTATTTCTAACGACGGGGTTAGGTATGGCGCAAACTACGGTTCAACCCAAGCGCGAAATGCGTGCTACATGGTTGACAACGGTAGCTAATATCGATTGGCCATTGTCATATACAAAAGGACAAGAGGCGCAGCAAAAAGAATTGATTGCGCTGTTAGATGCTTGTGTTACTTTCAACCTGAATACGGTCATGTTTCACATCCGTCCTGCGTGCGATGCGCTCTATAAATCGAGCTACGAGCCTTGGTCAAGTTACCTCAACAATGGTCGTGGCGTGGATCCTGGCTGGGATCCATTGCAATTCTGTATCGACGAGTGTCACAAACGCGGCTTAGCTTGCCATGGATGGATTAATCCATATCGCTATGGTAAACGCGGCGGATACGATTGGACGGGAACGGACGACACAACGCAGCTGAATTACAAGCACACGCACCCAGAGTGGTTGCTGTATTATAAGAACGACATCTATCTTGACCCCGCGCAGCCTGAAGTGCGCCAGCGTATCAAGGAGGTGGTGGGCGACATCATCAATAACTACGATGTGGACGGTGTCCTCATGGATGACTATTTCTATCCCTATGGAGGAACCACCAATCAGGATGCAGCGAGTGTTGAAAAATACAAACCTGCTGACATGAATGTGGGCGATTGGCGCCGTCAAAATGTCAATATGATGATTAAAGATGTCTATGATACAATCCAAGCAGTGAAGCCTTGGGTTACTTTTGGCGTTTCGCCTTTTGGCATTTGGACTACGGATTACAATGTGGCAAACAAGAGAGGTATAAAATTGCCAAGTGGAATATCGGGAGGAAACATGTATGCGGAAATCTATTGCGACCCTGTCGCATGGCTTGAAGAGGGAACGGTCGATTATCTGTCGCCACAACTCTATTGGAAGATTGGCGGAGGACAAGACTATAAAAAACTCAGCAAATGGTGGGCTGAACTCTGCAACCGTTTTGGTAAGCATTTCTACTCCAGTATGGCATTGTATAGATATGAATCCAACGAGTTTAATGCCACGGAGATTCGCAATCAAACTTCCTACAACCGCGTGGTGACCGACAACGCGCCGGGTGCGATATGGTATAATACCCGCGCTTGGTGTAATAGTGCTAAATTGCGTGTGAATATCACGAAGGACGGAGCCGAATACCACGATATGGCGCTGCCACCTGCCATCAATTGGAAGCCAGCAAAGGAGCGTACAATGGTGGAGAACTTGACGCTCAACGGACAAAAATTATCTTGGACGCACCAAGAGGCTGACGAGTTGCACTTCGCTATTTATGCGGTGCCAAACGACTCGCTGAACAACGAACATGTATATTCGCGTTGCGATATGCTGGTGGGTATTTGCTATACTACGGATTTTGAACTGCCAGTGGAGATTTCCGCGAATACGCACCAAATCGCCGTCAGCGTGTTGGATAAATACAACAACGAGTACGCGTTGCGTATTCTGAACGAGGCATTGCGTCCTGCGGTAGCGGTCACCAAACTCCTGCCCGATGACGGCGCACTCAAAAAACTACCATTCACCTTCCGTTGGGAAGAGGTAGAGGGGGCTGATAGCTATATCATCCAATTTGCCAAAGACCCAGAGATGCAGCAGATCGTCTTTGCACAAGAACTAACAGAAACCACATTTGATACCGACAATCGTATCAACTTGGAGTATCTGCCTTTGGGCGACTATTATTGGCGCGTGAAAACCCGTATCCCTAATGCGGGCGACACATGGAGTGCAGTGCAGAAGCTTACATTATCATTAGAGGATGCGGTGGATAATATCCTGCATGCCGACCAACCAATCAAATGGGTGGAAGATGGACAAGTGTATATCCATCGACAAGGAAAAACCTACAACATATTAGGTGCCATTGTAAACAAATAAATAACAACATAATTTAAATACCAAAAAAATGCGTAAACTTACTTTATTTCTCAGTTTGCTGCTCGCTACATTATTAGTAGCACAGCCTACCGTGAGTATCCAAGATCAAAAGATGTTGGTGACTGACGGAGAAAACGCTTATGTATTGGCTCCTAATGGAGACGATGCAAGTTATTTCTGGGCAAGTGTTTCGCCTGATGGCAAACATCTTGTCTATGTCACCGCTCGCTATGGCACTTTTGTCTGCGACATCAATGGCGACAATGTTCGTTCTATGGGACGAATGAATGCTCCTAAATGGTTAGATAACAACCATGTGGCGGGTATGCAAGAGTTCTATAAAGATCACGATGAAATCGACTATGTGCGTTACATTTCGCGCTCTATCGATGGTAAAGTGACTCGTGACTTAACACAAAAAGAGCAAACAAATTTCATCCAACTCGAAGAGACTCGTCTTGCGATGGAGAAACAACGCCAAGCGGCTCGCTTAATTTCTCGCAAGTATGCTACCACTGCGCGTACCGACTTCAGTGGTATCAAAATCTATGTGAATGCTGGTCACGGTGGTTATGATAGCAACGACCGTAGCTGCTGGACTATTCCTGTTCCTGAAACATGGACCAATCCTGAAGGTTATTGGGAGAGTAAGTCTAACCTTGTAAAGGCGTTAGCACTCGAAGAAATGCTCAAGAAAGCAGGTGCTACTGTTATTATGTCACGCCGTACCAACAACTCTGGTATTCGTGACTTAGAATATTATCCTGGTGCTACCGAGCAAGAGAAAGCGGAGCTTCGCAATGGTGATGACCGTGACCTCAGTGCGATTGCTGAAGAGGCGAATGCCAACGATGTGGACCACTTCCTTTCTATCCACTCCAATGCCTTGAACGGACGCACCAACTATCTGCTCATGCTCTATCGTGGTGAGAATGATAACCCAACTACGGCTCCAAGTGATAAGATGGCGGAGAGCAGTGGTAATATCCAAATTCTTAACCCACTTACTGTTTGGACAAGTCCTAAACCTTTGGTTCGAGGCGATTTGACATTCTATGGCGACGGTTGGGGATTAGGAGTTCTCCGTCCACTTACTGTTCCTGGATTCCTTAGCGAAGGTAGTTTCCACGACTATGCACCTGAGACCCACCGTTTGATGAACGATGACTATTGCCGTCTCGAAGCATTGCGTATGTTCCAACACTTCCACAAGTGGTTTAATGTGCCACTCCCACAAACAGCTACTATCAGTGGTTGGGTAAAATCAAGCAACGAACTCGTGGATGTATTGGGCGAACCTAAATTCGTATATGTACAGGGCTCCGACGACCAATGGTTGCCACTCAATGGAGCGAAAGTAGAACTCTATCAGGGTACAAAGAAAATCGCAGAGAAGACAACCGATGATTGGTACAATGGTGTGTTTGCATTCTACGACCTCACCCCAGGTACCTATAAGTTGGTGGTTACAAAAGATAAATATAGCACTTATACCGAAGAAATCACCGTTGCAGCTGAAGAAATCGCTGGCGTCAAAGTGCGTCTGAAGAATGTTCGTATGCATGTAGAGGATTATCCTCAAGTGGATAATGGCGCTGCTGCATTGGACAAATATGAATTCGAATTGGTAAACGAAGCAAAGACTACACCTAATAATATCACGCGCGCGTTATACCGCAATGGTAAATGCTATGTATTGGCAAACGGTAAGATTACAGAGTACTCACTCGATTTTGCAACCAGCAAAGCATTGCCAATGCCTGCTGGAGTGACAATCTGCGACATAGGCTTCACTTCTGACGACTACCTCGTAGCGAAAGTAAAAGATCAAGCTACTTTCTATACATGGGATGATAACATGCAAAACCCAACCAAGTTGTTCGCTACATTAGCTGGTAAGAGTAATTCGTTTGCTGTTAGTGGCGCACGCTGGGAAAGCAAATATTATATTGGCGACGGCACGAAACTTTACACAATATCCTATGATGAGGATACCAAGAAAGCAACAGTTGCCACTTCTACCGCTAAGGAGGACCTTACGGGTAAACAACTCACCATCTCTCCACTCGGTACTGTTTGTGCTGCATCAGGTGTTTCATTCTTCCGCTATGCAGACCACGTGTATATGGTAGATCCTACCCATAATGCAAATCAATTCCAACTCTTTGATGTTACTAACGGTCTTGATAACGCAAAAGTGGCAAGCGATCTCTATCCTGCTACAGTGCCTACCGATGCGCCTAATATTCATACATTGTCTTGGGTGGACGGATATACAATCCATATTATGACTTTGGCAGACGGCTATGGTATGCAGCACTATCAAACACTCTCTGCTGCGGTAGCTAATATCTATGCAGGCGAGGTGGACTATGATGGCAAGAACTTCATCTTCCGTCTCAACGAGGATGCTATCGATGTCACAATCTCTATCGAGAAAAACAACGAAATCGTTGCTACACAATCCGTTGGAGCACTCACGAAAGGTCATCACAAAGTAGCTAACCCATTCGGTAAAACCGCTTTTGATTACTATAGCATTACCGCTACAGCACGACCAGTGGCTTTCCCAGTGAAGATTAGCAACGATGATGAAATCTTCCAATTCTATGCTGCCCGTGGTGTAGCTGTGGATAAAACACCTGCCAGCCCATACTTCGGTCGCGTTTATGTGACTAACTCTGTGGCTGGACAATGTGGTGAGGACCCTAAGGCTGCTACTGCTGAATCTTATCGCAACGCTTCTATGGGTGTATATGTACTCGGTAGCGACTTTACCGATGTTACTAACCAAGGCAATATAGCTTGGTCTGGTAATGTAGAGTGGGGTGCGAACGAATCAAGCCCTAACTATCAATGGGCCTTGTCGCGTCCTGCGGTAGCACCTAACGGAGACTTGTTCGTAGCAAGTAGCTCATTTACTTCTGCGGGTGTATATATAATGGAAGCGGCTAAGCCAAATGCTTCTTTCATTCCTGTATTCGATGGCAAACGAAGCAAATCAAATGGACAATTAAAGAAGGGATCGAAGGTAGTTTGTAACCCTGTAATGCAACCATTCATCATGGGGCTTGGCAAAGATGAGGTGCTTTACACCTATGACCGTGATGTATCAATGGGTACTGTTCGTGGTAATATCGCTCAATACAACCTCGGTCAATTAGATTCTCTCCCATGGGCAACTGAACCTACAAAGATAGTTTATACCGATGTGGATAACTTCATGGAGAATGGTAGTGGACAATTGGCATACGACCAACACGGCGGCTTCTTCATGAGCCAATATCGCTACAACTCAAGTTATGCAAAACCAGGTCTGCTCCATGTGAACGCAAAAGGCGAAGTGGACTTCAATATCTCCAACAACGGCGTTGATGCTGTTCAACAAGGTGGTATGGCGGTTAATGCAGACGGTAGCTTAGTTGCATTAGGCACCGAATATGGTACCGTAAAGATTTGGGAGGTAGAATACAATGCATCGGGTGCTCCAAGTCTCACCGAGAAATATACCATCAAATGGAGCGAAGGTGAAGTTGTGACTATGGGTATGGACTTCGATGCTGCGGGCAACTTGTACATCGTTTCTAACACCAACGAGCGATTGATGGTGTACTCTATGCCAAAAATCAATAACACATACACAACGCGCGTACCACTCAATCGTGAGAAGTATCCACGAGTAACTGGCAAGGAAGAAGAAAAACCAGATCCAGGAGTAGATACAGGTGTTCGTACCGAAGGATTAAATGCATATACATCTGGCATGTCTTCTACGGCATTGGCTACAGACAACAAGGTAATGATTACTTACACCCTCAATGCGCCTGCTGCTGGTTTGTCTTTGCAAATCTTGGATGATAACAAGAAGGTGGTTGCTACTATTCCTATGAACCATGCAGAGAACCGAACCAAAGGTGCACACCGTGTAGAGGTGAATTTGGATGGCGTAGCGCCAGGTACCTATAATTGGGCTCTCCAAGCTACCAGCTTGCCTTTGAAGGATGATGAACCACTTTGCGCAATCGACAACTTGCCAGACCAAATGTTGGCATCCAAAGGCTTGGCTATTGATAATGACTACAATTCGCCATATTTTGGACAACTCTATGTAGCAGAGGCAAGCGGAGATAAAGTGCTTGAGAATAAAGCTATCTATATCTACGATGCTACCATGGATATGATTGAGAAGGTGACTTCCGACAAATGGGCTGCGGCTGTTAGTGCACCATGCCGTGTCACAGTAGGTCCTGACCATATGTTGTACATATCAGAGTGGGCAGATGTATATCCAAACAACGCATACATCATGGATCCTGCTAACACCAGCGTACTAAATCCTATCTTTGGTGGTACACCTGCTTCCGATGGTATCTATACCGCAGCGGATGGCAAAGACATTCACGGTTCTATCAGCCATATTTGGGTGGAAGGTACTGGCGCTGATCGCGTAATCTATACTTTCGATGAGGATATCAATATGCCTGGACTCGTACACCCTATGGGCCTCTATCAATACAATATAGGCGAACTCAATACTCCATGGGAGCAAGCTCCAAGCAAACTCGTATTTGACAACGCTGACTTCCTCCAACAAAATGGTAACAGCTTTATCCAACCTGATAAATATGGTTGGTGGATTAGCCAAGACCGCGCTACAGATAATGCAGAAATCCCTGCCTTGATTCACATCAACAAAGAGGGCAAAGTGGACTTCAATTCAGCAGGTTTGCTTGGTGGTCGTACCCGTGGCGCTTTGGGCTTCAACCAAGATATGACCATGATGGCTACTGCTATCACTGGCGGTATCTTGCTCTGGAATGTGAAGTATGATGCTACTGGTGTTCCTGTTTTGGAAGAAGCTGGACGCGTAAGTACTAATTTTAGTCAATCATGCTGGAACATTGTATTTGATGTGGCAGGTAACATCTATGCTTCTGGTGCTGGTAGCGTGGCTGCTTGGGCATTGCCTGCTACCGACTACACATGCGTAGTTGCTGCACCTGATGCCGACAAACTCACTATCATCTTTACCGATGTAGAGAATGTAACTGCACAACCTATAGTGAAGGAAGGTATCTATACCGTTACTGGTCAATACCTCGGTACAGACGAGAGCAACTTGCCTCAAGGAATGTATATTATTAACGGAAAGAAAGTAATAAAATGAAACGATTAGCTTTTCTATTCATCGCATTGGCTACTGTATTGGTAGCCAATGCTAATGTGGTCACGGGTCAGGTTACGGATACACAAGGTGAGCCTCTTATCGGTGTCAGTGTGGTCGTTGCGGGAACTTCCAATGGTACCATTACCGATTTCGATGGATATTATACCATTGAGGCTGCTGCTAACGCACAATTGCAATTCTCCTACATCGGTTATACTACCGTAACGGAGACAATCAACAATCGTACTACCATCAATGTCACCATGCGCGAAGATACACGCACATTGGACGAAGTCGTAGTCGTTGGTTATGGCACTCAACGCAAAGCCAATTTGACGGGTGCGGTTGGTTCAATTAGCGTGGAAGACCAACTTGAAGGTCGTCCTATTGCCAATGTCGGTACAGGTATGCAAGGTGCTGTGGCAGGTCTTACTGTCACCAACTCTTCAGGTCGTCTTGGCGATTCACCTAAGTTCCGTATTCGTGGTGCTGTGGGTACTTTGCTCAACGAGAGCGGTAGCCAACCACTCATCCTTGTGGACGGTGTGGAAATCAGCGACATCTCTATGATTAATGCGGACGACATCAAAGAGATTTCTGTCTTGAAAGATGCGGCTTCTTCAAGTATCTACGGTACGCGTGCTGCGTTTGGTGTGATTCTCATCACCACCAAATCTGGTAGCGGCGTAGAGTCGAAGTTCAATGTCAACTACTCCAACAACTTCTCTTGGGCTACGCCTACCGTATTGCCAGAGGTTGCTAAATCATACATTGGTGCCGAGATGGCTTTGGAGGCACGCAATCGCCGTACATCAGGTACTACGGTATTCAAAAATGCTTGTGGATTAACATGGGATGCGGCGGATATTGAAATGATGCGTGAGTGGGATAGAATATTCGGTAATGAGGATCTTGGTCCAGAGATGGTAGAAGGTCGAGACTTTGTTATTAAATATGGAGAGCCACACTTCTATCGTAGTTGGAATGCAGCAGATGAGTATGTTAAAGATTTCTCATTCTCACAACAACACAACATGAGTTTCTCGGGTACAGCAGGCAAAACCAACTACTACATGGGTCTCAGTTACATGGGACAAGGGGGTGTAGTAAAAGTGAATCCTGACTCTTACAAGCGCTATTCTATCAACTATTCTACCGATACCGAAATCAAGCCTTGGCTCAAGGTGCGCAGCAAAGCACTCTATACACGAACAAATTTGGAAACACCATTCAATTTTGGCTCTGCTTCATATGACGCACTTTACTACCTTTACCGTTGGCCAGCTATCATGCCATATGGTACATACGAAGGATCACCTTTCCGTAACTCTATCACAGAAACGGCTGCGGCAAACATGAATAGCGACAACAAGGATTACATGCGTTTCTCTGTAGGAGCAACCTTCGTATTAGGTATTCCTGATTTGACATTGGATATCGACTATACCTACAACCTTGACAATCAAACTATCACCCAACGCGGTGGTACAGTAGGCGGTTGGGATTTTTGGAATGGTGGTCTGTCATTGGTGGAAAATTGGGCTGCCTCTTCACGAAACAAGGTGGATAAATACCAATATAACCGCAACTACCATGCAGGTAATGCAGTCCTTCGCTACAAGCATACTTGGAACGATGCGCACAATTTCAGCGTATTCGCAGGTATGAATATCGAATACAAAGAAGTGGACTATGTCAATGCTGAAAAGCAAGGTCTCCTTGATCAAACTAAGCCAGAAATATCGCTTTCTATTGGAGATAACTTCATCTATGGCGACCACACCTCTTGGGCTATCATGGGCTTCTTTGCACGCGCCAATTATTCATACAAAAACCGTTATCTGATTGAGTTGAACGGTCGCTTCGATGGTTCTTCTCGTTTCCCAACCGACCAACAATGGGGCTTCTTCCCTTCTGGTTCGCTCGGATGGGTTGCAAGCGAAGAAAACTTCTGGGAGGTACTCAACCCTTATTGGAGTTTCCTAAAGATTCGTGCTTCGTATGGTTCTATCGGTAACCAAGACATTGGCAACAACCGTTTCCGTGCAATTATGACATCCTCTAATAGTGGTTGGCTTATTGGCAGCACCAATGTGTTAACATTCTCAATGCCTACTGTTTTAGCGAATGGGTTTACATGGGAAACTATTAAGACTGTCAACTTAGGTCTTGACACCCGCTTCTTCAACGATGATTTAGGTGTAACCCTCGACCTCTATCGCCGAATCAACGATGGTATGGTGGTTGGTGGTAGCGAGGTACCAAGTACTTTTGGTGCATCTGCTCCATACGAGAATGCTGCGCAATTGACCACCAATGGTTGGGAATTGGGTATTGATTACCACCACCGTTTCTCCAATGGTCTCCGTTTGACCGTTTCTGCTAACTTGGCAGACGCGCTTACTATCGTAACCAAACACCCACGCTCAACAGCTTCTGTAATCGACGGTAGCAACTACGAAGGTAAAGTTGTTGGTGAAATCTGGGGCTTTACTACCGATCGCCTCTTCCAAGAATCTGACTTCGATGAGGAAGGCAACTTGTTGCCAGATATTCCTTCACAAAAGTATTTTGAAGATAATAGTGGCTATAATTATAAGTATGGTCCTGGTGATGTGAAATATATGGACCTTGATGACGATGGAGAAATTACTTGGGGTAAGAAGACGGTGGATGACCACGGTGATTGGAGTCGCATCGGTAACACCACTCCACGCTATGAGTATAACTTCAAGATTGGTGTAGATTGGAAGGGTATTGACCTCAACATCTTCTTCCAGGGTGTTGGCTCACGCCAATATTGGGCTACTGGTACCATGATGATTCCTGGTTGGAACTTCTCAGAGGGTACCTACTATGCTCACCAAACCGACTATTGGACTACTGAAAATACCAATGCTTGGTATCCTCGTTTGACCGAGACTAACCAACCTGGTCAATATTCAGCAGCTGCCTTCAACTTCCTATGCCAAACACGCTATCTCTTGGATATGAGTTATCTCCGTTTGAAGAATATCACGATTGGTTATAGTTTGCCTGACAAAGTGTTGAAGAAAATGCACTTCGATAAATTCCGCATTTATTTCAGTGCAGAGAATGTGTGCGAGATTGACCACTTGGGTGACCTTCCTATTGACCCAGAAACCGAAACTTCTGCGGGTGACGGTGGCGCAATGGGCTTCGGTCGTATCTATCCATTTACTCGACAACTTAGCTGCGGTTTGCAAATCAGTTTGTAATCCTACCTTTAGAACTCTTAGAACATTTAAACTTTTAGAACTTTCATGAATATGAAAACTAAATATATTTTTCTATCCGTTTGGGCTATGATAATGGCCCTTACGATGACAAGTTGCGAGGATTTTCTTAACCAACCTCCTTATGATGATTTTACAGATACGGAGTATTGGAAAGATGAACTTCAAACTCGTTCGTTTATGTATGCATTTTACCCATCGGTTTTTTCTGGTTTTGCATCAGGATCACAACACGGACAATTCCTTATGGGTGAAACATCCAACGATGATTTTGCATCCGATGTAGAACAGAAAGATCTCAATCCATTGTCTGTGCCAGAAGCTGATGGCTCATGGTCGTTTACCAATATCCGCAAAGCGAATTATGTATTGGAGAATATTGATCGTATAGATGCCAATGCGGCTACTAAGAATCATTGGCGCGGTGTAGCACGCTTCTTCCGTGCTTACTATTACAGCAACCTTGTATTCCGCTATGGCGATGTGCCTTGGTATGATCGCGTTCCAAAACTCAGTAATAGTAAGGAAGATATGGACTACCTCTATAAGGATCGCGACCCGCGCACATATGTGGACTCTTGTATTATGGCAGATTTCCAATATGCTATGGATAGCGTACGCAGTAACGATGGTGATTTGCAGGTGAACAAATATGTAGTAGCTGCTATGGCTTCGCGCCTATTGTTGCGCGAGGGTACTTTCTTGAAGTATCATAAGTTGGACGATGTGATGGCAGAGAAATGTTTGACTATGGCTAAGAATGCTGCTGAATTAGTGATGAAATCGGGAAAATACTCTATAGCTCCTTCTTACAAATCATTGTTTACCAGCGAAGATTTGAGCAGCAATCCAGAGATTATTATGTACCGCAAATATGAAGACGGTCTATTGCAGCATAGCACATTGGCTTATTCTTACACCGAAGCACAAGCTGGATTGAGTAAATCATTGGCAGAATCTTTTGTTACTGCATCAGGTTTGCCTATCTATGTAACTAATCCTAATTGGTTAGCGAAGACCGATGCTGAGTTCTTCGCAGATCGTGACCCTCGTTTAGGAATGTGCATTCGTACCCAATATTGCATCAAGGGTAATGAACCTAAACCATTCAGTTATGCACTTTCTGGTTACTCATGGAATAAGTTTATGGACGATAGCAAGGCTGGCGAGAAGAACGCTACATGGGCAAAAGAGCGTAATACTACCGATGCACCATGCTTGCGCTATGCAGAAGTATTGCTCAACTATGCAGAAGCAGCATATGAATTGCATCTTTTGACAGGTGCTGTGTTTACGCAAGACGACTTGGATAAATCAATCAACCTTATTCGTGCTCGCGCAGATGTGAACCTACCAGCTTTGCAAATCCTTGGCGATCAACCTGCTGTCAATGGAGTAACATTCGATGATCCAAAACGCTTGCAAATCGAACAAATTGCCGATGGTGGTATTACCGATGCGATGCTTTGGGAGATTCGTCGCGAGCGTCGTGTAGAGCTCTGCATGGAGGGTTTCCGCAATGCGGATCTCAAGCGTTGGCGTAAGCTTGACTATATGTGGAATGAGTGTAATCCAGATATTCGCTATGGTGCATATATTATAGCAAGCAACTATTCTAAAAAGGCAAAAGAAATAGTTTTAGTTGCTACTGTTAGTGCTACAGCGAACGATACTGTATCAACAGAAGGATATATTTTGCGCAATACATTAGCAGCGCGTAATCGCCCTCTTAAACGCAATTACATCTATCCTATCCCTTCTGGTCAGATTACACTCTATGAGAGTAAAGGATATACTCTCACTCAAAATCCTGATTGGGAATAATTACTATTATTTACAAACATCAAATATTAATTAATCATGAAAAAGAATCTTTTTTTCCTTAGTATCGCCATTTTTGGGGTACTATTTGCAGGCTGCAAGGAACAATCAGGCAGCACTGTAGAAGCTTTGATTAAATCTATCTCTATCAAAAACACCACCTATAGTGGTGTAGTTGACAACACAGCTTTCACTGTTACATTCAACGATGTTGCAGCTGAAACCAACATCGAAGTTCTTCAATTCAATGCTTCATTGTCTTTGGGTGCAAAACTCGATAAGGACACCTACGATTTTACACAAGGTGCTTCTGAAGATGGCAAAGAACTCACCCAAACAATCAAGGTTATCAATGGTACCAATGAGCAAGCATATACCGTTGTTATCCATTTGCTTGACCCTGTTTCTGATCCTATGCTTGATAAGCTTATCATGAAGAAAGCTAATGGCGAAGAGGTAAGAGCACAATTGTTTGACAAAGTGGTAGCTATCGGTATGCCAGAAGAAGCAGAAGCTATCTTTGGTAGCATTTCTCTCATTCCTTCTCGCGCAACTTACAAGTTCACCACTATGCAAGATAACAAGATTTCTGCTGCTGATCCTGGTCAATTGGTTATTGAGTTCATGGGTCGCACAACAACTTTGAATATCTCTTTTTCAGCTGCTCCTGCTCCAGGTGCTGACTTTACTGCTCCTATTGTACACGACTTCTCTGGTGCTACAGAAAACATTCCTGCTTATTTTGATAGCGAGCAAGTACGCGGTAGCGATTTTGACGGTGAGCATGTATTAATCGTTTCACGCGAAGGTCTTGATATTCCAACTCCTCGTCTCTTTAAGACTTCTGATCTTTTGGAAGACAATATTGACAATCCTATTATGTTGGATGTAACAGGAGTAGAAGGTGGAATACATGTTGTAAGTGCTGGTCGTTTGACCCAGGGCCATATCTATATCTGTAACTTGCAAACTGCTGTTAGTGCAGAGACACCACTCAAAGTTTATCATTACGCTTCTCCTGATGCCGCTCCTGAGGTGGTATTGACATGGGATGGTTATCTCAATGAGGAATTCACTTATGCTGGTCGTATCGGTGATAACATCTCTATCGATTTGGACGAGAGTGGTAATGGCTATGCGTTCTTCTGCAAACAACAACCTGGTGATAAGATTTATCGTTGGACTGTTACTGGCTTTACACAGTTCTCTGATGTAATGGAGATTGACCTTGGTGTCGTTTGCGATTTTTATGGTTATGTAAATAAGGTAGAGCAAGATAAATATCTCTTCACCAGTTCATATGTTCCATTTATTCGCTTGATGGATAAAGATGGCGTTGCATTGATTGATGATATAGAACTTGACTGGACAGAGAACGACGCTCGCCCTAACCATGGTGTAGATCCTAATATTGTAACTTATAATCGCGGTCGCTATTTGATGTTTACTGTGGCTAACTCATTGGAGATGCACTGGAACTTTGGACCAATGTTGTATGTTATTGACATTACAGATGGTGTAGATACTGAAAAAGCTTTGATTAAATTGCAAGAAGCAATGTATGATGAGGAAATTCCTTGGGAACCTACCTATGGCTATGCACTGACCACAGATCCTTACGAGGCACACATCGCAGCTTCTGCTTGCTCTGCACAATGTAATGCTGCTGAAGTAAATGGTAAGCTCGTTGTATTTACCGCTGCTGTAAATGCTGGTTTTGCACTCATTGAGTTCCCTATTGCGAAGTAATTTATATTCGTTATTATATATAGAGGCTGCAACTACGCAGCCTCTATATTATGATTAAAGCCAAATCAGATGAAGAAATATATTCCGTTTATAGTATTATTTGGTATTATACCATGGGCTCTTCCTGCTCAGAAAGTACAACATATTATCAAATTGTGGCAGGATAGCATATGCGTAGAATACCATATAGAACAAATAGACAGTATCACTTTCGAAGCGATTGTAGAACCTGTAGTGGGAGAGTTTTCTATAGCAAGCAACAAGAAAGTTGCTTTTGCTCCCGGAAACTTGCAATACATTCCTGCATCCGATACTTGGCTCTTTGCCGCTAATCAATACGATTACATCGGCACACGCAACATGGCTGGTTCAACTTTTGCCGACACCATCGACCTCTTTGCGTGGAGCACCGACACCGATCCATCTACCGCTTGGGGCGTGACTTTAGAAGACAACAACGACCTTTTTGCGGGCAATTTTGTAGATTGGGGTACGGCTATAGACGATGGCAATACATGGCGTACACTCACCGCTAACGAGTGGGAGTACCTGCGAGCTTCGCGCAAAAATGCCAAACAACTCATTGGCATAGGTGCCGTTAATGGTACAAATGGTATCATTCTATTGCCTGATAATTGGGTCGCTCCAGAGGGAATTACCTTCAAGAGCGGATACTCATCCCAAGAGTATAGCTATACCGCTTTTGCCGAACACCAGTCTTTTACTGAGGAGCAATGGAATTTGATGCAGTCTGCAGGAGCTGTCTTTCTGCCTTGCGCTGGCTTCCGTTTAGGCTCCTCATTAGCATACATGCAATTAGGTGGTTTATATTGGACTGCGTCGCCACATGCAGCATATGGTCCGCGTTTTGCCAGCTATTTCCTATTTATGTGCGATGGCGCAGGCGTTGGCTACGATTTACGAAGCGGAGGCAATGCTGTCCGTCTAATTAAAGACTTATAATTGTTGGATTTTATATATTAGTTGACACTTGTATTGCTTATCGCCATATTTACTGAAGATTTTACTTCCCTAAATTTTTCTATTTATGAAACGCGTTTTAAGTATTCTTACCGTTCTCTTTCTTGCGCTTAATATCCATGCTTCACGCGTTGTATTAGGTGCAGAGCAAACCAAAGAATATCTCCCTTTGCTCAAAGGCAAACGAGTAGCCCTATTAAGTAATCACACGGGTATTGTCATTCAGGGCAAAGACACCATGCACACCCTCGACCTATTGCTCAAGCATGGTGTGGAAGTCACTGCCATTTTCTCCCCAGAACATGGCTTTCGAGGCACTGCACGCGAAGGCGAACATGTGGCCAGTAGCGTGGACGAAAAGACGGGCATACCTATTCTTTCTCTCTACGATGGCAAAAGCTATCGCCCATCCAAAGAGGCTATGGCTACCTTTGACATCCTTATCACCGACATCCAAGATGTAGGACTTCGTTTCTACACTTACTATATTACCATGTTCCGCCTCATGGACGCATGCGCACATGAGGGGAAACAATTCCTTGTTTTCGACCGACCAAATCCCAATGGTTACTATGTGGACGGTCCAATCCTTGATATGAAGCACAAATCAGGCGTAGGCGCATTGCCTATACCCGTAGTCCATGGTATGACCTTGGGCGAACTCGCACTGATGATCAATGGCGAATATTGGCTCTACGACTCACTACAAGTGGATCTCACAGTCATCCCTTGCAAGAACTACACCCACCAGACTCTCTACCGTCTGCCCGTAGCGCCTTCACCCAACCTGCGCAACATGCTTTCCATCTATCTCTATCCTGCCGTGTGCTTGTTTGAAGCAACACCCGTCTCTTTAGGACGAGGTACAGATAAGCCTTTCTTGTGCTATGGTCACCCTAACTTCAATGCGCCTCGCACAGAGCCAAGTGTGTATGGACCTGCTATCACTTTCACGCCCAACCAATCCACCCAAAAAGGTCGCATCTGCGATGGCGTGGACCTCAGTGGTATCACCGAAGAAGAAGCACGCCAAGTGGGCTTCTCATTGCGTTATCTATTGGACGCATACGAGCATTTGCACATGGACAACTATTTCTTCCGTCCTTTCTTTGAGTACTTAGTAGGCGTAGATTACATCCGTAAGATGATCAACCAAGGCAAGAGCGAAGAAGAAATTCGTGCCTGCTGGCAAGAAGATGTGGCTAACTTCAAACACCAACGCCGCCCTTATCTTCTCTACGAGGAATAATTTTATCTAACAGCCGTAGGCGGTCCAACAGCGCAGCGGTCTAATATCTAACTTCTAAAAAATATATGAACCCACTAACAATCCTTATCGTCATAGCGTGCTATTTTGCATTGCTGTTCTTCATTTCCTACCTTGCAGGTCGCAAGGCAGACAATGCTGGTTTCTTTTCTGGCAACCGTAGTAGCAACTGGCTGCTGGTAGCAATGTCCACCATTGGTGCTGCTATCTCAGGTGTCACTTTCGTGAGTGTACCCGGCATGGTAGCCACTTCGGGCTGGGCATATATGCAAATGGTTCTCGGTTTTACCGTAGGTCAGTTCCTAATTGCATATGTCCTCATTCCATTATACTACAAACTCAATCTCACATCCATCTACCAATACCTCCAACAGCGTTTTGGCATGAATACCTACAAGTCAGGTGCTTGGCTCTTCTTTGTCAGCAAGATGCTCGGTGCCAGTGTGCGATTGTTTGTCGTGAGCGAGGTGCTTCAATTGCTGGTATTCGACCGTTTGGCTGTTCCAGTCCCATTCTGGGCAAATGCCATCATCACCGTACTCATCGTGTACCTCTGCACCTTCAAGGGGGGCGTTAAATCGCTCATCTGGACCGACCTACTCAAGACCTGCTGTCTTATCCTATCGGTCGCACTCTGTATCTATTTCGTGCTGCGCGCAGGCGTGAATATCGAAGGGTGGGGAGCAAGCGATATGACCCGCACTTTCTTCTTCGATGACCCTAAGAGTGGCAACTATTTCTGGAAGCAATTCCTTGCGGGTGTCTTCCTCGTGATTGCTACCACGGGTCTTGACCAAGACCTCATGCAGCGAACACTCTCATGCAAGAACCCACGCGAAAGCCAAAAGAACCTCATCGTGGGTGCACTCATGCAAATCGTAGTGATTGGTCTCTTCCTCTTCTTGGGTTATTTGCTTTATACATATGCCGCTCAAACGGGTGTTGCCGAAGTAGCCAACCTTAAAGGCGACGAGGTATTCCCATTCTTGGCTACGGGCAACTACTTCCCTGTGATTGTGGGTATCCTCTTTATTGTCGGTTTTATTGCTGCGGCATATTCCGCTGCAGGTGGTGCCCTCACTGCCCTGACCACTTCCTTCACAGTGGATATTCTCAACAAGGAGAATGCCGACAACCTCACCAAAGTACGCACCATTGTGCATATCGGCATGGCGATACTGATGGCCGCTTGTATCTATGTCATCCACCTGTTGAATGATGATTCAGTGATTCAAACCGTATATAAAGTTGCAAGTTATACCTATGGCCCATTATTGGGTATGTTCTGTTTTGGTATCTTTACCAAACGACAAGTACGCGATCGCTGGATTCCATTGGTTGTAATTCTTGCTCCTGTCATCACATGGGTGATTGATGTCAACTCCACCGTATGGTTCAGTGGCTATGTCTTCTCGCACGAGCGTCTGATTCTCAATGCACTGCTTACTTTTGTCGGAATGCTTTGCTTGATAAAGCAAGATAAAAAGGCATAATAGCAATAGATTTCTAAAATCAGATTTCACTACATGGAAGCAATCATTGAACTAAACGACGCACTTGATACAGCCACCTTTTACGGAGCAAACAACATCAACATCATTTGCTTGAAGAACCAGCACCCAGATGTGCGGGTAGTAGCGCGTGGGTATCAGGTGAAGGTTATTGGTTCGGAGTCTGCTATAACGCGCTTTGAGCAGAATCTGCGCAAGTGCGAAGCGTTCTGCATTAAAAATAACACCCTTAGCGAGCAACAGATTCTGCAACTATTGCATGGCGAACAACCCAGCGAGTTCTTACAGGACAACCTGATTCTGCATGGCGTTAATGGTAAGTCCATCGTGGCGCGCAGTGCCAATCAGCAGCGCCTCGTGGATGCTTACGACGAAAACGACCTGCTCTTTGCCATTGGCCCTGCGGGTAGCGGAAAGACTTACACGGCTATCGCCTTAGCTGTACGCGCTTTGAAGAACCGCGAAGTCAAGCGTATCATTCTATCACGCCCTGCTGTAGAAGCAGGCGAGAAACTGGGCTTCCTCCCAGGCGATATGAAGGAAAAGATTGACCCCTACCTGCAACCATTGTATGATGCTTTGCAAGACATGCTTCCTGGGGCTAAACTCAACGAATACATGGAGCGTGGAGTGATACAGATAGCTCCATTGGCATTCATGCGCGGACGAACACTCGCTGACGCTATCGTTATATTAGATGAGGCGCAGAATACCACTACGGCGCAACTCAAAATGTTCCTTACGCGTTTGGGTGTACATGGCAAGATGATTATCACGGGCGACCTTACGCAGATTGACCTCCCTGCCAGCCAAAAGTCTGGACTCAAAGATGCGATTGAGCGATTACAAGATATTCGCGGCATTGCTATGGTCGAGTTTACACAAAAAGATATTGTTCGCCACCACCTCGTACAACATATTGTGGCAGCGTATAATAAAAATCTATAGTTTCATGGTTAGGAATATGAAAAAGTTTTATTTGATATTAGCGCTCTGTAGCGCATGGGTGGCAGGTCTGGCCTGCACCAATTTCTTGGTTGGTAAAGATGCTTCTGTGGACGGCAGTACGATGATCTCGTATGCAGCAGATAGCTATTCTTTCTATGGTTTCTTGCACTATAGTCCCGCAGCGGATTATCCAGAGGGTGCTGTGCGCGAAGTCAAAGATTGGGATACGGGCAAACCGCTCTGCACCATTCCACAAGTAGCTCACACCTACAAAGTAGTGGGCAATATGAACGAGCACCAACTCACCATCGGCGAGACCACTTGGGGTGGTCGCCCAGAACTGGAGATAGGCGAGGGTATCGACTATGGATCCCTCATCTACATCGCCCTCGAGCGTTGCAAGACCGCTCGTGAGGCAATCAAATGTATGACTGACCTCGTAGCTGAACACGGCTACGCTTCTTCTGGTGAGACCTTCTCTATCGCAGACCCTAACGAGGTATGGCTAATGGAACTCATAGGCAAAGGTAAAGTGGAGAAAGGAGCTGTGTGGGTCGCTACTCGTGTGCCAGACGACTGCATCGCAGCGCACGCCAACCAAGCACGCTTTACCACCATCAACTTCAAGGACAAAGCCAACTGGATGTGGAGCAAGGATGTGGTGAAGTTTGCTCGCAAACAGGGTTACTACACAGGTAAAAAAGACGAGGACTTCAATTTCCAAGAGGCATATGCGCCATACGACTTCTCTGGTTTGTATGTGTGCGAAGCACGCGTATGGTCATTCTTCCGTAAGTTCTCCAACGATATGGACAAGTATTTTGACTTCGCTTCTGGCAAAACATTCGTAGAAACGGGTGGCAAGTATGCTGGCGAGCGTATGCCACTCTATATCAAACCGAATCATAAGGTGAGCGCACAGGAACTCAAAGACTGCATGCGCGACCAATACGAGGGTACACCACTTGACATCACCCAAGGTCCTGATGCGGGACCATGGAATAGCAAACTGCGCTATGGTTCACTGGGCTTCCAATTGGATTCTGTACAATATTGGTTTGAGCGCCCTATCGCTACCCAACAAACAGCATGGTCGTTCGTAGCACAAATGCGTGGTTACGAGGCTGCTAAGGCGGGTGGTATCTTGTGGTTTGGTGTGGACGATGCGGCTTCTACCATATATGTGCCTATATATAGCACCATCAATGAGGTGCCAGAGTGCTTCAAGGAGGGCAATGGCGATATGTACAACTACTCGCCTACATCGGCTTGGTGGACCTACAATATCGTAGCCAACTGGGCATATACCAAGTATTCGGCTATGATGCCTGACATCAAGAAGGTGCAAAGTGCATGGGAGGATAAGTTCAATAGCCAAGTAGAGGCTATTGACGCACAAGTGGCTAATATGGATGCTGCGCAAGCAGCAGCGTTCTTGACTAAGTATTCCGTTTCCCAAGCGCAGGAGTCCACCGCGGCATGGAAGGAGTTGGGCATCTATCTGTTTGTGAAGTACTTGGACGGTCAAGAACGCAAAGAAGAGAATGGTCAATTCTTGCGCAATGCCTATGGCAGTCCCGAGATGCCCAACCGCACACCTTACCCAACAGAGTTCCTGCAAAAGATAGCTCCTGTTGTAGCGCATGAGTAATAGCTAACGACAGCATTACAAATTTTTTATCAACGACAACACCGACAACTTGCGCGGCAATCGTACGCGGAGCGATCGTTCGACCGCCAGGGAGATAAGAACTTCCTGCCGCGCTCAAGGAAAAAAGTATTATAATGAATTACTCCCGAGCCGCTCGAGGGATATTGATTCGAGCGGAAATAATCGTTCGAACGAATGTGAGATAAGAATATTGTCAATATTGTCGTTAAAAAAACATCAATTTTATTTTATGAACATCCAAGTATTACATCCACAAGAGGTTTTCTCCATCTTCCACGAGATTACCCAAGTACCTCGCCCATCGAAGCGCGAAGGCAAGATTATCGAATGGCTCAAGGCGTTTGCCGTAAAGCATAACCTCGAACATACCGTTGACGAAGCAGGCAATATCATTATGCGCAAACCTGCAAGCCCTGGCTACGAAGATAAACCAGGCGTGATTCTCCAAGCGCATATGGATATGGTCTGCGAGAAGAACAACGACACCGTACACGACTTCGACAACGACCCTATCCACACCTATATCGATGGCGATTTCATCAAGGCTCAGGGCACTACCCTTGGCGCAGACAACGGCATCGGTATGGCGCTCATGTTGGCAGCTATCACCTCCGACACCTTGAAGCACCCTGCACTGGAGTGCCTCTTTACCGTGGACGAGGAGACAGGTCTCACAGGTGCTTTCCGCCTGCAAGACGGATGCCTGCAAGGCAAACAACTCATCAACCTTGACTCTGAGGACGATGGTCAAGTCTTCATCGGCTGCGCAGGCGGTATCGACACCCTCGCTAAGATGCACTACCAGCCTCTCACCTCTAACCTTTCACCTTTAACCTCTCATCTCGCTATCCACCTCAAAGTCGGCGGCCT
Source organism: Paludibacteraceae bacterium (assembly GCA_045590995.1). Lineage (GTDB taxonomy): Bacteria > Bacteroidota > Bacteroidia > Bacteroidales > Paludibacteraceae > Colicola. The sequence goes on along the minus strand of JAZNRY010000022.1, from coordinate 17,811 downwards.
CATGGGCGGTCACTCAGGCGATGATATCAACAAAGGTCGTGGTAATGCCAACAAGATTCTTGTTCGCTTTCTCTACCAAGTGATGCAGGCTACTGATATGCAATTGGCTACTATCAATGGCGGTAACCTTCGCAACGCGATTGCTCGCGAGGCAGAGGCAGTCATCGCTATTCCTATGGCTTACAAAGAGGATATCCGCGTGATGCTAAATCACTATATCGCTACTATTGAATCGGAGATTGGCGATGTTGAGAAGGACTTCTTTATGCATCTGGAGACAACCGATATGCCTGCGTTGTTTATTCCTGCGGACAAAGCTAAGGTGCTCATCCAAGCCCTCTATGCTTGTCCTCACGGTATGACGGCTATGTCGAAGACCATGCCAGGATTGGTAGAAACCAGCACGAACCTCGCCAGCGTGAAGATGCGCGAGGACGAGAAGGGTGCGTTTGTTGAGATCAATACCAGCCAACGCTCTTCGATTGAGAGCAAGAAGCACGATATTAAGCAGATGGTAGAGTGCGCTTTAGCATTGGCATGCGACGAGGTAACTCATGGCGATGGTTATCCGGGTTGGGCGCCTAACCCACAATCGCCATTGTTAGAAGTGACGAAGAAAGCATATCAAGACCTCTTTGCTGCGGAGCCAAAGGTATTGGCTATCCATGCGGGCTTGGAGTGTGGTTTGTTCTTGGAGAAGTATCCATACTTGGACATGGTGTCTATCGGTCCCCAAATGTTCGGTGTTCACTCACCACAAGAGCGCCTGAGCATCAGTTCTACGGGCAAATGCTGGGAGTGGCTAAAACGCGTATTGGAAATGCTGTAAACGCTTTAACTAAACAGTAGGCGCTTCGCGCATCCTCTATACTGAAAATGGCGAATTTTTCGCCATTTTCTTACATAACTGCAAAAAAAGTAGTACCTTTGCGCTGCAAAATAAAATCCCACTAACAACCCATTTATTGAATATATGTTTGCTATCAATCATTGCACTGTCACTCCCGTGCGCCAAGAGCCGTCAGAAGGAAGCGAACAACTCACCCAATTGCTTTTTGGTGAAGTCTGCGAAGTCTTAGACCGACTCCCCCGTTGGACCAAAATCCGCTCCACTCTGGACGGACAAGAAGGGTGGGTGGACTTTAAGATGCTTACCCCCACCGATACCCAATACCCAATATCCAACACCCGAACAACCGTGGCTATCCCAATGGCCATTGCCACTGCTATGGAAACAGGCGAAGAACTAATGCTCACCCTCGGCACACGCCTACCCAACTACTCCCACGGCACATTCGAAGTCCTCGGCAAACAATATTTGATAAACCCCTCTTCTGTCTACACCGTTCTATCTACAGCGAGCATAGCGAGCGATCTACCATCTACAGGCGCTAACGCCGATCTACAGCGCAGCGATCTAATAACGATTGCGCAAACATTATTGAACGCCCCCTACCTTTGGGGCGGAAAGAACGCCATGGGCATGGACTGCTCGGGCTTCACGCAAGTGGTATATGCAACTTTTGGTGTGAATCTCCTGCGCAATGCTCGCGAGCAAATGACGCAAGGGGTACTCGTTCCTTCGTTGGCAGAAGCACAACCGGGCGACTTGGCATTCTTTGATCATGCTGACCGCGACCCTAAGGCAACGAATATCTCGCATGTAGGATTGCTATTGGATAACAAGAAAATCATCCACTGCTCGGGCTGTGTGCATGTGGATGACATAGATGAAGTGGGGATTCGTTTGCCAAATGGCGAACTAACCCACCACCTCGTACAAATCAACCGCTATTTGTAACGGAAAACTAAAGGGACTTATATATCAGTTGACACTTCGTGTTATTCCCGCCACATTTACTTAAGATTCAGCGCACGAGCGTAGCGAGGAGCGGTGGTAATATATTACGGAGTACCTCGTAAAAGAGCGGCTTAAGTGTGGCAAAAAGATTTATTTAGATTTCTGCCCGTAAGGGCAAGGAGATATGAGTGTCAACATGTATATAGTTCCCAAACTAAAAATTGAAAAAAAGGTGAATATATGAAGAATTATATTTTGATTGCCGAAGCTGGCGATTTTATAGGCGAAACCAAACTAATTGCTCAACACCTCAATGGCGATTGGGAAGGCGACAAGTGGCGTATGGCTGATGGTACGCTTTGGGAAGTGATTGTAACGGGTGTTGGGGCATTGAATGTCATGCAAGCGCTGCGTCATATTCCCGAAGATGCACGATTAATCAATATTGGCTACGCTGGAAGTGCCAACTATGACATTGGTAGTGTGGTTATGGTCAATGAGGCACGACTCAATCACCCTTGCGTGAATTACCCAGAGCCCACACTATCCATATCCCCTCTGCCAACGGAATACCTTGTGGCTCCTGAAAAAGTACTTTCTTCCATATGTTACAGCAACACGGATTTTGTATTGCAATCCGATTACAAGGATTGTGTTTTTGATATGGAGTTGGCGTATATTGCAGGATTAGGTTTCACACATCTATCGGCATTGAAGATTGTGAGCGACAACCTGAGTTTGCACACCTATCGCGAAGTCGCTGCTGGCGTAGAAAAAGCATAAAATCCTTCCATGATAAAGCGCTATTGGCTCATCATATTGCTCTTTCTTGCATGTACCAATGGTCATGCTCAATGGGTCGATTCGGTGCGGCTACAGGTCAGTAGTGCCGACACTTTCTATTTGGCGCGTATGCAGGATGTGTATGTCTATCCCAAAATGGTGTTCAAAAACAAAAAGCAAGAGCAGTTCTATTGGCGTACTGTGCGTGATGTGAAGAAAACGCTACCTTTTGCCAAATTACTCGCAAAAGAAATGCAGGTAGCCGACTGCCAATTAGCGCAATTGCCTAATGAGAAAGAACGCCGCAAATGGTGGCGACAACATGAGAAGTTGCTATTCAAGAAATACGAACATCATTTCCGCAAGATGACTGCCTCGCAGGGGCAAATGCTAATGAAACTAATGGACCGCGAAAGCGACCGAACGAGTTATGAAATCATCAAGCATTACCGCGGGAAGGCCAGTGCCAACTTCTGGCAGTTCGTCGCCAAACTTTTCAAAAACGACTTGAAAGAGGAGTACGATGCGGCGGACAAAGACCGTATCGTAGAGCGCGTAATCAATCTCGTAGAAGCGGGACAACTATAGCATCTGCCAATTGGCGATTCTCCAACTCACTGTCGGAAAATACGCATATCACGATTCAACACGATTGCTGCCAAGACAGCTGCCATCGCATCGCAGATAGGCAAACTCCACCAAACGCCCCAAATGGGTGTGATATTCAGTTGTTGAAACAGTAGTGGCAAACACAATATGCACGGTATCAGCAAGAGCACTTGGCGGGTTAAACTCAAAAATATCGCTTTACCCGACATGCCAATAGAGGTGTAGAAGTTGCCCACCACCATTGGAAAACCAACCATCACCATTGTGCACAGCATCACTCGAGCAGGCGCTATGGATTGTGCAATCAGCACCTCATCATGCGTAAACAAACGAATAAATCCTTCTGGCCAAACCAAACCAAACAACCATAATACGCCCATCACGCATGTAGCACACATCGCTGTCAGTTTCAGTGCGCGCACCATGCGGTCGAAGAGTTTCGCACCATAATTATAACCCACGATAGGCTGCATACCTTGGTTCAAACCCATAACAATCATCGAGAAGAAGAACATAAAGCGGTTGGTCATACCAAAAGTAGCAATCGCCATATCACCGCCATAGCGCTTGAGTTGGTTGTTAAGCACGATTACCACAAAACATGCTGCCATGTGCATTAGGAAAGGCGCAGTGCCTATACCCAGCGCACGCATGGTGATGTCGCGCTTCAAACGCCATATGCCACGGTGGAAATAGATAACCTCCTTCGGATTAAGGAATATAACTAACTCTATTATCACGGACACCAACTGCGAAATCATCGTAGCCAACGCTGCACCTCGAACGCCCATATCCAATACAAAGATGAAAATAGGGTCAAGAATGATATTCACCACCACAGCGAGGATAGTAGCATACATTGCAATTCTTGGGTGTCCGATAGAGCGCAGCATGCTGTTTAGTCCGTAGTAGATATGCGTCAATATGTTGCCCCAAAGGATAATCTCCATATATTCGCGGGCATAAGCAATGGTCACATCGCTTGCACCGAAAGCATATAGGATAGGGTCCAGCCAATATAATCCTACTGCCATTACCAGCGCACCCAATAGCACATTCAGCAATACCACATTTGCCAGCACATCATTGGCGGAACGGTAGTCTTTTTCGCCCAACTTGATTGCCACCAGCGAACTTGCCCCAACGCCTACCAATGTGCCAAAAGCAGCGCATATATCCATGAAGGGCTTGGTTACTGTCAAGCCCGAAAGCGCCATTGCGCCCACACCATGACCGATGAAGATGGAGTCCACCATATTGTATAGCGAACTTGCTGTCATCGCAATGATGCCAGGTAGCGCATACTTCATGAGCAAACTGCGTATCGACTGTGTGCCTAACTCGGTTATTTTAGGTGCTGACATATATCTTCAAACATTTGTGCTGCGGGGTGTCCGTCTTGCAAGGCGATTGGTGTACCCTCGTCGCCGCCCTCGCGAATGGATTGTACCAAAGGCACTTGACCCAACAGGGGGACATTCAGTTCCTCAGCAAGTTGTTTGCCGCCATCCTTGCCAAAGATATAGTAGCGGTTGTTTGGCAACTCCGCAGGAGTAAACCATGCCATATTCTCAATCAATCCCAATACAGGCACATTGATTTTTTCGTTGAGGAACATGTCAACGCCTTTGCGTGCGTCCATCAATGCTACTGGTTGAGGAGTTGTCACTACGATGGCACCTGTGAGATGAAGGTGCTGCACCAATGTCAAGTGAATATCACTCGTGCCAGGAGGCAAGTCAATCAAGAAGTAATCCAACTCGCCCCAGTTAGCATCTTGAATCAGCTGTTTGATGGCATTGCTTGCCATTCCGCCGCGCCATACTACTGCTTGCTGTGGATCAACAAAGAACCCTATCGACAGCATTTTCACGCCATACTGCTCAATCGGCTCGATGAGGTTACGACCATTCACTGGTGTAGAAATGGGGCGACACCCCTCGGTATGGAACATCTTTGGAATGGACGGACCATGTATGTCGGCATCCAGCAACCCCACGCGGTAGCCCATCTTTGCCAAGGCGATAGCCAAGTTGGCGGAGATAGTTGATTTACCCACGCCACCTTTGCCCGAGTGAATGGCTATCACTTGCCCAGCACGCAGATTTTCCACGGAATCCGACTTCGGAGCCATGTTTTGCTTCACAAACTTTGTATGGATATGCACTGCGGCATTTTCATCCACATAAGTATGAATAGCTGTTTCTGCGGCTTTCACCACTGACTTGCGAAATGGGTCATTATCTTTTTCGAATATCAGCGAGAATGATACCTCCAAGCCTGAGATGCGAATGTCGTCTTCGAGCATACCGCTCTCTATTAAGTTTTTGCCTGTGCCGGGGTAGCGCACATGCTGAAGGGCGTCAATTATTTGTTGAGGATACATAGTTTCTTCCGTATGAGCGATAGGTGTCTTTTTCTATTTCTATATCTGGTTCTATGAGCGATGGTTCTTCGGGCAGTTGCCATGCTATATATTTGATTGTCAGTCCGCGGTCGAGCCATTGGTGTTCGTAATGTGTTTGCAAGGCGCGTGCTTCGCTGACCTCATCGCCTAATTGCCTCATTGCCTCATCGCCATACAGGTCACAGGTGTCCACCAATAGCGGATACCCATTTTCTTTCACCATGGCTTGCGTGTAGGTATAAAGGAATGGACTATCGGTTTTCAAATGAATGAGTCCATTGGCTCGTAGCAACTGACGGTAGCGTTGCATGAAGTATGTTGAGGTCAGTCGCTTGGTGGCTTTTTTCATTTGTGGGTCGGGAAAGGTAATCCATACCTCGTCCACTTCGTTAGCGGCGAAGAAATGGCAGAGCATTTCTATGTTGGTGCGCAGGAATGCCACATTTTTCATGCCTGCTTGTTCGGCTTGTTTGGCGCCTGCCCACATGCGAGCGCCTTTGATGTCAATGCCGATATAATTTTTATTGGGGTCGCGTTGCGCCAAACCGACGGTGTATTCGCCGCGACCGCAACCTAATTCCAATACGATAGGGTGGTCGTTATGAAAATACTTCTCACGCCAGTGACCTGCCATTTCTGTAACAACGCTATCACTCACCACTTCACGTGCTCCGCATTGAAACACATTGTGGAAAGTCTCCATTTCTGCAAATTTCTTCAGTTTGTTCTTGCTCATCTGTCTTTTAATTCTTAATTACCTTTATGCCAACATCTGTGATACCTGTTAGCCATTCTGTGCGCATACCTTGTTGGATAGTCAGACGACTATTGTCTTTGCTTATGAAGTGATAATCTGCCTCGTACATTAGTGGCAACGCGTAGCGATTGATGCCGTTTCCTAACCAGCGACCATAGTCATCTGCGAGCATTGCTTCTATGGTATCGCGTTGTATGTGCATGTTCCCTGCGTATTCGTCCACAAAGAGCCAGAGATTCTGATAGGGATACTGACTTGTATGGCGAACCATGATTTGGATTTCATAGGTAGCGCTCGTGTCCAAGTCGTTCATGGTGTAGGTGAGTATGGAGTCTTCGTGCCAACCATGAGGGGGTAGGGAGTGGAAATCGCTATATACTGCCATGCGTTGGCAGGAGGTAAGCAAGAGCACAACCAAGGGTATGATGAATATAGTATGGCGCATTTTATGGGTTAGTTGTATTGCGTGGTTTGTTGTTGTTTCGTGGATCGCGTTTGCGATTGCCATTATTGCGGTGTTGTTTTTTCTTGTCAAAGCGCGTTAAGTCGTCTTGACCGACCACATTTTGGTAGTCTATTTTTACGGATTCTACCGCTGTCTCTTTGCCGCCGAGCGATAGTGGTTTATCGCCTCGTTTGTTCATGTCAATGATTTCTTTGGCGCGTTGGATGGAGATGGTTTGCAAGTTCGCTGGGTGGTGCGAGTCGGTAGAGTAGGTTACTTCTTCTTTGAGAGGGTCTGAAGAGAACAGGTAGTAGGTGGCATCTTTGGTCTCCAAGTGTTGATGACGGGCGGGGAGTTGTTTTACGGACTCTTCATATACGGGTACTTCGTAGTTCAAGCAACATTTCAGTTTTGCGCATAGACCTGCCAATTTTTGCGGGTTGAGCGAGATGTTTTGCAGGCGGGCTGCATTGGTGCCTACTGAGGAGAATTGTGTCATCCATGTGGAGCAACACAGTTCTCTGCCGCAAGGGCCTGTGCCGCCTATGCGACCTGCTTCTTGGCGTGCGCCGATCTGTTTCATCTCGATACGAATACGGAATGTCTCGGCATATACTTTGATCAGCTGACGAAAATCCACGCGTCCGTCGGCGATGTAGTAGAAGATGGCTTTGGTGCCATCGCTTTGGTATTCCACATCGCCAATTTTCATTTCCAAACCGAGTGATTTTGCCAATTGTCGTGCTTGAATCATGGTTGCTTGTTCTTTGGCGTGTGCTTCTTTTGCTCGTTTTTTGTCTTCTTCGGTGGCGAGGCGTACGATATTGCGTATCTCGTAGCGTTCCAGGTTGATATGTGCTTTTTTGATTTGCGTACTCACCAGTTGTCCTGTCAGTGTTACTTCGCCCATGTCGTATCCGGGGTTGGATTCTACGATTACGGTCATGCCTTTTTCCAAAGGCAATGGTATGTTGTTGTGGTAGTACCCTTTTCGGGTATTTTTGAATTGTACCTCTACGAGGTCAGACTCGCTGCCATCTTTGGGTAAGTCACTCAACCAGTCCACCACTGGCAGCATATGCTTGGGGTTGTGATTTACCGCTTTCTTAGTAATGTGGCACGAGCCATTTTCTATAATAAAATCTTCTTTCATAATTCCGTTCCTTTACACTTTACACTTTACACCCTACTTCACCATCACGATCATTTGCAAACACAAATCGAAGAATATGATCTTCGCGTTTCCGTTTTGTGCTATTTGTGTTTCGGCTTTGCTTAGTTCGTTCATCATGCGTTCCACATTTCCATCGTGGATAAACGGGGCGAATTTGGTAGAGAACGCGCGTTCTTGTTTTGTTTGGTAATTCATTTCGCTGTTACCAAGGTTATAAATATAGTTTTCGCGTATTTGTCGTTGTGCGTATTGCAAGAATGCTTTTTGTTTTTCTCTTCCCACTTTGCTGTCTGCCATATCCATGCTCCATTGGCGCAGTTTCAGCAATGCGCTGTAGTCTTTTTTTTGTCCCACCAACCATGCATTGCGCATCAATGCCACAAAGTCGTCAAAATACCCTTGTGTATCGTTGCTTTCGCTCATCACGCGCAGCGCGGTCAGGTAGCTGCCGTTGGACATATGGGCTATATCGGTTGCGTCCTCTTCGCTCAACCAACTGTAGGTCTTGTGCAGCGCATGGGCTATCACTTGTTTTTCTAAGCGCGGAACACGAATTTCCTGTACGCGCGATAGGATTGTGCTTAATAGCTGTTCGGGTTGCTCGCTTACTAAGAGGAATAGTGTTTGGACGGGAGGTTCTTCCAGTAGTTTCAGCAGTTTGTTTGCGCAGGTGGCGTTCATTTTTTCGGGCTGCCAAATCACCATCACTTTGTATCCGTCGCCGAAGCTTTTGAGTGATAACTTGCGTAGTATCTCGCTGCTTTCTTTTTCGTAAATCATTCCCTGCTTGGTTTCTACGCCTAATGTGCGATACCAGTCTTCGATGTCAAAGTAGGGTTGCTCTGTAAGTAGTCCGCGCCATTTGTCCATGTAGTCATCGCATACATCACCTGCATCGCTTTTTACGATGGGGAAGGCAAAGTGCAAGTCGGGGTGTTGTAGTTTTTGGTATTGCAAGCAGCTGGGGCATTGTCCGCAAGAGTCGTCAGCTGTGCGATGGGGACAAGCCAAGTATTGTGCGTAGGCGAGGGCGAGTCCTATTTTGCCGATGCCTGCTATACCTGTGAATAACTGTGCATGAGCAATGCGCCCGTCGCGCACTGCCTGACGAAGCTGACGCTTCACTTCTTCTTGTCCTATTATATCACTAAATCGCATATCTTCTTACCCTCATTACCTCATTGCCTCATCGCCTCATTGCCTTACTTCTTTCATTACTCGTTGTAGTTCTCTTTTGTCGTCGGCGTCTCTTAGTGCTTGTCTTTTGTCGTAGGAGTGTTTACCTTGGCAGAGTGCTATTTCCATTTTTGCGAAGCCTTTTTCGTTGATGAAGAGTCGTAGTGGGATAATGGTTTTGCCTGTGTCTTGTACTTGTTTTTGCAGTTTGTGTAGTTCTTTGCGTGTCATTAGCAGTTTGCGGTCTCGTTTTGCGTCGTGGTTGCTGTAGTTGCCGAAGCGATATTCGGCTATATGCATTTGTTTTACCCACAGTTCGTTGCCGATGAATTGGCAGTAGGTATCTGCGAGTGAAGCTTTGCTTTCTCGAATGGATTTGATTTCTGTTCCGAAGAGTTGAATACCTGCTGTATATTTATCCAGCACTTCATAATCAAAAGTGGCACGCCTATTTTTTATGTTGATATTACTTTTTAACCGCATTGTTTCTTCCTGTGCGTTTTTGCTGTATAGGTATGTTTTGTTTGTAGTATTGTATGTTTTGTCTGTAGTATTGTTTGTTTGTTGTCTTTGTATGTTTTGTTTGTAGTATTTGTTGTCTATACCCGCATAAAATCGCGCAAAGGTACAAAAAAATTTGCAAATATCCAAAAAAAGTAGTAATTTTGCAGCGATTTTTATATTTAACCGAAAAAACGAATAAACATAGCTAATTTTTCAAACTATGCTAAGAGATATTTTATCAATTACGGGAAAGCCAGGACTTTATAAGTTGGTTAGTCGTGGCAACAATATGCTCATCGTAGAGTCTTTAATCGACGGAAAGCGTATGCCTACTTACGCAAGAGACAAAATCGTTTCACTCGGCGAAATATCTATGTACACCATGGGAGACGATATCGCACTCAATCAAGTACTCATTAACTTAGGCGAAAAAGAAAACTACAAACTCGCTACCATCGACCCTAAAAAAGCTGATAACGACCAGTTGCGTAACTACTTTGGCGAGGTACTGCCCGACTTTGACCGCGACAGAGTATATCCAAGCGACATTCGCAAACTCATTCAATGGTACAATATTCTCATTAATGCAGGAATCACTGATTTTACAATCAACGAGGAAGGAGATGAGGTAGCTGCTATTGAGGAGCACAAGCAAGAAACTAAGAAACCTGCACCCAAAGCGCAAGTGAAAACGCAAAAAGCAGCTGCTTCATCCGCACGAACAGGAGTAGGGGCTAAAAAAGGTTGATCCTTCAAGATATTATCAATATCATAGAATCTGTAGCTCCCTTGAATTACCAAGAAAATTGGGACAATTCGGGACTACAGGTGGGTAATCGCAATGCAAAAGTAAATGAGGCATTGTTGACCGTAGATGTAACAGAATCTGTGGTCAATGAAGCTATTTCTTTGGGTTGCGATCTTATTATTTCGCACCATCCACTTCTCTTCCACGGAATTAAACACCTAACGGGCGCTACACCGCAAGAACGATGTGTCGAAAAAGCTATTCGACACAACATTGCTATCTATTCCGCACATACATCCATGGACGCCTATCTGCATGGAGTCAGCGGGCGTATAGCAGAGAAATTAGGCATTCCCAATTATCGTATCCTTATTCCTTCCGACACCAATACCAATGCGGGACTGGGAGTTATTGGCGAACTGCCAACTCCTATGACCTGCAATGCTTTGCTGGAACATATAGCGCATGTATTTGCAACCAACAAAGCTGTCCTACGATGGGTCGAAGGAACTGCAAACGAAATCAAAACAGTGGCTATCTGTGGTGGCGCTGGAGCAGAGTTCGTAGAACAAGCTATCGCACAAGGTGCTGATGCATACATCTCTGCCGACTTCAAGTACCATGAGCTGCAAAATGCCTATCAACGCATTATGGTCGTGGATATGGACCATTGGGTAAGCGAACATTTCACACGAGAAATATTCGAGCAACTATTATCCAAGCATATCACTACACGAATGGCTCAATCAGATCAAAGCCCCGTGAAATACTACCAAAAATCAATTTGACTCAAACAAAAAGAATAATAACATCAAACAACATAACAACTATGGCAAAAGAAAAAATCGAACAAGAGTTGACCGTAGAGGAGAAACTGCGCGCTCTGTATGAATTGCAAACCGTAAACACAAAAATCGACAGCCTTCGTATCTTGGCAGGTGAGTTGCCACAAGAGGTAAAAGACATGGGCGATGAAATTGAGGGACTCAAAACGCGTTTGACCAACATTGAGAATGGTATCAAAGAGTGCGAAACAGGCATCTCTGAACACCGCGTGCGTATCGAAAACGCCAATGCTTCTATCTCACGATACAAAGAGCAACAAAACAATGTCCGAAACAACCGCGAGTACGACAACCTAACCAAGGAAATCGAATATCAAGAGTTGGAAATCGAGGCTTCACAACGCAAGATTAGCAAATTCAAAATAGAGTTGGAAGAGCGTCAAGCAGATAAGGCAAAAACCATCACCGATATCGAGGATAGAACGGTTGACCTCAATCAAAAACGAAATGAACTGGACTCTATCTTGGCTGAAACAAAAGAGCAAACCGAGAAATACATGGTGCGTGCTGCGGAGTTAGAGAAGCATATTGACAACCGATTGATTACCGCTTTCCATCGTATCCGCAAAAATGCACACAACGGCTTGGCTGTGGTGAAAGTAGAGCGCGATAGCTGCGGCGGTTGCCACAGCAAAATTCCAGCACAACGACAATTGGATATTCGCCTCCGCAAGAAAATCATTGTTTGCGAGTTCTGTGGTCGTATCTTGGTAGATACCGATATTGACGCAAAAAAGAAGTAATCATCTTCACCGCCATTCACCGCCTAACCGTTTAACCGTCTAACCGTTATTCACCGCCTAACCGTCATTAACCACCATGGCAGAGGAAACAAAACCTATCAGCACATACAACGAAGATAATATTGTCCACTTGGATGACCGCGAGCATATCCGACGCCGTCCGGGTATGTATATCGGTAAACTCGGAGATGGCAATCACTCCGATGATGGTATATATGTCCTTATCAAAGAAACCATCGATAACTCTATTGATGAGTTTCGTATGAATGAGGGAAAGACCATTGAGATTACTGTGGGGGCGGATGAAGACATATCCAAAGGAGAGCGAGTGCGCGTGCGCGACTATGGACGCGGTATTCCACTGGGAAAAATGGTGGAAGCCGTGTCTATACTCAACACGGGCGGTAAATACGACACGAAGGCCTTTAAGAAATCCGTCGGATTGAATGGCGTTGGTACAAAAGCAGTGAATGCTTTGAGCTTGGAATTTACCGTCCAAGTCTGGAGAGATGGCAAAACACGACGAGTGGTTTTTCACCAAGGACATCTCGTAGAAGACACCGATATCCAAGACTACAATGGTAGCGAGAAGCGTGGTACGCTCATTGAGTTTATTCCTGACAACTCAAAGGGAATCTTTGAAAACTATCATTTCCGAGATGACTTCATAGAAACCATGATGCGCAATTATGCCTATCTCAATACGGGGCTTACACTCGTGTATAATGGCAAAAAATACGCATCAAAGAATGGTCTCTTTGACTTGCTTACCGAGACTATGACGGTTGACCCCCTTTATCCTATCATTCACATCAAGGACGAGGATATAGAGATTGCGCTCACGCACACCGACCAAAGTGGGGAAGAGTACCATTCCTTTGTCAATGGGCAGCATACCATACAAGGAGGTACACACCAAGCTGCCTATCGAGAAGCTATTGGTAGAACAATCAAAGAGTTTTACAACAAGAATTTTGAGTTGAGCGATATTCGTAATGGCGTGGTTGGAGCGATTGCTATCAATGTGTCAGAGCCAGTCTTCGAAAGCCAAACAAAAGTGAAGTTAGGCTCCAAAGACATGTCACCCGATGGGGGATTGTCGGTGAATAAGTTTGTCAATGATTTTGTCAAACAACATTTGGACAATTATTTGCACAAACACCCCGAAATAACGGAGGTGATGTTGCAGAAGATTCAAGACTCGGAGAAAGAGCGAAAAGCTATCGCTGGTGTCACCAAGGCCGCTCGTGAGCGGGCAAAGAAGAACTTGCTCAACAACCCTAAACTGCGCGACTGCCAAGTGCATTACAACGATGCTAAACCCACCAAGTCTGCTAAAGACGCAGAGGATGACTTGCGCGAGGAGAGTAGTATCTTTATTACGGAGGGACTTTCTGCTTCGGGTTCTATCACCAAGAGCCGTGATGTGCGCACGCAGGCGGTGTTCTCGCTCCGTGGTAAACCACTCAACTCATACGGACTGAGCAAATCGGTGGTGTATGAGAACGAGGAATTCAACTGTTTGCAATCTGCCCTCAACATCGAGGACGGTTTGGACGAACTGCGCTATAATAAAGTGATTATAGCCACCGATGCCGATGTGGATGGTATGCATATTCGATTGCTCATGCTTACATTCTTCTTGCAATTCTTCCCTGACTTGGTCAAGAAAGGGCATGTGTATATCCTACAAACACCTCTCTTCCGTGTAAAGAATAAAAAGGAAATTCGTTATTGCTATAGCGAAGAAGAACGATTGAAAGCCATTGAAGACCTTAAACCGAATCCTGAGATTACGCGATTCAAAGGTTTGGGTGAGATAAGTCCAGATGAGTTTAAGGGATTTATTGGCAAGGGTATTCGTTTGGATCAAGTTACTTTGCGCAAAGAGGATGCTGTGGCTGACTTGCTCAGTTTTTATATGGGTAAAAACACTTCTGACCGTCAGAATTTCATCATTGACAACCTTGTCGTGGAAGAAGATGTAGAGTAATCCAGTGCAACGATTTACAGCGAGCAACGCGAGCGATCTAAAAAACAACAACACTATGATTCCATTAATCCTTTTTGTTTGCCTCGGTATTGTAATCCTTATTATCTTTGAGGTACGCGCAAGGAAACAGAACAATAGCGAGCAAAGCGAACTTCCAATAACCAATAGCGAAGCGTCCGATAACCGTAATGAGGACGATGGCTGCTGTGGCGAGCACCTTGTCTGCGAACGGGAAACGCTCCTTCAAACGAACGCAGAGGTCATCTACTACGATGACGAAGAACTGGACGCCCTCATCGGTATTCCTGCTGAGAACTACACGCAGGAGCAATATCAAATGATTCGTGAAGTGTTTGATACACTCAAAGCGAGCGATGTGCCAGGATGGGTGCGTAGTATTCAACTACGCAATATTCAATTGCCGTTGGATGTTCGTGAAGAAGCGTTGCTGATCGTTGTAGAACGACGGAAAGCATAAATTCCTACTATCGTAATGACCATACAAACAACACCCAACCAAAGGGTGTTGTTTGTTCCTATGGCATCTATTTGCTTCATGTCCCAGCCCGCGCGAAGGGATATGAAATACAATACTACTGCCGCTGCATTGTTGGTAAAGTGCATGAGGATTGGTGCCAATAGACTGCCTGTCCATGCTAACGCATAGCCGAAGAGTGCACCCATCAGCATGCGTGGCAAGAAACCATAAAACTGCAAATGGATAGCAGAAAAAAGTATTGCACTACACCATATTGCCACATGAGGCACTTTGCAACTTTGCGCCTCTGCAACTTTAGTGCCTTGCAACAACTTCTGTAGTACGCCTCTAAAGGTAAGTTCTTCCGCTACCGCAGGGAGAAGTGCCATAAGCAGGAGGTTGATGATAAGTCCGCTATATGTGGTTACCTGCATGAATTGTTCCGTCAGCAGTTGGGCTGTTTCTTCTTGTCTTTTCATCCATGCTTCCAATGGTTCGAGGAAGGCAGGTAATGTCATTTGTTGATTGATATGGGCAAGCAGGTTTATGGCAGGTAATGCCATAAGCATTACTACCACTGCCCAAACCATACTATTTGCACTCCATTTTCCATTACCTGCATTTTCCGCATTACCTACATTACCTGAAGCACTTGTACCACCATTATAACCTTTCAAACTCAACCACGCTAATGGTTGCTTGCTCCATAAATATGCCATGCAAAGCGGTGGCAGCAAAAACATCGCTGTTGACTGAAAGAATTGTATCCATTTCATTGCGTTCACGGATAGTGGTTGCTCAAAAAAGAACATAGTCCCCGCAGCCAATATGCTCAACACCAATATACATCCTAACCATTGGATAACCTTCACCGCCCAATGCGATTGCTCATATTTACCTTTTAGTGCCATACTCAATGTCAATATATGCCATTTGCTAAATGTATGCTTTTTTATTTCGTTTTTTTGCTTGCCAGAATGAAGTACACGATGAGCGCAATATATGCGGCTACGCCGACGAGGGCGGCGTGGTTGCTTGCAGCCCAAGTGCCTAAGTAACACTCTACGCCACAGAACTTAATGAGCGCACTCACTACACCCATCAATGCACCACCTGCGATGAAGCCAGATGCAATCAATGTACCCTTCTCGTTGCGAGCTGCAGCCAACTCTTCGGCTTTCTCGCCATCTTTCTCGCGCTTGCGGCTCACAAGCCATGAGATAGCACCACCTACGAGCAATGGGGTGTTCAAACTCAATGGGATGAACATACCCAAGGCAAATGCCAACACAGGTACACCCATGAAGTTGAGAATCAATGCCAAAGCAGCACCTGCGAAATAGAGCATCCATGGTGCACCTTGACCACTCATCAATGGTTCGATAACCGCAGCCATGGCATTGGCTTGAGGAGCTACGAGGGCGTTCTCGCCTACGAAACCATATGTCTTGTTGAGGATAATCATCACGCCACCTACGGTAGCGGCACTCACGAGGGTGCCGAGGAACTTCCAAGTCTCTTGTTTGTATGGGCTGGTTCCAATCCAGTAACCGATCTTGAGGTCAGTAATGAAGCCGCCCGCCATAGACAAAGCCGTACAAACGACACCACCAATCACCATGGCGCCAACCATACCGCTTGAACCCTTCATACCTACTGCCACGAAGATCACCGAAGCGATGATAAGGGTCATCAATGTCATACCACTAACAGGGTTGCTACCTACGATAGCGATGGCGTTAGCGGCTACGGTAGTGAAGAGGAAAGCGATGACTGCCACCACGAGGAAGGCTACCAACGCTTGCCAGATATTGCCCAATACACCGAGCCAGAAGAAGACAAGGGTCACGAGTAAAGCCACAGCGATAGCCAAGACGATGAACTTCATGCTGAGGTCTTTCTCCGTGCGGAGCGATGCCTCGATGACTTGTTTACCCTTGCCGCCGAGCTCTTTGCCTGCCAAACCAACAGCCGACTTGATCACGCCCCAACTCTTGACGATACCGATGAGACCAGCCATAGCGATGGCACCGATACCGATATTACGGCCGTAATCGAGGAAGAGGTTTTGTGGGTCAGTAGCTTCCATGCCAGGCACGCTACCGAGGAGAGGAAGGAGTACCCACCATACGAAGAACGAACCTGCGCAGATAACGGCTGCGTACTTCAATCCGATGATATAACCCAAACCAAGTACCGCAGCAGAGGTGTTGATGGAGAATACGAGTTTGAACTTAGCCGCCAACGCCTCGCCCCAACCCATCATGCGAGTGGTGAGTTGCTCGGTCCATAGGCCGAAAGTGGAAACCGCAAAATCGTACAAACCTCCGATTCCAGCGGCCCAGATGAGGGGTTTAGCTTGGTTGCCACCGCCTTCGCCAGAAACAAGGACTTGGGTAGTAGCCGTAGCCTCAGGGAAAGGATATTCGCCGTGTTTCTCCTGTACGAAATACTTGCGGAAAGGAATCAAGAAAAGGATACCCAAGCAACCGCCGAGCAAGGACGATAGGAAGACTTGCATGAAGTTGACGGTGATGTCAGGGTATTTAGCTTGTAGGATGTAAAGTGCAGGCAATGTAAAGATTGCCCCCGCTACGATGACACCCGACGATGCACCAATAGATTGAATGATGACATTCTCGCCAATGGCGTTCTTGCGCTTCATGGCAGAGGATAGACCTACTGCAATGATAGCGATAGGGATGGCTGCTTCGAATACTTGACCGACTTTCAAGCCAAGATATGCTGCGGCAGCAGAAAAGATGACTGCCATGATGACACCCATGATCACGCTATATGGGGTGATTTCGGGGTAGGAGTTTTGTGGTTTGAGAATTGGCTCATACTTCTCTCCTGGGCGGAGAGGACGAGAAGCGTTCTCGGGAAGTTGAATCTTTGACATATGTTTCGTGTTTAGTGGACGCGGCAGAGCCGCTACTGTTTAGTATTTAGAGCGTAATTATTCGGTATGCGAGGTAAGCGGCATAGGTGAGGAGGAGGATAGCTCCGTGCCAACGCTTGATTTCGTGCTTCTTGGTGAGATAGACGAAGAGCATCACGAAGACACTACCTAATGCTGCCATTAGCGCATCTATCTCCAGTCCGTGGTAACCAGGCAACGCTTTGACGCATGCGCTCGTGCCAAGAATAAAGAAGATATTGAAGATATTGCTACCTATCACATTACCTAACGCAATATCGCAGTTCTTTTTGAATGCTGCCATACAAGAGGTAGCCAGCTCGGGCAATGATGTACCCAACGCTACAACGGTAAGACCGATAATTGCATCGCTTACGCCAAGCGATTGGGCGATAGAGGTGGCACTCTTGACAATCTCCTCTCCACCT
>JAZNRY010000021.1:0-26214 GCA_045590995.1 Paludibacteraceae bacterium | reverse complement strand
AACTCCTTGGCTCACAGAACGACATGGCTACGATCCGACTTGCAGTACCTTTGCACCCGCTTTCGAGAGAGAAAGCAGCGGGATGTAGTTCAGCCCGGTTAGAATGCCTGCTTTGGGAGCAGGAGGTCGTGAGTTCGAATCTCGCCATCCCGACTAACCAAAGAAAGACTTACGGATTCGTAAGTCTTTTCTTTTTTGTGTCGATTACGGGGAGGAAACCTTGATAGTCCTATTGGTAATCGAGTTGTATGCGAAGATCTGGCTGGGGAAAATGGTGCGTTTTGTAAAATACTATTTAGCAAAATGTATTTTTTGCAAAAATAATTACAAAAAATATTTGGTAATTCAAAAAAAAGTATTACCTTTGCAGCGTAATTTGCGGAAAAGTTTCCAATATGCAACTTTTGGACGCAAGCAAATTAGTTATAACTAACTAAAAACTAATACATTAAATTAAAAAACAATCTAAAAAAACAAACGATGAAAAAGAGTTTCTCTATTGTCTGTACATTGACAATTTTGTTATTTGCCAGTGCATCATGCGACAACGGGCAGAACCCTGCTGTATCGACCACCGAAAATGTAACGATTATCGATGATCCCTCACAATTATCATCGCGATTAGTTTTTGGAGGCAGTCTCAAGAAACTACCTGCACGCAAGCGCGTGGCAACTACCCCCGCACCCGCTATTCCTGCGGATGCGCTCCCACTGAAAGATGCACCTACCAACTGGAACAATGGTGTGACCCTTACCAAAGGTAAGTCCTACTACATCAACGAACCATGGACTGGTACAATCAGTCAAGACTGGTCTGGCGAGGGCAGCATTGACATTTACATCGCAGCTAACGCTACTTTCTCTGGCGCATGGTGGAACGACGACACTCCTGTAAACATCTACATCCTTGAGGGTGCAGTACTCACCTACTGCGAAGCAGGTTGGGATGACAAAGTGAAAATCAAAAAAGCTACCAAAGTATATTGCTGGGGTAACATCACCCCACCAGACAATATGGGATTGCGCTTGTACGAAGCTGGTTTGCTGCATATCTACGACGCTGAAGGCGAGCCATTCTATGTGAAAGCCAACAACAATACCGTTAATAACAACAATGCCTACTCTTCCTTCCAAGTAGATCCTGCCTCCGACTTCTATTGCGAGCGCGAGATGTATGTGGAAGGTACAGCTTTGCTCAATGGCGGTAAGACACATACCACTAACAAGGTGACCATCGGCAAGGATCTCTATGTAGAGGGCGCGGCAGATGTGACCTTTGACGATTGCGTATATGTACTACGCGAGTTGGACTTCAAGTCCAGTCGTTCGGCGGTTGTAAATATAAATAAGTACCTTCAAACCAATACCTTGCTTACCAACCAAGGCGTAGGTACTATGAACCTCAAGGACGCGTTGTTTGAAATCATGAGCGACGGTATGTTCGTGGACAAAGGCAGCCAACGCATTGTGGTGAATGGCGTAGAAGCTACCTACAAATCCGTAGTAAGGGTAGGCGGTAAACTCTATTTCGATCGCGGTAACGAATACACCAATGTACCTGGCGATGTAGCAGCGGCTGCGTTCCCATGTGGCAACTTGACGGGCAACTTGGATGTTCAAGGTAACTTGCGCATCAAGTTCTACTACGATGTGGCAGACGAGAAAGCAGTGCTCAACGAAGAGAATATGGTCGTTCCTTCGACCGTCACTATCGGCACCAACTCATGGCTTCCTGCTTCGGAAGACGGTTGCCGTCCAGAGGTGGGTAATGTGCCTGTCATTGAGGTGTTGCCTCCAGAGAGCAGTTCTCCTACACACAAGTACTCTGCTACCAGCATTGCTTTCAACGGTGATGTGGTATATTTGAGTTGGCATGCTAATCCAGAAACTAACCTCAAATACGGAGAGCACAACTACAGCCCATCTGTGGACAGTGCAGACGATTTTGGTGGTATTATTGATGTAATTCATATTGATAGTTATGACATTACCAGTAGCCTCTTCGAGCAGTCAATGGAGAACAGTGAGTTCAAATACAACCATATCTTCTTCTCCGACAATGTGGTTTACACTGCTGCTACGAGCAGCAAAGTAGGTGCAGCAATGACGAAAGTAGCACTCAATAGCAATGGTCGCTTCCCAGCCGTTGAAGAATACAAAGAAGAGCGCGTAAACTTAACGGGTTACTCGGCTAACTGCGTGGATTGTATCGGCGATGAATTGGTGACCATCTCTGGCTACTCCAATGGTGGTATCAATAAGTTTGGCTTGAACGACAATACCAACCAAGAGAAGAAAAGTCTCAACGAGAACACCGAGAACTTCCAAGGTAAATACATCTATTATAATAGGGAGAATGGCAAGGTTGTTACACTCAATAATACCGATCGTGGTATCGTGACTATCTACAACACTCAAATGGTGGAAGAAGCATCCTTTGAGGTAGGCTCTATTTATCCTGTTGACGGTAAGAATGTATGTATCTGCGACAACGAGCATATCTATGTCTGCAAGGGTCAAAACGGCTTTGGCGTTTACGATTACGCTGGCAATCGTGTAGGTGGTAGCAATCGCAGTGCCAATGGCGTAGATGTGGATGAGCATCATATCTACCTCGCTGCAGGCGATGGATTAGTCATATTGGATAAGAATAGCACATACACCGACATGAATGGCAATATCTGCAACCGCTTGATTAAGCGCCTCTGCTACACGGGTTGTGCCGCTACCAAGGTGAACAACAATACCGATGTAAAACAATCGGCTAACTTCGTGAAGAAAGGCCCTGATGGTCGTATCTATGTGGCATACGGCATGTACGGCCTCCAAATTTACGAATTGGGCATGACCGAATAATATCTCCAACATATTTCACTCCAAGGAAAAAGCGGAAACTCTCCGCTTTTTCTGTTTTATATTGCTTTAAATACGCATGTTTCGTCCTATTTTTTGAGAATTACTGCGTAATATTTGGAAAATTCAAAAATAAAGTGTAACTTTGCAGGCTAAATTGCTTTATGTAAACAGATGAAGAAGTTATTGGTTATATTTTTTGTATTCTGTGCCACTACCTTGACTTACGCCCAGCAAGACGGAAGCCTGAGGCTGTTTGACACCTTTGAGCAACGGTTTGTAGCATTGGATTCACTGATTTTTGCGCCTACAGAAGTAGATAGTGCAGTGGTGGATAGTCCAGCCGTTTATTTTCAACACTATTGGATAGCGCAAGATACTACCAGCAAAGCAGACTCCTTGATTACAGATCATGTAAAAGCCGAAGTGCGTGCCATGAAGCACGAGACAGGACTGGCTCTGACAGGACAAACCTACTATCGTCTGGACGAAGGATTGGCGCTCGACGAAGACGATGCTGTATCGCGCTACAAAGCCAAAGTGCAAGTGGAACTGCGTTGGAACTTCCTTAACTCCTCCCTCATTCATCGTCAAGGTCGCAAGCAAGCTATTGAGTTGCAAGGCGACATGGAGCGCATAGAGATGGACAAAGCCAACCTTGCGCGCCTATTGGCTGAGAATCAAGAGTTTTACCAGCAGAAATACGATAGCCTTTTGTCGGGCATTCTGCAACATCGCTTGGTAAACCTCACACTTATGAATGACGCGCAAATGTACTTGCTGGAGCATGGCAATATCTCCAGCGATGAGATGTTGGATATCATCAACGACAAAGCTGAAGCTGAGCGCGCTCTAATGGCTATGTCGAAGACTTATCCAATGGCAGAAGATTTATCCCACCCATCAGGCTTGGTAGTAGAGATAGATTCGATAGGATTGTTGGACTATATTCGCCAGCATCATGCTGACCTACACCTACTGCAACTGCAATCCGAACTGCTGGCACAACAGATGGAGAACCACTCCTATTGGACAAAACTCAACATTTCGCCTTTCATCCGTTATTCCTACTATTTTCGCACCGACTTAGCGAACTCTACCAATGTGGATTTCGGTGTCAACTTCAATATCCCTATCACAGGCGAAGCTGGCAAAAAACGCGCTGCTATGGATGCACAGCGTATGATTATAGACCATGAGAAAGAAGAAGCAACCAAGAAAATCGAAGAGAACATCCGCGCCATTCTGCTGGATATTGAACGCCTAAATCGTATCTCAACGGCCGAACTGCATCGCATGCAAGACCTCAAACGCTATTTGCAGATACGCAGCAATGCCTACCTCAATCGCAAAGGCGGATACAACATCATCTTGCGCACCAAGGAGTACAACACCTATCTGGTATGCTGGGAGAAATTCCTCTCCTATCAGTATCAACGCGACTGCTTGCTGATGACATTGCAGACATATCTGACAGATATATCCATATTTGATTTTTGTGTAGGAACCATCATATAATTATATAGTCATGAAAGAGTTTTCATTTTCTACAGAAGACAGACAAAACGACATAGAGAGCATTCTCAAAGAAAGAAAAAAGAAGATAGCGACACAGCAGATTGTGTTTACAGTTATCCTGATAGGTATTCTAATCATCATTGGCTTGTGGATAGGAAAGAACATCCTATACACCGAGTTTGATGGATACATCAATGCCGATCTGAACACCCTGCGTCATGCGGACGACATCTATGTGCTTGAGGTGAACAAGAATGTAGGCGACTTCATCGTTCCTGGTGACACCTTGCTCTCCTATGTATATAGCAACATCTTCTACAGCCACGAGTCCACCGATAGCGAGCCTACTGTCGTAATACAAAACCGTAACATGCGCGTGGATTATGGTCTGGCACGCCAAGACTTAGAGGTGCTGAAAGTGCGTATCAAGGAGCTCAAGAAGCAATTGGAGACCGAAGACCACAATATCCGTTTCGGACTGAGCGACAACCTCAAGAAGATGAAGATAGAGCAAGAACTGGCGGAGGCGGAGGAGCAATACAATGCCCAGCGCCGCAAGTTGGGTGTGCTGTGGAACGCCCTCGACCAGACCAAGAAGGCCGTTCAGAAAACATATAACAACAACTCAGGTTTCCTCCGCGTACAAGACATGCGTAATGTGGAACTGATGAAGGAACTGGGACTGGTGCGCTACTCCATAGCCGTGGACTCGGGTATCGTGACCAAAGTGTATGTACCCGAACTGACACTGCTCTTGCGCGGTGAACCTATCATCTCCTTGCAGAGTTTTGACCTCCACCGCAACAACCTCTCTGTGGTCACCTATGTGATGCCTCGCGAGATGAAACATATCAACCGTAATACCCAAGCCGAGGTGATAGTCAATGACGATGTATCATTTACCGCCAGCGTACTGATGCTGGGTACCCGTACCGAGGAGATACCGGGCGAGCTACGAAGCACCTTCTCGCGCGACCATACCGCCGTCATCGTAGTCATGGGTGTGGACACGGGACAAGTGATTCCGTTCTGGACATTGGTTAAGAACATTCCCGTGCGTATTCGTATCAATAATTTTGAGTCAAAGATGCAAGAAGACAAGGAGACAGACTACATGATGTTCCACACTACCCATGGACTCATTCGCTCAGATGATAAATATTACGACACTCTGCAAATAGCACAGCCAGATACCATTCACAGAGACACACTGTTAATACTTAATGAATAAAAAACATGGAATACTCTATCTACAAAATCATACGCAACGCTAACGAGCGCAATATCCTGGTCATCAACCAATACTTTGATGTGGAAAATAGTCCAGAGATTCACGAAGACAAATTCGATATTGTCTATCTGAATATCAGCAATATGTCCAATAACGAGGTGGGACTCCTTCTGGAGAAGACCTCGCCTATCTTCTCCACCAAATGTTGGATGAAGCCACGCTTTGTACAAACCAGCAACAAAGCACAATTGGGACTGCTGAAGATACTCGCCGACGGTATCGCCAACACCCCCTTTGACGACTTAGTGACACAGCGTTCGGAGGATATTTTCGCTCAAATGGAGCGTATGCAAATCAAGCAGGTAGCCAATGTATCCACCTATGTGGCATTCTTCATTCGCCTCTGCAAATACTCCATTAGTCGCGGTCAGTACACCTATACCTCCACCATCATTCCTGGCCTAACAGAAGGTCACTCCGCGCTATACGCAGCCATGCTATTCAACAATGAGGTAGTATCGCGCAAAGAGTTCTTAGAGTTCAACCAAAAACTATTGGACTTAGGCTATGCCGAACCCCAAGACTTTGTGGAGCGCGTACACCTCTGCCCACAGTGCAAGAGTAGTCACCTCATCTATGCCGAATGTTGCCCAAAATGCGAGAGTTCGAATATAAACGAAGAACCTATGCTCCACCACTTCCGCTGTGCGAATATCTCACCCGAAAGTACATATATCTACGATGATAAGTTGCGTTGCCCAAAATGCCACCAATACTTGCACCATATAGGCGTGGACTACGACCGACCAACCGATGTGCACACCTGCAACGAGTGCGGACACAACTTTATCCACACCAAGATGAAAGTTCGCTGCGCTAACTGCAACTCATCACACCGCCCTGCCAATTTGCAGCCCATGGATGTGCTGCGATACAAATACACCGCAGAAGGTATTCAGGCTATTGTCAGCAACGAAGCACTTATCAAAATTGGTAAAGACTTGTGGTTTGGCTATTCCAACTTTGATTCCTATCTGCAGCAGTTGCGTCTGTTCTCGCACACCAGCGCACTCAACGAGACACTCTACACCATCCGACTGCATATACTCCTACCCGAATCACTGAACGACACAGACAGGGTACACCTTATGCGCCGCATGCACGAAGTGTTCTATGACTACAACTTCTCCTTCAAAGGTAACTACTACTTCCTCTCATCGAAGATTGCCACAGAAGACTCTGGAGAACTGCAACCGCTCCTTCTGCGTAATATTGAAGAAAAACTAACGGCTTTGCAAACCGAGTGTCCATTTGCACATGTGGAGGAGATGACCAATATCGTGAGAATTGCCGACGAAAACATTGAGAAATATATTCGCCGTTTATGCGAACCTATATACCAACCTGATACATCTTATACACCTTAAAAAACTTAAAAACCTTTCAACATTCCCACAGTGCTGGATTTCTTTTTCCATATCATTGATGATATCGTAGGGGGCTTTACACGCAACTTATCCTGGCAAGTATTGCTCAATACCTATTGGTTTCTTTTCTTTGTGGAGTTTCCGCGCTATTATCTGTTGGAAATAATTATCACATGCTGGTACAAATTACGCTATCGGCATCGTCGAAAGGAGAAAGAGATAGCCCGCATGAAACTCTATATAGAGAACCCCTTAATCACCATTTTGGCACCGGGCAAAAATGAGGGCAAGAACATCTACAAACTGGTACAATCGCTCCGCGAACAGACCTACAAGAACTACGAAATCATCATCGTGGACGATGGATCTGACGATGCTACTCCGCTCATCTGTAGAGATTTGGAGAAAGCTGGCTATATCGACCTCTTTATTCGCGCACACTCACGCGGTGGCAAGGCCAGCGCTGCCAACCTTGGCTCTTTCTATGCCAAAGGCAAGTATATTGTACACCTCGACGCAGACTCCTCGCTGGACCGCGATGCATTGGAGAAGATACTGATCCCTTTCTATATGGATAGCCAAATCAAGGCTGTAGGTGGAGTTGTCAAAGTGCGTAATGCGCACGACTCTATCTGTACTGCTATGCAGGCATTAGAGTACCTCAAAACCATTCAGGTAGGTCGCATGGTAACCAGCGAATTAGGGCTGTATCATATTATTTCGGGTGCATTTGGAGCATTTGATGTGGAAGTGCTTAAGCAGGTGGGCTATTGGGATATTGGACCTGGATTGGACGGCGATATTACGCAGAAAATACGCAAAGCAGGCTACAAAGTTTATTTCGCCGAAGATGCCATCTGCATGACCAATGTACCTGTGAAATGGAATGTACTCTTCAAACAACGCAGAAGATGGAGCAAATCACTCGTGCGTTTCCGATTGCGTAAACATAAAGACATCTTCATGCCAAACAAAAACTTCTCCTTCTCAAATATGCTGTCCAACTTAGAGAATGTCGTCTATGATTTTGGATTCAACTATGTATGGTTTGCATATATCATTTCACTCATATTTATGCATACGGACCGACTAATAGAAATTTTTGCCATAGGATATATCATCCGTATGTTCTTTGGATATATCGGATTTGCTATTATTCAATGGGTCAGCGAACGCCCAAGAGAAGAACGATGGTTGGCGAGATATGTACCACTCTCCACCTTCTATACGGGCTATTTCTTGCGCTTTGCGCGTTTGATGGCACATACGCAAGAGCTGTTCAACTTCTCCTCCTACAAAGACCCTTGGAACCCACGCAAGACATCCGAGGTAGCACAGTCGGAAGGAATTTAACAAATAATTCCTCCACCGATAACCAAATTGTCCTTGTACATCACCAACGACTGTCCTGGAGTAACGCCCCAAACGGGGGTGGTGAAATGGATAGAAGTCCCATCCAAAAGATGGGCGGGAGTGGCGGGTGATTTGTATCGAATACGGGCTTGTACTGCTGGTGACTCGTGGAGCCAATCCCAGTCGCGGATACGCACATCGGCAATCGTTGCCTCTGTGGTGAGTAAGTCCTCACGGTCGCCCAATGTGATACGGTTGTTCGTCGCATCAATCTTTGTGACAAACTTAGGACTTCCCAATGCAATGCCTAATCCCTTACGCTGCCCAATGGTATAATGGCAGAATCCTTGATGCATTCCCAATACTCTTCCTTGATTATCAATGTATTCGCCTTGTGGCACAGAAACGCCATGCTGGGCGAGGAACGATCGATAGTCGTTGTTGGGGATGAAGCAAATGTCTTGGCTCTCCTCTTTCTTGCTTAGTGCCTCAAAACCGTGGTCAAATGCAATCTGTCGTACTTCCGCTTTGGTCAGTCCACCCAATGGGAATATGGTACGGCGTAGATTCTCCTCCGTCAGCATCCAGAGGAAATAGGTTTGGTCCTTATGGGTATCCTCTGCCGTTTTGAGATAGGTGTGACCGCGGTGCTCGGCGATCTGCGCATAGTGCCCCGTAGCAATATAATCACAACCATATTCTTCTGCAGCCTGCATGAGTTTGCCCCATTTGATATGCGAGTTGCATAATACACAGGGATTAGGCGTACGCCCGCAGGCGTACTCGCTGATGAAATTGCCGATAACCTGCTCACGGAAGGTGTCACGAAAATCTAATATATGATGCTCAAAGCCCAGCGTAGCAGCCATACGCTGCGCATCGAGGATGCTTTGTTCTGAAGCGCAGTGGGTAATGGACGGCGTTCCGCCTATTGGATATTGGGTATTGGGTAC
The DNA here is from genome assembly GCA_045590995.1 of Paludibacteraceae bacterium. Lineage (GTDB taxonomy): Bacteria > Bacteroidota > Bacteroidia > Bacteroidales > Paludibacteraceae > Colicola. Next base: position 16,879 of record JAZNRY010000021.1, on the reverse strand, counting down.
GGGGGTGGGGGCGAAAGTGCGGAAAGTAGCACCCACCAGTTCGTACCCTTGCTCTTGCAATAAGATAGCAGCTACAGTGGAATCAATGCCACCTGACATACCTATGAGAACACGATTGTTTTTGTTAGTTGCCATAGTTTTTTGCTAAAATTTGGACAAAGGTACGAAAATATTTGCATACTTCCAAATTTTTTAGTACCTTTGCACGCTTGAAGTGTCAAATTTACAATTAACCATTATTAATATGAGAAAAATTACTTTATTTTTATCACTTGTGTTCGCTACCATTGCGATGGCACAAGTGACTACTGTGCCAGGTATTATCCAAAAAGGATACGATGGCGAGATTACCGTAATCTTTAATCCAAACGAAGGTAACAAGGGCATGGTAGGGGCTACCCAATGCTATGCTCACACGGGTATTATCACCAGTGCTTCCTCTAACGATGGTGACTGGAAAAATGTGGTTGAGGAATGGCGAAAAAATACGGCTAAGACTCAATTAGAGAAGGATGGAGCAAATTGGAAGTTGGTTATTCCTAATGTGTATGAGTTCTATGGTTGCCCAAAGACCACCGAAATCAAGAAGTTGGCTTTTGTCTTCCACGATGGACCAAGTGGAAGCAAAGAGGGTAAAACGGCTGAAGGAACCGACATTTTTGTGGAGTTGGCAGAGGCTGGCTTGGCGGCTTCTATCGTAGGTGATATACCAGAGATTGCTTCTCTGGGTAGTACTATCACATTGAATTGCTACGCTACTATGCCCGCTACATTGACCTTGAAACTCAATGGTCAAGTAGTAAAGACTGAGACAGGCAGTGAGATGGCATACACTCAGACATTGGATAAGCAAGGCAACTATAATTTCGAACTGACCGTAGCCACAGCAGATGAGACAGCTACTGCTATTGCAAGCACTTGTGTGCCTAATGACCCAACGAAAGCTAATCGTCCAGCAGGCATTGTAAACGGTATTTACTACGACAAAGCAGACGACACTAAGGTTACCTTGTGTACTTATGCTGGTAGCAAGACCGAGCCAGCAAAGCATGTATTTGTAGTAGGTGACTTCAACAATTGGACTATCTCCAATGACTACCAACTCAAACAAGCGAACGACAGCGCATATTTCTGGATTGAGCTCAATGGTCTGACCGCACAACAAGAATATGCTATGCAATATGTCGTAGTGCGTGCAGATGGACAAATAAAACGTATTTCTGATTTGTATTCGGAATTAGTATTACACAAAGATGATCAATGGGAACCTAAAGATAATTACCCAGGATTGATGAATTATCCTTCTGCAGGTGAGGGGTATGTTACTGTAATTCAAACGGCTAAACCTGAATTTAAGTGGTCAGATGCAACTCTTAACTTCAAACGTCCTAATAAGAACAATCTCGTTATTTACGAGTTGTGGGTACGTGACCATACTCCTGCTCGTACATTTGAAGGATTAATGGAACGTATGGATTATTTCGAAGATTTAGGCATTAATGCTATTGAACTAATGCCAATATGTGAGTTTGATGGAAACGATAGTTGGGGATATAATCCTAATCACTATTTTGCTGTAGATAAATCCTACGGATCGTCAAAACAACTGAAAGTCTTTATAGATGAGTGCCATAAACGTGGTATAGCTGTGATTATTGACATGGTATTCAATCATACTACGGGACAAAACCCAATGGCGGAGTTATATCCTTATGGCAATGATTTGAAATATAATCCTTGGTACAATCCAACAGGCTCTATCCCTCATAAAGATAAAGAGTTTGAACCAGACTGGAACCATGATTTTGGACCTACCAAAACCATGTTTACGCGTTGCTTCCAATATTGGTTGAATGAATATAAGGTTGATGGATTCCGATTGGATTTAAGCCATGGCCTTTGTGGTACCACGGATGATGATGTAGAGCACTTGCAAGACTATTACAATAAGGGTGTGAAAGCTGTATCTTCGGATGCTTATATGATTCTAGAACATTGGGATAATGGCGCTTCTACTTTGATAAATGCAGGCATGCTTTGTTGGGATAATACTTCAAATGCATATTGTCAAACAGCTATGGGTTGGTTAAAGGATGGTGATAGTTTTGGAAATGCAAACCGTGATGGTTATGTGTCATATTGTGAGAGCCATGATGAGGAACGCTCTTTCTTCAAGGCAAAACAATGGGGTAATGGTGATTTACAAACCAATGAAGCCGCTCGTGTAGCTCGAGTGCCGTTGAATATGGCATTTTTAACTTTGCTTAATGGTCCACAGATGTTCTATCATTTTGCAGAATTAGGTTTTGATGATTCAAAATTTATGAATAAAGATAGTAAGTGGGGAAAGAATGATTATGGAATAACAAGTGAATTAGGTGCTGATTATGATGCAAAAACACAAGTAAAAAAACGTGTAGAGCATTGGATGATCGAGGGAAATATACATATGTCAGCATTCCAAAAAGTGGGCCAAATGATACAACTTCGTACCCGCATTATGCCTGAAGTATTTGAAGGCAATCCAACTGCAGCAACTCTCGGCTCTGGAAAGGCATTGCGTACTATCCAATGGGGTAGTGATGTGTTTGTGGCTGGAAACTTTGATGTAGCAGGCGAACAAACAGTGACTTTGCCAAGTGGTACATGGTACAACTATTTTGCACAAGCAAAGCAAACAACTACTACTGTGACATTAAAACCAGGCGAAGTGGCAATCTTCACAGGCAAGGAAGTGAAACTGCCAGAGATGCCTGCTGGTTATGACTTCTACACAGATGTAGAGGATGTTGTAATCAATACGCCAAGCGAGATGTTGCCACCATATAATGTACGCGTGTACAATATCAATGGTCAGTTGATTAGCAGTCAAATGAATGCCATGTCAGCAGACTTGACGGGCATGAAAGCTGGTATGTACATCGTTCAATACGAGAAGAACGGTCAACGCATGGCGAAGAAAGTGATTCGTTAATAATTTACGGCTTTCACGCGAAAGCCTGCGGCTTTGAGTTGGGCGAGTAAACCTTCTTCACCGCCCAAGTAAATAGCATTGAGTGTGATAAACGCCTTACCTTCACGGAGGTAGGGCGTTAATCTTTTAACCCATACCTTGTTGCGTTGGCTATATACTTTGTAATCGGAGAAGGAGATAGAGGTGCTGTTGTCAGGACCTTTGATTTGGTATGCCATATCTGATAAACGACCATAAAGATACATCTCGCGTAGGGTACGCTCTTGGCGTACTTCTTTGTCAGGGTGTTCAATGACTTTGTAGAGTTCCTCGCATTGCCAATGAAAAGGTTCGCGGTCGAAGAGCATATACATCGTCTCACCAATATCATCTAATCCATATACGGGAATATTGGATTGTGCAGCTACTTTCTCAAAAAAAGTCTCCATAGAACGGTCTTCATCGTAGTTAAGCCATTTCTTGAGCAATTCATTGCGGTACATTTCGGTGAGGTAGGATGGCTTCATGCGCCCCAATTTATCAAGACCCATGCCCAAATTAATACGCAAAGCCTCATCAATCTCTTTGTATTGTGTATCGGAGTAGAAGTTTTGCAAGCGTACAGAATCAGGCAATAAAGCGGCTTGTCGCAATGCAGCAATAGCTTCATAATCCTGCATAGCAAACTCAGTGATTACTTTATTACAAGCACTATACGATTTGAAAACATTAGGTATAGTATCCAAAAAAGTCATGTCCACCGTACGATTCGTGGCTAAAATATACGAAGGTGCTGCTGCGGAGTTGCCTGATATGCGGTATAATACTTGTGCTTGCATAGAACCAAGCGCAAGGAAACTGAAGCCAAAATAGATGGCTATGCTGTGCCAAATAGTTTTCATCTCTATACGGAGTTATTGAAATCGAGAAATCAAGTTATATGATTGGTAAATACCTAATTCACCAGCTTTGCTTAGGTCAGCAATGCCTTTCTCTATCTCGTTGATGTAAATGTATGTTAGCCCACGATTGAAATATGCTTCTGCAAAATCACTATCCACCTGAATCGCTCGTGTATAATACGAGATAGCAGCTTTGAAGTCCTGTTGGATACATAGCATGTTCGCTTTGTTGTAATAAGCAAAGGAGAAGTCTGGCAAATGGTTTATCACATAGTCGTAGTCGCGTAACATGAGTTCAAAGTCAGCACTTTCTATCGCTTCGCCCATAGCGCGCTTGTATTCCAGTAGTTTGTATCGCCAATTGGCACGACAGAAATACGCGAAATAGAGTTGTCCATCTTGCAGAATAGCTTGCGTGATATCATCAATAGCAGATGAATAGTCTTGTACTAATGCAAATTCGAAGGCTCGGGCAACCAGTAATCCTACTTCCTCATGCTGGTCAAGAAGATTAGATAGGTGATTGATTTGCGCAAAGTGCTGATTAACCATGTCTGCTGTGAGATTGACTTCTTTGGTGGTGAAACGCAATGGCGCAGGTAGTTGTACGGAATGGTTGTAGGCATCTACCGAAGCGTGCGAATAATTGGTTTGGCGCAACGCATTGGCTTGGCTACTGGTGGCATAGTAGGAGAGGAAAATGTTAGGTTCATTCACTACATCGGTATAGCGTTTTTGTACTGTACCTCGTGTGTCGCTATTGTATTTATTTTCATCCTCGCTGGCTTCTTGATTTTGTGCTGCAAGCGCAGAAAATTCTTTACGATGATCGCGTTGTTGTGGCTGTGATTCTGCCAATTGCATCGTCGTTTGTAGCGATTGTATGCTATCTTTCTTTTGTTCGAGGTTATATGCCTGTTGTCGTAGGTCGAAGGCTGTTTTGTCGTGTCCCAACGATGTTTCTGCTTGTGCTGCTAAATAGTATGCGGGCAAGAAATACGGATAGCGTTGCATAATGGTGGTAAAGTCCTCCAATGCCTCTTTCCACTGGCGCAGTTGCAGTTGTACTAAACCTCGTTGGTAGTATATTTCTATTTGGTCTGGTGCAATGTTTATGGCTTTCGTGAAGTCTTCCAGAGCTCTGTTGTAATCGCCTAACTCTTGGCGTAGTACACCACGATTGTAGTAGCATTGTGCATCGTTGGGCGACAAGGTTATTGCTTTATCGTAATCCGCTAATGCACTGCGGTAGTTGTGTATGCGGTAGTAGATAATACCCCGATTGATGTAGTCCCCCGCCCACTTACTACCGTAGTCGATAGACTTGCTTAGTGATATGAGTGCTTCATCCTGATTGTCTTGCATGAGCTGAACGAGTCCTAAAGCCGACCAGTTAGCAGGATTTTGCGAGTCGTATTCCGTGGCTTTGATAAAAGCATTTTGCGCACAAATAGTATCGCCACTGCGCAGACAAATAGTGCCTTTTTCGAAATGCAGAGCTGCCGATTTTGGCTCGCGATGAAGTAGGCGGTTGATGTCGTCAAGTGCCAATTCGTACTCTTTCAAGCCAGCCAATACATCGGCTCGCATAGCGATATAGGTTTTATTTTCGGGTGCGAAAATTAGTGCCTCGCTAAAATCGTTTTTAGCTTTTTCTAATTGGTTAGTTTGTAGGTATATATACCCGCGCGTATAGTAGGCACCAGGCTGGAATGGGTTGCGTTCAATGGCAGCGTTGCAGTCAAGTTCAGCACCCGTATAGTCACCAAGTTGAATTTTTGCTATGGCGCGTAGTAAGTATGGTTCGCTCAGATAGGGCTTGAGCTTGATAACTTGATTGAAATACTGAATGCTCAGTACATAGTCATCAAAATACAAAGCATTGCGTCCAATCGTAGTGATGCGATCGGTGTTGAGTTGTGCGGAGATGGAGCCAAGAGTAAGGAACCAAGAACCAAGACAAATCAGTATGTGTCGAAGATACCTTTTCATTTCTACCTCTAACAGCGTGCGGTCTTACTTGCAGCCTGCATTTGGGTCGAACCACTCAGGTATATCAAATTGCTCTTCGGGGTTATATCCCAATTCTTCATCGGCATAGACTTTTTGCATATATATAGCCCATACAGGTAGTGCCATATTTGCTCCTTGTCCTGCCGACATGTTGTCAAAGTGTATCGAACGGTCTTCGCCGCCTACCCATACGCCGCTTACCAATGAAGGGGTAAAGCCCACAAACCAACCATCGGAGTGGTTTTGGGAGGTACCAGTCTTTCCGCCCATAGGACCTTTTAGTCCATAGCGAAAGCGTGCACGCACACCTGTACCTTGATCCATCACATTGCATAGCATCGAAATCATTTTGTATGAGGTGGTTTCGCTGATAATCTCATAGGTCTTTGGTGTGAAGGTTGCTAAAATATTACCGTTGTTATCTTCAATGCGTGTCACATAAAGTGGCTCTACGCGGATGCCTTTATTGGGGAATGTTGTATAGGCATCTACCATTTCTTTTACGCTCACTTCACAAGGACCAAGGCATAGGCTGACAACGGGATCAAGTTGTCCTTCTATGCCGAACGAACGCATCAGTCGTACCAATTGTTCAGGAGTGTAAAGCGACATTAGATAGGCAGTAATCCAGTTGCTTGATTTTTCCAGTCCCCAACTGAGTGTCACCATTTCTCCTTGGTTGGCGTGGTGGTCATCGCGTGGTGTCCATGCTACGCCATTGCCGTCAATGAGGGTGATAGAGTCGTTCACTGTGCTGTCGCATGGCCACATACCTTCATCCATAGCTAAGGTGAAGAGATAGGGCTTAATGGTAGAACCTACTTGTCGGCGACCCGATGTAACCATGTCGTATTGGAAATGCGAGAAATTAGGACCTCCCACATATGCCTTTACAGCTCCTGAGTGTGTTTCCATTGACATGAATCCGCAACGAAGGAAATGCTTGTTCCATCGAATAGAGTCCATAGGGGTCATTATGGTGTCAATCATTCCATTGTAGGAGAATACGCGCATGCTAACGGGCGTATTAAATACTTTGCGAATATCAGTTTCGCTCATGCCTTGTTTCTTCAGCCCACGATAGCGGTCGGTTTGACGCATGGAACGATTCATGATACCGTCAATCTCCTCTGTGGTCAAGTCTTGTGAGAAAGGAGCATAACTCTTGTTGCGTTTTTCGCGGAAGAAACTTTTTTGCAGTTCTTGTATGTGTTCGTTCACAGCTTCTTCGGCGTACTGTTGCATGCGCGAGTCAATGGTAGTGTAAATGCGCAATCCGTCTTGGTAGAGGTCGTACGGAGTGCCATCGGGTTTATGGTTTTTGTTGCAGAATCCGTAGAGCGGATTTTCTTCCCACTGACGCAAGTCGATTTTGTATTGCAATTGGTTCCATTCGGAATAGTGGTTGGGTTTGGGTTCTTTGGCTGTTAGCACTTGGCGTAGGTATTCGCGAAAGTAGGGTGCTATACCTTGTTTATGATCCACCGATTGGTATTTAAGTTCAATGGGCAGTGCTTTCAGCGAGTCGCATACCTCTTGGCTAATGTAGTCGTATTTGCACATTTGGTCAAGCACCGTATTTCGGCGGTTTAGTGCGCGTTCGGGACGACGGCGGGGGTTGTACATGGATGGATTTTTACACATACCCACCAACATAGCAGCCTCCTCCTGCTTCAGTTCTGCTGGCGTGGTGCTGAAATACACTTGTGCAGCAGACTTGATACCCACAGCGTTATATAGGAAATCAAACTGATTAAGGTACATAGTCAGTATCTCTTCTTTGGAGTAAAGGCGTTCCAGTTTGGTGGCTATTACCCATTCAATGGGTTTTTGCAGTGCGCGCTCAAAGATGTTGTTCGCGCGTGGTGACCAGAGTTGCTTAGCTAATTGTTGGGTCAATGTACTACCGCCACCAGCTTTTCCGAGTTTCATAACAGCGCGCATTAGGGACTTGAGGTCCACGCCTGTATGGTCGTAATAGCGTACATCTTCTGTGGCAATGAGGGCATTGATCATGTTAGGTGAAATCTGATTATAGGTAACGCCCACACGATTTTCGTTGCGGTAGTAGCGTCCTAAGAGTTGCATATCTGATGATATGACTTCGGTGGCAAACTTGTTTTTTGGGTTTTGCAACTCATTCAATGGTGGTAGATAACCCAACCAACCTTGTGTAATCATCCAGAAGATGAGTACAATGGTGAGTAGTCCTGTGCCGATGATACTCCAAAAACATATCAAAAAGCGTTTTTTGAATGTGGTGGTATCTGTTTTCTTTGGTGTATTATTATCCATAGTTATTGTTTTTACTCAAATTTCCGCAAAATTACTACAAAAAATGCACATATGCAAGAAAAATCATTTTTTAATTTGTATAATTGCATATTTTGTAGTAATTTTGCAGTCGTTATGGCATACTTTTTGCCTAATTGTTTAATGAATTATAAACCGAATAAATTAAGAAAAATATGAAAAAGTATGTATGCGATATCTGCGGTTGGGAGTATGATCCTGCTGTTGGTGTAGATGAGGCGGGTATTGTCCCTGGTACTCCATGGGAAGATGTGCCTGCTGACTTTGTTTGTCCACTCTGCGGTGTAGGAAAAGATGAGTTTTCTGAGGTAGAGTAAATGAAGGTACGCTTTACTACATTAGGTTGTAAATTGAACTTTGCCGAGAGTAGTGCTCTCGGCAAAGAACTTTTGTCGCGTGGTCATCAGCGTGCTTTGCAGAATGAAGTGCCTGATGTGTGCGTGGTGAATACATGTTCTGTGACTGATGCGGCTGACCATAAGGATCGTCAGGCAATCAATCAGTTACATCGTAAGTATCCGAATGCTATTATTATTGTTACGGGCTGTTATGCGCAACTTCAATCCGAGCAAATCGCTCAAATAGAGGGGGTGGATTATGTGCTTGGACAGAATGAGAAATACGACATTCCAGCGCTTGTTGATACCCTCGAAGCCCAACTGCAACCCAACGCGACCCCGCCGCTACCTGCTGCTATTCGTGTTTGCAACATACGCGAGGTGGATGAGTTTCATGGCGTACATTCGGGTGATGATCGGACGCGTTGTTTTATTAAGGTGCAAGATGGTTGCAATTATTTCTGCACCTATTGTACTATTCCGTACGCGCGAGGCAAGTCGCGCAATCCGTTGATTAGTGAGGTGGTTGCTGATGCACAAGAGGCATTGCTACAGGGTGCTAAGGAGTTGATTATTACGGGTGTTAATATTGGTGATTTTGGTCGTAGTACGGGGGAAAGTTTCATAGATCTTCTCCGCGCGTTGGATAACCTCCAATCTATCTCCCTTCCCTTTAGGGAGGGGACGGGGGTAGGCTCCTACCGCATCCGTATTTCTTCTTGCGAGCCAAACTTATTGACGGACGAGATTATTGATTTTGTAGCTCAGTCCAAGCATTTTGCGCCGCATTTTCATATTCCATTGCAGTCGGGTAGTAATGAAGTTCTTTCGATTATGAAGCGTCGCTATACGCGTGAGTTATTTGCGGAGCGTGTGCAGCATATTCGTGAAGTGATTCCTCATGCGTTTATAGGTGTTGATTGTATGGTGGGGGTACGCGGTGAGACGCAGGCGTGTTGGGAGGATTATTTGGAGTTTGTTAAGGGGTTGGATGTTAGTCAGTTGCATGTGTTTACATATTCGGAGCGTGCTAATACGCGTATGTTGGAATTGGACTTGTATGTAGTGCCTAAGGCAGAGCGTCAGTGCAGAAGCAAGATATTACATGCTGTGTCAGAAGAAAAAACGCGAGCTTTCTATGAGAAACACGCCAATAGAAAGGCGGTTGTCTTGTGGGAGTCAAAAAAAGAAGGTGACCAGATGTCGGGGTTCACGGATAACTACATAAAGGTTTATCGCCCGTATGATAAGTCGAAGGTGAATACTTTCGAGGAGGTATAAACTCAAATTGGGATAATAATAGGGTGTGTCAATATGTTGGCACACCCTATTATTTTGTCCTTAATGGGTAAGAGGCAAGGGTTGGCATTTCGCTTTTAAGAAAGCCGCTTCCTCCTCAGAGAGCAAAGGTGCTACTTCTGCATATACCCACTCATGATAAGCATTGATCCATGCTATCTCCTGCTCGGTCATGCGGTTCAGATCAATCATATGGGTATCGTATGGGCACAATGTCAGAGTTTCGAACTCCAAATAAGCCTCACCTGTAGTATAAGCGCCCAATCCTTTCGCTTCGCGCACAGCAATCAAGTTCTCAATACGAATACCATATTCATTGGTGCGATAGATGCCTGGCTCATCCGAACAGATATTGCCTACCTGCAATGGGTTCGGATTGTTGTCTGTGCGGATGTTTTGTGGTCCTTCGTGACAGCCCATGAAATGTCCTACACCATGTCCTGTTCCGTGACCATATGTTATGCCTTCTGCCCACATGAATTGGCGCGCCAGTACATCCAACTGATTGCCGCGCGTACCTTTTGGGAAACGCGCACACGCAAGCGCAATATGTCCTTTCAATACCAATGTATAGTCGCGTTTGACAGCTGCGGGAATATTCGCTGCTTCACCTATCCATATGGTACGAGTGATGTCTGTTGTGCCGTCAAGATACTGACCTCCCGAGTCAAGTAATAGTACACCTTCACCTTCAATCGTAGCACACGCCTCTGGCGTAGCATGGTAATGCACGATAGCTCCATTGCCTTTCCAACCTGCAATGGTGCAGAAACTGTCATCAGTATAGTTCTCGCCCATGGCGCGGAACTCGCCAAGCTTCTGAGCCAAACTAATCTCCGTATGCTCTTGCTTTTCGCCTTTCGCCTCATTGCCACCAAACTCATTTTCCAACCAATAGAGGAACTTGGTCAGCGCAACAGCGTCCTTGCGCATCGCAATGCGTTCGCCTTGGAGTTCTACTTCGTTCTTCACACTCTGCATCTTCAGCACAGGACTTGGACTGACATTCACGCGGCGACTAATACTTGGGTTAATGGCTTCGTAGAGTGCCTCATTCACTTTGCCGCCATCGTACATAATGCCATCCGCATCAATATGTTGCAGATAGTCAAATACTTGTTCGTAATCCGCAATAGCCACTCCTACGCGCTTTAGATAGGCATACGCCGCGTCGTCCACTTTGTTGGGCGCAATGAAAATCGTACATTTCTCCTTTTCTACGACTACATAACTGATAAGGCAGGGCGTATAATCCACATCCTTACCGCGTATATTCAACAACCAACCTATCTCATCCAATGCGGACAGCACCAGCGCATCGCAATGGCGTTCTTGCAGGGCTTGACGAACGCGATGTAACTTGCTCTCTACACTTTCGCCCGTGTATTGTTCTTCATATGCATAGAGTAGGGAGGTTGGTATGGCTGGACGACCTTCTGTCCACAATGGTGAAATCAAATCCATTGATACAAGCTCCAGACCGCCGTCTTCTAAGGTGGCTTTCAAATCGCGATAGCCATTCACGCTGTACATCTCAGCATTCACTGCCACCTTGCCGATTTCCGATTCTCGATTTCCGATAGCGGAACATAGCCACTCTGGAATACTTGGGCAGTCAATATCGCTCTCGCGCATCAATTCTACTGTTGTACCTTGCAACTCGGCTTCGGCTTGCAGGTAGTAGCGTGAGTCGGTCCAAAGAAGAGCCTTGTCAAGGGTGATGACTGCCGTGCCTGTTTCGCCGAGGAATCCCGTTATCCAGGACATCTCGGTCCAGTGTTCCGCCATATATTCGCTGGCATGTGGGTCTGTACCGGGTACGATACATGCGCTCACTCCTTTTTCTTTCATCAGCGCCCGTAGCGCAGTTAGTCTTTCAATAATATTCATATCCAATATCCAATAACCAATATCCAATATCCAATAACCACCAACCTATTTCACTGCCTTAAACGACATGTCCAGACTCTTGATAGAGTGGGTCAATGCACCTACACTAACAAAGTCCACGCCTGTCTCGGCATAGCTGCGGATAGTTTCGATGGTTATGCCGCCACTGGACTCAATCTCAATATGCTTGCCATGCGCTTTCTCCCATGTGCGGATAATCTCCACTGCACCTTTGGTGCGCTCTGGCGAGAAGTTATCAAGCATAATACGGTCAGGAATGTTCGTGGCTAAAGCTTCGCGAATCTCGTCTTCATTGCGGGTCTCAATCTCGATGCGAAGGGCTTTTCCTTTCTCCTCGCAGTAGTTCTTTGCACGCGTCAGCGCGGCGGTAATACCGCCAGAGAAATCCACATGGTTGTCTTTGAGAAGTATCATATCAAAAAGACCAATGCGATGGTTCATACCGCCACCAATCAGTACGGCTTCTTTCTCTAAATAACGCAAACCAGGGGTGGTCTTGCGTGTGTCCAGCACATGACAACCTGTGCCGTCAATCAGACTTTGATACTTGTGTGCAGTAGTCGCCACGCCTGACATACGCTGCATGACATTAAGCATGGTGCGCTCTATCTGCAACAAACTTAATTCCTTACCATATACACGGAAGGCAATATCGCCGGGTTTGACATGTGTGCCGTCTTCAAGCAATTGCTCCATGCGACATTCGGGGTCGAAGTAAGCGATAATCTCTTTTGCTACTTCGATACCTGCGATGATACCTTCTTCTTTTACAATCAATTGCTGGCAGCCCATTTCCGTTGCGGGAATACAACTCAGCGATGTATGATCGCCATCGCGGATATCTTCCTCAAACCAGATAGCGATGAGTTTTTGTAATTCTTTTGTGTCCATGATTATGATATTTTTGAATGTAATTAATATTCGTTAATGGGTTTGTTCTAAGGGATGGAAAATATCCATGCCAAAAGCTTGTGTGAATGCTTTTGTTTGGCGGAGTTGTGCGGCGGTGTCGAGTTGAACACCATTTTCCGATAGGAGCAATATGCGGTCGGAGAGTTGGATGGCCAAATCCAATTCGTGAGTAGAGATGAGAATCGTTTTGCCTTGTTCGTGTGCCAAACGCCGTAATAATTGCAGAATACGAATACGGTTGGGTAGGTCAAGATGCGCAGTGGGTTCGTCCAGTAGGATGATAGGTGTCTCTTGCGCAATCGCCTTGGCGATCAGTGCCCGTTGTTTCTCGCCATCGGAGTGGGCGTTGAAATAGGTATGCTCTGTTCCTTCTAACCCTACTGCCGATAGCGATTGTGCAATCACCTGTTCGTCCTTGGCAGATAAACCTCCCAAAAAAGAGGTGTAAGGGTAACGCCCCATGGCTACCACATCGTGTACGGTGGTGTTGTCCAAACTCAGTCGTTCGGTAAGGACAAGAGCAATCGCTGATTGTACATTAAAACGCTGAAACTCTACCACCTTGAAGCTCCCGTTCAACGCGGGCTGCAAACCTGCCAATGTGCGCAGTAGAGTGGATTTGCCACAGCCGTTAGGACCTAACATACAAACCATCTCACCCGCGAAAAGCGAGAAAGATACATCACGCTGCACAACATGGTTCTCGTAACCAATCGTGAGGTTATTCGTAGTAATAGATGCGTTGGACACGGCGAGAGATGGATGTTAGTACTTCGTATGGTATTGTATTCAGTTTGTCTGCCAATGCTTGTATAGGTAGTTGGTCGCCAAAAATGATAGCGAAGTCGCCTGCTTGTGCATCGGTGCCAGTGACATCTATCATGGCTTGATCCATGCACACATTGCCCACCACAGGACAACGCTTTCCGCGTACCAATACCTCGCCGCCATAGTTGGAGAAACGGCGGTCAAAACCATCGGCATAACCAATAGGAATAACGGCTATTTGGCGCTCTTCGCTGAGGGTGGTATGCCTGCCGTAGCCAATCGTTTCGCCTGCGGACACGGTTTTTATGCTGAGAATGGTGGTCTTTAGTGTGCAGACATTGCGGAGGCTATTGGGCAATGAGGCGATAGGGCTGTTGGAGGGAAGGAAGGAGAAACCATACATGCCGATACCAAGACGGCACATATCAAAATGGTATGCTGGGAATCGCTCAATGCCCGCAGTATTGCATAGGTGGAGGAGAGGCGATGAATCGTTGGTTGGCAATTGACTTTTGAGCAGAGAGGCGCAGTCTTGGAAATAACTGGCTTGCTCGTGGGTGAATGTATCGAATTGCGACTCATCGCTGCCCGCAAGGTGAGAGAAGATGCTGGCTACGCGTACGGCTTTTTGCTGCTGCAAACGAGCGATGAGTTCGGGTATTTCTTCGCGATAGAACCCCAAGCGATGCATGCCTGAATCAATCTTTATATGTACTGGCAACTGTTCTAATCCTTTCGCTTCGGCTGCACGAATAATATTCTCCAACGATTGGAAAGAATAGACATTCGGTTGCAAGTTGTTCTCTATTATCACATCCAATGCCGCCACTTCTGGGTCCATAATGATGATAGGCAAGGTGATACCTGCTTTGCGGAGTTCTACGCCCTCATCGGCTACGGCTACTGCCAAGTAATCCACCAGCCCGCATTCTTGCAGGGCTTGACTCACTTCGATACTGCCCGTGCCATAGCCAAAGGCCTTGACCATACATGTCAATCGACAGGTCGGACGCAAGAGCGAACGGAAATAGCGGATATTATTCACCAAAGCAGAGAGGTTGACTTCCAAAATGGTTTCGTGGGTCTGATGAAGAATGCGTTGAGCAATGACTTCTTCATCGTATCCGAGCGCACGCATTACCAATGCGCATGTGCGAATGTTTTGGTGTGTGGGGTCTTCGATGATAGTGGAGCAGTCGGCAAATAGTCGCATTTTCTCTGCCCGTTTGGCGTTGAGTGAGGGGAAGTTCTCGCCATGTTCTGGACCGATGTATGTGATGACGCCTATCGTGGGGCGTATGATGGGTTGCAATCGTTCCATTTCGCCTTGCTCGGATATACCTGCTTCAAAGATGGCAAGCTCGGTCTGTTCGTTGAGTTGCCATACGGAAAGCGGAACGCCAATCTGCGAGTTGTAAGATTTCGGAGAACGGGTAATGCGATAATCTTCTTTGAGCAATTGGTACAGCCACTCTTTGACGACTGTTTTGCCGTTGGAACCCGTAATGCCAATCACGGGGCCGTGATAAAGCGAACGCTTGTAGGCGGCTAATTGCTGCAAGGCAGTTAGTACATCCGCCACTACGATTATGACTACTGGATTCTGTAGCCCAGATAAATCATCCCACTGCTCTCGCGTTACCACAAAGACTTTCATGCCTCGCTCGACGAGCTGAGGAATATACTTTGCGCCATCGTTCTTGTCTGTTTTGATAGCAAAGAAAAGCGTGCTATCGGGGCTGTTGCCGAGTTGGCGACTGTCAGTGAGCAAATGCTGAATATCCAATCGCTGCAAATCGTCGGACATACCAATGACTTGCAGAGGTTGGATAGCTTGTATTACATGTTGAAGTTTCAATTCTAAACCACTCTAAACCATACTATTTAGCATCCTTCGAATTGGCGTAGGAAGCGTACATCGTTCTCGGAGAACAGACGGAGGTCTTTCACGCGGTATTTGAGGTTGGTAATACGCTCTACGCCCAAACCGAACGCGTAGCCTGTATATACTTTGGAGTCAATGCCGCAAGCGTCCAGTACATTGGGATCTACCATGCCGCAACCGAGTATCTCTACCCAACCTGTACCTTTGCAGAAAGAGCAGCCTTTGCCGCCGCAGAGGTCGCAAGAGATGTCCATCTCAGCAGATGGCTCGGTAAATGGGAAATAGCTTGGACGAAGACGAATTTGTGTTTCGGGGCCAAACATCTCTTTGGCGAAGTAGAGTAGTACTTCTTTCAGGTCGGCGAAGGAAACATTCTTGTCGATATAGAGTCCTTCCACTTGATGGAAGAAGCAGTGAGCGCGAGCTGAGATGGCTTCGTTGCGATACACGCGACCGGGGCAGAGTACGCGAATTGGTGGCTCTTGACTTAGCATGACGCGTGTTTGCACGCTGGATGTGTGCGAACGAAGTAATATGTCGGATGGTTTTTGTACGCCAGGCTCTTTTTCGATGAAGAAGGTGTCTTGCATGTCGCGTGCGGGGTGTTCTGGGGCGAAGTTGAGTAGGGAATAGACATGGTTATCGTCTTCCACTTCGGGGCCTTCGGCTACGGTGAATCCCACGCGAGAGAAGATGTCTATGATTTGCTCGCGTACCAGCGATAATGGATGACGCGTACCCAATGCGATAGGGTCGGGTGTACGGGTGAGGTCAAGCTCATTGGCTGCTGCTTTTACGGCATTCGTTTCTACGGCTTCGCGTAGTTCAGCGAGTCGTGTTTCGAATGTTTGGCGAAGTTGATTGAGGGCTTGTCCGATCTCTCGTTTTTGTTCTTTGGGAACATCGCGAAATTCGTTAAAGAGTTCAGTAACGAGACCTTTTTTACTAAGGTACTTGATACGCAGTTCTTCCAATTGTTCTGCGTTGTTGGCTTGCAATGCAGTCGCTTGGCTGAGCAAGTCTTGTATTTTGTCTTGTATTGTCATAATCTAAAAATACATTTAGCGTGCAAAGGTACAAAAAAAAATGCACATATGCAAGAAAAGCGAGCAATTTGTAAGAAAATAATAGATTTTACCCCTTTTCACCCCTTTAACCTTTCCCATTTCCCCTTTCCCTTCCTTCCCTTTTCCCTCCTCCCCTGCTCACCTTTCCCCTCCTCAACCCTCACCCCTCACCTTTCCCCTCCAGTTTTTCACCTTCCAGTTTTTCCCCTTTCCGTTTTTCGTT
This sequence comes from Paludibacteraceae bacterium, assembly GCA_045590995.1. GTDB lineage: Bacteria > Bacteroidota > Bacteroidia > Bacteroidales > Paludibacteraceae > Colicola. The sequence goes on along the minus strand of JAZNRY010000021.1, from coordinate 295 downwards.
TTCCTTTTCACTTTTCACCAGTTTAGTTGAAGCACCAGAGCGCGGCAGGAAGTTCTTATTTCCCTTCGGTCGAACGATCGGCTTCGCCGTACGATTCGAGCGTTCGGGGTCAAGTCGGATCGTAGCCATGTCGTTCTGTGGGCCAAGGAGTTGAGTTGCCAATTTGTCTTCCTAAGACCGCTTGGCCTCCGACTTTTTTCACCAGTTTAGTTGAAGCACCAGAGCGCGGCAGGAAGTTCTTATTTCCCTTCGGTCGAACGATCGGCTTCGCCGTACGATTCGAGCGTTCGGGGTC
>JAZNRY010000020.1:0-57565 GCA_045590995.1 Paludibacteraceae bacterium | reverse complement strand
ATCGTGTTTACAAAAACCAAACTCTTACTCTTACTTCTACTGCTGGTAATATCGTTAAGGTAGAGTTTACTTGTACAGCAAACGATGAAACTAAATATGGTCCTGGTTGCTTTACTGCATCAACTGGCGATTATACATGGTCTGGTTCTGTAGGAACTTGGACAGGTTCTGCTTCTGAGGTTGTATTTACTGCAGCTACCAACCAAGTGCGTGCTACACAAGTTGTTGTGACACTTGGTGAAGGCGGTGGCGAAACACCAGATCCAGAAGACCCAGAGCAACCAGAGGAGCCAGGTGATGTAGTGAAAATAGAAGGTTTGGTTTATGCTGATGCTTATTATGTCGAAGAGGAAGGCTTTGCTTATTGGGATATACAAATGTATAATATCGATGAGGCAGGCGAGAGTTATGAAATGCCAATCGTATTCCTCGGTGTAGAAGCTAAGACTAAAACTGCATTGAATGGTACATACGATTTGTTGGAGGCGTTGTACGGAACAACTCTCGATGAGGAAACTTACGAAGTTGATGGTGTATGGATGGATGTAGAAACCGCAGGAACACTGACTATTAAGAATGTAAACAATGCAGGTGACTATTCATTCATGGGTTCATTCGTTGGTGAGGATGGCAATACTTATGAGATCAATACAATTGCTTCCGTTTGGGCAATAGATGATACTACTGGAGAGGATATTGAATTGAACGAAGATGGTAGTACAGATAATCCAGGAACTGATGAGCCAGAAGACCCCGAGAAACCAGATACTCCAATTGACCCTGCGGGTTCAGTGACATTCGACGCTGATGTAGATATGGGTGATGCTTCACTTGATGCAAATAATCAAACTCCTTACACTGTTTCAAAGGATGGATTAACTTTGAATGTAAGCAAAGGTATTATCGGTGTATATAATAATGAGAACCACTATCGTGTTTACAAAAATGAGACTCTTACTATTACATCTACTATAGGTAATATCGTTTCTGTTGAGTTTACCTGCACCGCAAACGATGATGAGAAATATGGTCCTGGCTGTTTCAGTGTTAACGGTGGTTCATACACCTATTCGGGTGCAGTAGGAACTTGGAATGGTTCTGCTACAGAGATTGTATTTACTGCTACTTCCAATCAAGTTCGTGCTACTGAAATCGTAGTAACAGTTGAAGAAGGTACTGCAGTAGATAATGTATTTGTAGGTGACACTCCTGTGAAGGTTATCAAGAATGCTCAAATGTATATCATGCAAGGCAATAAGGTATATACCATCATGGGTACACAAGTGAAGTAATCTTCGTTTCTTGAAATAAAAATAGGCTGCCTTCCATTTTGGCAGCCTATTTTGTTTAGGAATTGTGCGTTGATTTACGCCGTAACTTCTTTGAAGCGAACTTGTTCGCGGCTAAAACGGAACTCTACGGGGCAGTAGCGAATGCCTCTTTCGTTGGTGATAGGTGCGCCCCAAAATAGATAGGCATGTTCGCCGCGGCGAACAAATGCGCCCTGCTCCTTCCACTCATCATAGGTATGAAATTCTGCATCTACCAGATTATAACATTCGCGCAATAGCTGATTGCAAGTGTACTTGGTACGACCTGCGGCTTTTGCCATTTCGATTAAGCCATTGGTAATGGTGCGGAGATGCATGCGATAGTTTTGCATACGGCTGGGTTGAATCTCAGTAATGTGGTTTGCTGGGGTGGTGAGTGAATTCACCTTGTTGTTGGTTGTCATACTTGTAAGAATTAAAAAGTGAATATTAATTGTGTTTTATCCATTTCGAATATCCGATAATTATCCTTATGGAATTACGCTTGTTGCGAAAGGATTTGCATCCAGATTAGGATGCCATACATGTTGCTAAAAAACTCTTTTGCGTTGGTCTGCAAGTCTTTTTGATTAAAGTTAAATTCCAGTTGCATAGTCGTTAATATTTAGTAGTTAATAATTGATATTTAATAGTTAATATCTGAAATCGGGTGCAAAGGTACTGCTCTAAACTGACAAAACTTGTCATAAGCTATAAGAAAAAACAAAAAAAAGTGCATTTTTTGCACTTTTTTTTGTTTTTGGTGTGGCAGCTTTGCTGCGGTTATGTCACTTCATGAGGTTGTGCGCCTTCGGTGGGGAGATTACTGGCAATACATTTGGTATGCTTTTTCTGCTTCTTTTCGAAAGAATTGTACCAGTTTTTCGGGTTCTCTTACGCGAATATCGGTACCGTGTGTGCGCAACTCTTGGATAAAGTCAAAGGTGGGTGCTACAAAATACTCAAAGAATGTATTTCCTCGAAATTGGCGCACTTCTTTTTGCGACTCATGCAAAGGTAGCAGCCGTAGGAACTTGGCAGATTGTTCTGTGGCTTCAATAATAACTTTGGTAGGTTCTTGGTCGCGAAAGACGCCATAATATGGAGCGAAGAACTCTTTAGCATTAAAGTCGTTGGGGTAGTCAAACTGAAGGTCTGTAGGACGCATTTCACTTACACGATCCAACGCGTAGATGCGTGTTTCGTTGGGATGTGTAGAAGGACAACCTGCTACATACCAACGCTGTTTGAACACTTTTAAGCAGTAAGGCGATAGGATAAGTTCGTATTGTTTATCTTGATGAAAACTATGGTAAGTAAAGCATAGTTGATTGCGTTGTTTGATTGCATCTACAATCAAACTCAAGTATTGTGTACCCTCTGGAATATCCTCGTAGAGAATACACTCATTCATCTCTTGTGCTTGGTCCATCATGGAATGGACTGCCATCGCGTTGAGCAACCATTTGCGAGTAAAGCCTCCTGATATATCATCTTTGTTGTCGATATAGTAATAGTTTTGACTTCTGTTGCAGCGAATCTCTACATCAAAAATCTCTTGAATCTCCTCCTTGTAGCGATGGAATTTGCGCTCGGGGAATATAGATTCGTGACTATCGTTGTAGCGGCAGTGAGCCCAGCGGCGATTGATATCCTCGCGGGTAAGACGCCCCGAAGCAATTGTGTCAATCAACCAAAAATAAACATTTACTTGATGTGCTGCCATAATCTTTTAGTTTAGAGAACGCTCGTAAGCGAGCTACTGTTTAGTGTTTATAGATTAGCATTTCGCAGTTTTTGCAGTCGAACTCCAATGAGAGAATCGTGCCATTCTGCAAACGAAGATAGCGCGGTTCGTTTGCCATAGGGTCGATTTTTCTGCAATGTCCTAACTCGTAGAGTATGCAATACTTACAAGTCATCAGCGGTTTACTATGTGATGATTTATTATTTACCATTGATGGTTTCTCTTCTCCATTGGTTGAGTTGGCTGATGGGTATGAAATATGGGAATTCGTTGTCACATTTTTTCCCGTCAGCCATGATTGTTATGTTTTGGGCGATGAAATCAGTGTCGCCGAGTTTGCTAAGTTGTTGATGTATGGTTTGTAATGCACGCTCAGGGTTGCTGGCGACTTGATGCTCTGCTTCAAACAATGCGCTATTATTTCCTATCGTAATACGGAATCCCTCTGCTATTGCTTCAAAGCGTATGTCTATAGGAATACGCCTTACTGCATTTAGTGTATGTACAAATGCTGTGTCTAAATTTCGATATAGAATCGTATTTTGCTGAATGTCAATCAATTGATTGGTATAAATCCATTCCCCCTCAACGCGATTGATGGCGAATCCTTTATCTGCGAAGCACAAACCATCGCCGTTGTGCAAAACAATGTGGGGTAATAATTGTACCTTTATCGCTTTGCCACGCACTTCAATGACTTTGCCGATTTTCTCGCCTGTGGATTTGGGCGTTGCCCAGTTCGCCATGTTTGGTGTGCGCCCATGCAAGAAATAGTCCGTCTGTCCGCGATGGAAAGTCTTGGCTGGGGTGGGCGTAAAATCGTATTGATAGACAGACGAGGTAGAAGCATGTCGCAGTACAGGGCTACTGTCAATCAGTTGGTCAAGTAGTTGGCGGTAGTAAGCAACGATATTGGTCACATAATCGCGATCCTTTAGGCGTCCTTCAATCTTAAAGGTGGTCACGCCAGCTTCTATCATTTCGGCAAGATGAAGACTGCGATCCATATCTTGCAATGATAGCAAATAGCGCTGGTGGATTGGTTTGCCATTATTGTCCAGAATTTCGTTTCCGTCTTTGTCCAGTAGGTCGTAGCGTTGGCGGCAGGGCTGTGCGCAGCAACCGCGGTTGGCACTGCGATTCATTAGCACTTCTGATAAGTAACAACGCCCACTATAGCTTACGCACAATGCTCCATGTACGAAGGCTTCGAGTTCAATATCTGGTATAGCATTGTGAATATCAGCTATTTGACGCAATGATAGTTCCCGCGCAAGTACGACTCGGCGGAAGCCTATTTGCTGCAAACGAAGCACATGTTCTGCTGTACGATTGTCGCATTGCGTGGAGGCGTGCAGACGAATAGGAGGTAGATTGTAGTCTAATAACTTCAGGTCTTGAATGATGAGTGCATCTACTCCTATATTATATAGTTCATGTGCGAGCGTACACGCGCGAGGATATTCATGTTCGTGGAGTAGGGTGTTGAGGGTGACTAATACTTGCACACCAAACCGATGCGCATACTCAACCAGAGTCGCAATGTCCTCCAACGAGTTGCCAGCAGCTTGGCGTGCGCCAAACTCGGGAGCACCAATATACACAGCATCAGCACCCGCTTGAATGGCGGCTTTTCCTACTTCTAAATCACGAGCAGGAGCCAATAATGATATTTTACGCTCTCCCGTTTTCACCTTTCAGTTTCTCGTTTTCACCTTAGCATATTGCTGAGTTCATACACGACAATACCCGCAGTGACACTCACATTGAGGGAGTGTTTGGTGCCATATTGTGGAATCTCGATACAACCGTCGGCGGCATCCACCACCTCCTGCTGTACGCCAAACACCTCGTGTCCCATGATGATAGCAATCTTTTGTCCCTTAGGTAATTGCAAATCGCCGAGCATAGTGGCTCCATGCGCTTGCTCAATGGCGTAAACGGTGTAGCCGTCGGCTTGTAATGCCTTCACAGCGTCAATGGTTTGTTCAAAATAACGCCAATCCACCGTGAGTTCAGCACCGAGAGCCGTTTTGTGTATCTCGTTGTTGGGTGGGCAACAACATATACCGCATAGCCATACACCTTGCAGACAAAACGCGTCTGCAGTACGAAAGACAGCTCCGATATTGTGTTGGCTGCGGACATTATCCAGCACCACGATGAGTGGCACTTTCTTTGCATCGTGGAATGCCTCTGGAGTGAGGCGATTCATCTCTTGTATAGTGGTCTTCAGCATGATTTATTCTTTGGTAAAAAGGAATGGCAGACAAATGGTAATAAGTTGTTTGTCGGCTTCTATATTGACAATAAAATCTTCGTGCAAAGGAATCAGTTGCTTGCTGTTTAGCGTGATGAGGGTATTGATAGTTGTTTCGTCCACATCTGTGATAGTACCGAGTTCGCCTTGATCGGTGTCTAAGACGCGATACCCCAATAGACTTTGCCAAGTGGGCATCAGTTCTTCGTCTTCATTCATGTCCGTGAGAAGCATATAGGCTTGGCAACCGATGAGTTGTTGCGCTGCTTGTTCGTCGGTGATATGGTCCAGTTGGAAGATAAGCGAGTCGCTGCCTTTGCCTCGCCAATCAAGGACACGGAATGGTACGAGGATATTGTTGATACTAAGGATCAGGAATGTGGCATCGGCATTATCCCAATACTCGTTACTGGTAAGGCATTGTATCTCGCCGCGTTTGCCGTGTGTGCGGGTGATGCGTCCGATGGATATGACTTGTTCGTTGGTAATCATGTGGTATGCTTCGATTGTGTTAGTGAACTTGTTCTATTTTTTGCTGTGCTACATATACGATATACGATTCCGTAGTATAACCCATTTGTTGGAGTAATAGGGCATAGTTGCGCAACTGCTCTTGATATTGTTTTTTGTGTTCTTGTCCGAATTTATAATCAATGATGATGGCGGTGCCTTGGTGAATGATTACGCGGTCTGGACGCTGTGTGTTGCCAGTAGTCGTGAGGATGTCATGTTCATTCAGCACTTTGCATGGTTGAGTGAACCACCACTCTTTTCCCTCTTTCTGTAGAAGTGTTCGGAGTTCTTGCAATTGTTGTTGCAAAACAACTTGTTGTGCAGCGGTAATACGCCCCTCCAATAACATTCGTTGTAATGCATTATCGGCATCTGCCCATGTGGTAATAGCTGCCAAGAACTCGTGCATAAGAATACCTAAATCGATGGTCTCTAAGGGCGTTTCTTCGGCAAAGTCATCTTCTGCGCGGCTGCGGAGCTTCAATCGGTTGCCAATGGGTGAAGATATATAGGTTGCCTCACGAGTATTGATTGTTGGCTCTTTGGCTTTGGGTTGAGCAATAGTAGTAGTGGCTTGATGGTAGATAAATATTCCTTCTTCGTTTTGAGTCTCTTGTGAGGGAGTATTATCTTCTCCTTCCTTGTGATAAAGGTAAGAGAGGAGGTTGCCTATGTTGTTGATTTTCAATTCGCCTTTGCTATTCTTGCTGTACATTTGCCCATAGGCATATAAGCGGTATTTGGGGCGTGTAAATGCCACATAAGTAAGGTTGAGGTTGTCTATGTATTGCGATAGAGCTTCTTGTATGTAGTCGTTTTTGAAATGCGTTTGTAGTATTTTCTTCGTTGGAGATATGGCTACCAGTGGCATCTGGTTGAATGGTGCTTGTTTTGGACGGCACCACAAGATGTCGTTCTTGAAGAATCGTTGCAGGTCCCAATTGAGGAATGGCAGTATCACCACATCAAACTCCAAACCTTTTGAACTGTGAATAGTTAGTATGCGTATAGCATCCACGACAGGAGAGGATGGTATGGTGGCTTTGTCTTTCTTGTTTTCCCAGTAGTCAAGGAAAGCACCTACATCCGCCACGCGTTTTTGTGTGAATTGATAGATACAGTCTTGAAAAGCAGTTAGATAGGGTAAAGCACTGCTTTGCTCTGCCAAATGCAGGATTTGTATGTATTGTTGCACTTGTTCGTAGAGCGGCAAGTGGGTTGCTTCTTGTATTTGCTGTGCTTGTTCGGCGGAAAGGGCGGGATAACAATCTTGTACAATGGCTGCTGCTACCTTGTTTTCGGGGTCTTGTTGCTCTTGCAGAAGGGCAACCAGTAATTGCACCGAAGCATGAGATTGAATACGCATGCCCTCAGCCGACTGAACGGGTATGTCATGTGCAATCAAGTGGTTAGCCAGCAGCTCAGCATCGCGACCGCGACGGACTAATAGGGCTATCTGACTGAGTTGAAAACCTTCTTCTTTCGTTAATTGGTTGATCAACTGCGTTGTGTGTTCTAATGATTGTTGTGCGACTTCGTCATCAGTCCCTTCGTAGAACTCCAGATGAAACACGCCGGGCAACTCGTTAGCTGCCTCCTGATGTATGGATTGGGGGTTATATATGCGTTCTATTGCTGCTGCCAGCGGTGTTTCCTGCCATTGGTTATTGGTTATGGTTTGGCTGACCCACCGGCTGTATTTCAACATGAGTTCCTCGTTCTCTTTTATTAGCAGTTCCGCTGAACGCCAATTGGTCTTCATGGGTGGCGTTGCGCAGTTAGGGAAGTGTTCGTGTACGCCGTCCAAAAGTTCCCAATCGGAGTTGCGCCAGCGATAGATACTCTGTTTCACATCGCCTACGATGAGATTGTCATTGCCTTTACTCTCTGTTTCCTCTATGAGTGGACGGAAGTTCTCCCATTGCAATGCACTGGTATCTTGAAACTCATCAATCATGTAGTGATTCAGCTGTTGTCCCATTCGTTCGTAGATGAATGGTGTCTCTTGTCCGTCAATCACCTCGTGAAGAAGCGTATTGATTTGGGATATTGGAATACGCCCTATTTTTTTGTTGGTTTCGCTTACTTGATCTGAGATTTCTTGCAGTAGCCCTACGGTGTATAGGTTTTGTAGAATGGCGTTTGCGGTATGATAGTCGGTCAGTTGCTGCGTAAAAGCATGATGCAATTGTTGGTATAGTGGCTGCAACTGTTGTTGGTAGAGGCTTATGATTAACTGTTGTTGGTCTTTTGTAGTTTTGCTCTTGGTGTATAGTGTGTTTGGGTCCTCCAGTACGCCCAAGAATGTCTTGTTTAATCCTTTTTCAATCAAGTCTTTGGTCGGGGTATAGAATGCTGATACGGCATTTTTCTTCAATCCGTCAATATTATTAAGGATTGACTGTGCTTGCTGTTGTATGTTGGTAACGACCTGTTCGTTTTGCTTCATTATCTGCTCCAACATCGTTTTGTAGGAAGTCAGTTGTTTCTTGTTGGCGAAGAAATCTTGCACATCCGACATGTAGCGAATGAGTTGCTCTTTCAGCAGTTCGCCTGCAAACTGACTAATGGTCTCATGTGGATTCCATCTGCGGTTATCGTCAATATTGTGTTGTGTAAATTCAGTTATCCATGTTATGGTATCAGTATCATGCTGTTGCGCCAATCGAATACGGCGAAACAGGTCATCTACTGCTTGTTGCATTACCTCTTTCCCGTCTAAGGCGAGTTCGTAGGAGGTGGATAAACCAAGATCCATAGCAAAAGTGCGAATCACTTGCTGAAAGAAACCATCTATTGTTGATACCGAGAATCGGCTGTAGTCGGTCAGTATGCCAATCAGCAATTCGCGAGCTTGTTGTTGTATGTCGCAGGCATTAATGTGTAGTGTCTGATGCAGTTTCTCGTAGAACTTCGATTGCGTAGGGTCTTTCGATAACTCGTACAATGCTTCCAAAATACGCTCTTTCATCTCGGCGGTTGCTTTCTTGGTAAAGGTAACTGCCAAGATACGACTATGTGGTTTGAAATAGTCGCCGTGTTTTTTCTGTTCACGGAATAACATTAGTAGATACTCTTGTGTGAGCGTATGTGTTTTTCCGCTACCTGCCGATGCTTTGTAGATACTGAGCATTTTTTGATTGGTTAATTAGTTTCGAATGTGCAATTGCTTTTCTGCTCCGCTGGTTGTAAAGGAAGTATTGTATTGTTTTAGGGGTTCATCGGTGATTCCTTTGGTCGGGAAACCAAATCCCCAACTAATGTCATACTGCTCCCCACAAAGTTCACATACAGCAAACATCCCATCCACCGTTAATGGCTTGTTTCGCTTTACGCAGTAGGGGCAACATAAGTCGGCTGCGTGGTAGGCGTTATCCATGCCCACCCAAATCAATAGTCCAGCATAGCCGATGAACTCATTGAGTAATTTTTTTTGGGTGATAACGATGGGGCTCGGGTAGTTTTCTACCACAAAATGCGGATATTCACGGGTAATATTCAATGTATAATCCACAGGAGCATATGGTACAGAACTCCTGCGATTGACATTCTCGCAGCCTGTTACAACGAAGCCGATAATTAGCATTACCAGCAATACTCCATATTTTTTAGCAATAACCATTAGTTGACGGATGCCAGATAGACGCGGAATATCAGCGTAGAGTAGGGTGGAATGAAACTTGAGGCTCCTTCAACGCCTTTGCCTTCGGCACCGTAACCCAACTGGTAGGGTATGTAAAACTCATATTCGCTGAACTGGTTCATCTTCTTCAGTCCTTCGGCAAAACCTGCTACAACCTTGCTAACATATAGATCTGTGGGAATATGCTTATTCTCTTTTACATCATAAGTGCTATCAAATTCATAATTGTTAATGAGTGTGCCAGTATAGGTTATTGTTACAATTTTGGCATCATCTGGACGGGGAGATTTCTCCCAACCTTTTTCAATGCACTTGTATTGTAAACCAGTAGGGGTAGTGATAACACCCTCTTGCTTGGCATTGTTAGCCAACCATAATTCGTTTTGTACTTTCCAGTCCGCCCAATTCTCTTGTTTGCAGCTGCATACGAGTGTTGCAATCAATAGCAGACAGAATAATTTTGTTGTTTTCTTCATATATTTTTTACTTTTCAGTTTTCAGTTTTCAGATTTCAGTTTTCACTTTTCACTGTGCCAACCACAATCCGGGATTGAGAATGTTGCGATCTTTGTATATTTGGAAGTATAGTTCAGTTTTGTTGTCTTCGGTTGCGTCTGTTACTATTTCGCCAATTGCTTGTTTAGCGGTCAGTTTGTCGCCTTGTTTCACATATATTTTTTTCAAGGGGGAATACACAGTTCGGTAGTTACCATGTTGTACTATGACTGCGTATGTGCCATTTATTTGAGCGCAGCTGCTGACTTCTCCTTCGTATATTGCTCTCGCGTTTGCACCTGCTACTGTTTGCAGGTATATACCTTTGTTGTTCACCGTCACATGCTCATGTACGGGATGTTGGTGTTTGCCAAAGTAGCCACTGATAAATCCCTTTTCTACGGGCCATGGTAATCGTCCTTGGTTGGCTTCGAAGCCGCCCGCAATGAGTTGTTGTTCTTTGGTGAGTGTAGTGGTTGTGCGTACTTGTTTGGCAATCAAGTCTTCGATTTGCTTGTTGAGTGCATCCACTTTTTTCTGTTGTTCTTTTTGTTTTGCAAGTAGGTTTTTCTCTTGTTTTTTCAGCGATTGGAGCATGTCTTTTTGTTTGCGTTCATCGCGTGTGAGTTTGTCTTGCTCGCGTTTTTGCGATTGTAGGGCGGTCGAACGGTTGGCTTTGCGGTCTTCCAACAAGGAGTTTTGTATGTCAATGTTCGCTTGCAACGACTCTATTTTTTTCACTTGTTCTTTGCGGTAGGCGGCAAATTGTTGCATGTATTGTACGCGTCGAACCAATTGTTGAAAGTTGTCTGCGGAGAGCAGGAATAGCAACGGCGATTGTTGCATATCGGCATAGTGTGTTTCTCGCACCATGCGAGCGTAGTCTTCTTTGGCGGCTTCCAATTCTTTTTGCAGTTCAGAGCGTTTTTGGCGTAGTGTACCCATTTCGCCATTGAGGGCATTGATTTCGCCTTGTATGTTGCGGATTAGTTTCTTGCGCGTATTGATGTCGTTATTGAGCAGCGTGAGTTTGTTTTCCGTTGCTGTTTCATTCTGTTTGGTTTGTTTCAGCATTTTGGCTGTTTCTTCCAATTGTTGTTGCAGTTCGCGTTGTTGTTTCTGCAATTCTTTCACATTCTGTGCTGCTATGGGCATTGCCAGCAGGCATAGGAGAGATAGGATTATCCGATATTTCATAAGGGTAGTATTGTGCGTAAATCAACGAGTTTGTATTTATTGCTATTGGTGCGTGTTGGAGTTTGCAGGGTGTTGTATTCGCGGTGGGAATAGGTGCAAGTAAGGGTCAGTTGGTGTTTGCCAGAGGCGAATACTTGTTGTATGGTTTCTTTCTTTTTGGGGACGATGGGTTGGTCGCAGAAGTCTTGCAGTATTTGGTACGACACTTTGGGTTGTACGATACGATTGATGCTGGCATAGTCCATGGCGGCATAGCGTCGGTTCATTTTGTCGAAGATCCATATGCTATCTTGGTCGGCTTCAATGCGTACCATTTCGATGCCCAGCATGGGTTGCAATGATAGAACGATTAGTTCGTTGTGCCATGTGCGCATGCTGCAACTCATGCTGTATTGGTGTTCATCCAGTTGCAGTGTCACTTGTGCGCGCTGTGTCATGCTTTGGTAGCGTGTTGTGGCTTGTTTGCTTACCTTGCAAGAGGACAGGGCTAATGCCATGATTGCAGTCCAAGCGAGTATATGTAGTTTCTTTATTTGCATTTCTTTTTTGCTTCGTTGTAGTGTGATAGTATTTCTTTGTCTATCTGCTCTCGACTATATTCGATGGCTTTTTCCAAGTAGAAGATAGCTTCTTCGCAGTGTCCTAATTTGTACATGGTCCAGCCGTATGTATCCAAATAAATGGGGTTGGTAGGTTCGCGCATGATGGTGATGCGCGACAATTCCTCGGCGCGCATTAAGTCTTTGCCTAAGAGACACAAGTTCCATGCCAGATTATTCATCACCAGCACATTGCGAGGGTCCAGTTTGAGTATGGCTTCGTAGGCTGGTATCATTTTGGTGGGTGGTTGCATGGTTTGTTCGTAGAGTTGCATGCGAAACAACTGAAATTGATAGTCATTGGGTTCCAGTTCTAAGTATCGTTCAATCTCTCGTATGGCTTGTTTGTTCTTTTTCATTGTGGCATTGAGGCGATAGCGTTGCATGGCGCTCATGGCGTCATAGCCGCGAATGGAGTCCAAGGGGTCTTGTGTCGCGAGTGCTTTGTCGTATTGTTTGAGTAGGATATATGCTTTTTGTAGTATTTCGTATAGTTCTTCGTTTTTGGGGGCTGCTTTGGCAAGTGCCTCCATTTGTTTGACGGCTACTTGTTGTTTTTTCTTGTCATTGCTTTTCAGTAGCAATATGTGATGATTGTACCAATACTCATTGGGTTCCAGTTCGTATGCTCGCTGGAAGTATTGGCTCATGGTGGCAGTGTCGTTATAGGCTTGCGCGTATAATCCCATGTAGTTGTTGATAGTTGCATTGTTGGGGTTCAATGCATAACAAAATTCCACTAATGGTTTTGCTTTTTCTATTTGTTCTGTTTGTATCAGTCGTTCAGCTGCATAGAAGTAGTAGAGAAACTGTTGTTGTTCCTCTATGCTGAGTGTATCTTGTGCTGTCGGCTTAGCGCACAACCCATGTTGCATTGCTCCTCCAAGCAATACGCACAATACTACCAATATGTACTTCTTTCCACTTATCATCTTACACCTTTCACCTTACTTCACTCCGCTATGTCCAAACCCCCCTGCTCCGCGTTCTGTTTCGCCGAGCAGTTCTACTTCTTTCAGTTCGGGTTGCTCGTGTTTGGCTATTACCATTTGGCAGATGCGTTCGCCGGGTTCTATTGTTTGTGGTTCGTTGCTTAGGTTGATGAGTATCACGCCGATTTCGCCGCGATAGTCAGCGTCAATCGTTCCGGGTGTGTTCAATACGGTGAGTCCGCGTTTGAGTGCCAGTCCGCTACGCGGACGGATTTGCGCCTCGTAGCCTACAGGTAGTTCGATGTATAGTCCTGTTGGCAGTAGTTTGCGCTCTAAGGGTTGTAGTGTGATGGCTTCTGGCATGTGGCAACGAATATCCATACCTGCGGCTTGTGCGCTTTCGTAACGGGGCAATGGGTTATTGCTTTTGTTGATAATTTTTATAGTCATAATTCAAAATTCCTAATTAAAATCTTTTTTTCACCAGCACTTTCAGTCCTTCTTCTATGACTTTAATGTGCAGTTCTCCGTCCATTTGTGTGGGTGAGCCGTCTATGTGTATTGGGCTTGTTTCGTTTTCGCGTATTAGTCGTATTTCTTTTGCGCGAATGGTGTTCACATGTAGGTTTTCGTCAAGCGTTTTGGTGAATAGCTGCCATAGAAATTCGGGTGCTTTTGCTATGGGCAGTTTGTTGATGATGGCGATGTCCATCACTCCGTCTTGTATGCTGGCTTTTGGTGCGATGTAGGCGTCGTTTCCCCATTGGCTTGCGTTGGCAAAGTTGATGAGGAATGCTTTGGTTTCGATGTCTATGCCGTCGCCTACGAGGTGATAATTATCGGACTTGTAGTTGAATATATCTTTGGTTATAGTTTGCAGGTATCCTTTGAGTCCTCTATCACTTTGTTCGAAGTCTTGTGCTACTTGTGCGTCGAATCCTATTCCGCAGGTGGCGAAGAAGGGTATATTGTTCACGGTGCAGTAATCCACTTTGATGACTTCGCTGTTGTTGAGCATTTCTACGGCTCGGTTCATGCGTGTTGAGATGTCTAAGTGTCGTGCGAATCCGTTTCCGCTTCCGTTGGGTATGATGCCGAGTGCGGTGTTTGTGCCAGCTACTCCGCATGCCACTTCGTTTACAGTTCCGTCTCCGCCTACGGCAATTACGGCGTAGTACTCTTGCATGGCGAATTGTTGTGCCAGTTGTGTGGCATGTCCAGCGTATTCGGTAGTTACTACGATTGGTGAGAACTGTTCGTTGTCTAACAGGTCTCTCAGCAGTTTGTTCAAGCGGTGTTTGGTTTTTGTTCCGCCAGTTCCTGCGGTTGGGTTGATGATAAATGCTATATTTTTCATTGTAATGTAGTTTTCGTTTTTCTGTTTTTGTTTTTTACTTTTCTTTCGGGAGGTTAAGGTCGTTAATCTCCAATTACGCTGCAAAGGTAGTAAAAAAAAAGCACATATGCAAGAGCTGCGAGCAATTTGTAAGAAAATAATAGATTTTTAATCTATAATTCTTGTTTCCTGCTTCCTTTCCATAAATAATTTCCCCTTATCACCTTTCACACTTTTGACCTCATCACTTTTTCACACTTTTCGCCTTTTCCCCTCCTCACCTTTCACCTTTCAGTTTTCATTAATTTTGCACTACTAAAATTATTGGGGAACCATATATCGCCACGAGTTATTGCAACGGCGAATGGAACGAATGAAACGAATCTGAAAACTGAAAGGTGAAAGGGGATGTAGGTGCTTGATGGTATTTGCAGGGTATGCTGTTCCTATAGGAATCTAAAGATAGGGGTATTCATGGGGTATTCATGGGATATTCGCGGAGTATTCGTGGGGTATTCACGGGGTATTCATATGTATCGGTTATGTGTCGGTTATGTATCGGTTATCTATCGGAACAGACTCGGAGTTGGGAGGGTTTCGACAACTTAGATGAAAGACAATAAATCATAAAGGACGATTATTTTTTATAACGACAACACCTACAACTTGCGCATCGCGTTCGGTGTGCAGGTCGCAAAGAATGACGGATCCGTCATTAGAGCGACAGCACCCTCCGGTTGTTCTCCCGTTCGCTTAGCTCCTGCCGTAGGATTTACGACAGGCGCTCACTATCGAATGTCCATGGACATTCTTCACCCGCACAAATTGCAAATTTGCGGGGTACCCTCGAATTGACTTTAATTGACAATTGAATTGACGACAATTGTCTTAAAAACAATCGCCGTTCCAAGTAAATAATTTTGGTTAATTTTCTATAATAAACTACAATTTTGGTAGTGCAAAATGTTTGTTGCGTCATCTTCCGTGCCGTGGCACAATGTTGGTGCCACGGTAATAATCGTTCGAGCGAATGCGAGATAAGAATAGTTGTCTATGTTGTCGTTCCCACTCCCCTTTTTCCCGTTTTCACCTTTCCGTTTTCACTTTCCAAAAAAAATCACCCATTTGGCGATTTTTCTTGCACATATCAGAAATATTCACTACCTTTGCAGGCAAAATGTCAAATCGTAACTTGTAAATCATACCATGTTCACACCAACCGACTTGGCGCAACTTGAAGCGCGTGGCATTTCCGTAGAGAAAGCCGAAAAACAACTCCAGTCTTTTGCTACTGGTTTTCCTGAATTAGATATCGTTTCTGCTGCTTCAGTAGGAAACGGAGTGCTTAACCCCACCGAAGAGGAGATTGACGCCTATGTCAAAGCGTGGCAAGACTACCTTGATGAGGGGCATACGGTCCTGAAATTTGTGCCTGCCAGTGGCGCGGCCAGCCGTATGTTTAAGAACCTCTTTGAATATCTGGAAGATGGCAAAAAGACCGATTTCATCAAGCAATTCTTGTCGGAAAAAGACCGCTTTGCGTTCGGTCCTCAACTCGCTGGACTGGATGAGCAATCCGCTGTTAGTCACTTGCTCAAAGATATGAACTATGGCAATCTGCCAAAAGGTTTGCTCCTCTTCCACTCCTACGAAGATGCTCCTCGCACCCCCGCATTAGAGCACTTGGTGGAGGGGGCGATGTATGCTTCTTCTAAAGGCGAAGTGAATATCCATTTCACAGTCAGCCACGAGCATCTGCCTCTTTTCCAAGCACATATCGCAGAGCATCAAGCGGCATACGAAGCTAAACTGGGTGTGAAATTCCATGTGTCGTACTCCGAGCAAAAGCCTTCCACCGATACGCTTGCAGCTAACCCTGATGGCACACCATTCCGCACAGAGGATGGCAAGTTGCTCTTCCGTCCGGGTGGACACGGCGCACTCATCGAGAACCTCAACGAGCAATCGGCAGACATCATTTTTATCAAGAATATCGACAATGTGGTACCCGACCGCCTCAAAGGCGACACCGTGCGTTATAAACAACTGTTGGCGGGTGTGTTGGTGACTGAGCAAAAGAAAGTGTTCGCCAAGCTCCAAGACCCTAACCTCACGCCCGAAGAGAGAGCCAAACTGCAACGCCCATTGCGCGTATGCGGTGTGGTGAAGAACACGGGCGAGCCGGGTGGTGGTCCATTCCTCGTGCGCGAGGAGGATGGCTGCATCTCTTGCCAGATATTAGAGTCAAGCCAAATCAGTGACCCCGCACTCATGCAACAAGCTACCCACTTCAACCCTGTGGATCTGGTTTGCGCCACCCGCGATGCAGAAGGCAAATCGTATCATTTGCCAGACTTTGTGGACGAGAAGACGGGCTTCATCTCGCATAAGTCCAAAGACGGTAAGGAACTGTTGGCATTGGAATTACCAGGGTTGTGGAATGGGGCAATGAGCCGTTGGAATACGATCTTCGTAGAGGTACCTGTCAGCACCTTCAACCCTGTGAAGACAGTCAACGACCTCCTTCGACCAGAGCATCAATAGCCTGCTCCTGCAACTTTTTTTTACTCAAAATTTGCAAAATCACAAATTTTGTAGTACCTTTGCATCGTTAAATCCTATAGCAGCTGTTTGTATTATGAATACCACTATGCGTTTTTGCCCCGAATGTGGCACTAAATTAGAAGAAGTATTTGCTTTTTGTCCCGAATGTGGTGCAAGTTTAGCAGGTGTCTTTCCTGTTGCAGAACCTTCTGAAAGTCAGGGTACTACCATTGAGCGAAGTGCTGCTAACTCTAACGATACCGTTGATGATACTTCTGCTCCGCCCGTGCAAGCCCGTGGGTTTATTCTAACCAATATCACTGCTTTGGCAAGTCGTTTGCGCACGAATACGACTACTATCGCAACTTTGTTAACATGGTATGTGGAGAATATGCGCCAAATGGGTGTGGCGTACAAAGTGTTGGATGCAGGTGACTATACCTATCAAAAGAAACCGCTTTTTGGCAATCCCAAACATGTCTCTTTGACGCCTAACGACCCGTGGTATGCATATGCAGATATACTGAAAGATCAGCATGACTATGAGGTGAAAGAGCATTTGCCTGAAACAGATTATCTCTTTATTGTAGGTGGCGATGATGTTGTTCCTATGCCTTGTATGCCTAACTATATTACAAAGTTTGACAAGTATTTCGACACTGATTTGTTGTATGCATATCCATATGGTGCAGATATGGAGCGTAAATTGCTGTCACAAGAGATATTCAAATACGATGCATTATTCTATATAGGTCGATTGCCTATTGCTGAGGATGGCAATTTGGGCGATTTACAAGGGTATTTTGAGCGGGTAATAGCAAACGGTTGTGCTGTGGAGGTGAAAGAGGCTTATGCACAATGCGACCCGCATTGGAGAAATGTGACCATGATGCTCACAGATGAGTTAGCCCAATATGATTTGTTCCCTCGTTATGTAGATGAGATACCGACGGATATATTGTATCAAGGGCGTCTGTTTACTACACCAAGTGTGCGTGTTATTCCTCAAACACGCCAACAATATCCTTTTGCGTTTAATACGAAAGCCAATTATATCTTCTTCAATATGCATGGTGGTGGCGAAAAGACGGTAGCTGGCTTTTATGGTAAAGGGCTTAATGCTCAATATGCAGAAGAAGGATTTGCACCAGAGGTGTTGGCTCTTTCAAAAGTGCCGAATATAGTATTTACCCAAGCGTGTTACGGAGGTAAGTTTATCGGTTATTCTAAGCGTTATAGCACGCTGCTGACTGCAATGTCCAGCAATACATTAGCATATGTAGGTTCTTCGCGTGTCGCGTTCGGAGCTGAAGACAGAGAGGAGGGTATTTATCTTTCTTCTTCGGATATTTTAGCCAAAGTGTTCAACTACTATATGCTGCAAGGTTGTACTGCTGGTTCCGCGTTTTTTCAAGCGCGTGTTCAAACCTATAAGAATTCTCCAGGATGCCTGTATCATGCCCTTACTATAGGAGAGTTCAACCTATACGGTGACCCCTTGGTGCATATTCGTAGCAACGGAGAACACTACAAGCAGGTAGGTAGCAAAGCAGCAATGTTGGGACCTAACGATAGAGTAGGTGTATTACATGATGAAACACTCATGGACAAATCTGCGAATGTACAACAGAGCATTTTGCAGCAAGTGAGATCCGCAGTGGATAAAAATATCATGGATATATCAAATTGCCTATCAAAAACACTGTATGTGCAGTATGGCATTGAAGCACGCGAACCTGCTGTCATTAAGCGTATAACATATGCGGACGGGCATAAAGAATTGAATTTTATTTACGATTTGCCAATTGAGGCTGGTCTTGCAAATAGCGTGATTGCCATTACCTCAGAGCAAGGCGATTTGCAAACCGTGATGACAACCAAATAAGGGCAATCTATAGAACTGCCCAATAAGATATTCACCCTAAAAACAGAAAGTATATGAGTTACTGTACAAAATGTGGTAAAGAATTGAAAGAAGGAGCTAAATTTTGTGTTTATTGCGGCGAGAAATTGCCAGTTGCTCCACAACCTATTGACGAAACACCGCAAGAAGAAATAGCGTTAGAAACGAATGGTGAACTGCAAGATAATGACTTGCAAGTAGCGAACAGACGCGTGTATTGGGATGTGCAGTCTGGTCAAATAGCACGAGTGATTCAGTCAAGCGAGTTAGCACAATTCAAAGATATAAAGGGTGTTGTCATTTCTGAGGGTACTACTGCTTATGTTCGTGTGAATGGAAAAACAATGCTGGTTTTAGAAGGAGGAGCATACGATTTTAAGCAAACTATATCCGATAAACAAGCTACTGGCATTCAGCGAGCGTGGAATATTATCAAGGGACTATTTGCAGCCAAGAAACAACCAACTGTAGAGGAAGAAAAAGCATTGATGGATAACATTCGCCGAGAGAATAGCTTTACCATTGTGGTAATGATGAACAAAGCTTTCCAACTCTTGGTCGGAGCGAAACAACCCACATTGGATGATTACAAGCACTTTGTGCCAATGCAACTACAAACACGCTACTATACCTTGCAGGTAGGTGTAAATGCGTATTTCCAAATCCAAGACAAGGAACTGTTTGTTCAGCACTGGCTAACAAATAATACCATGCTGACTACCGCGCATCTGGTAGATGAATTAAGCGACATTATTCGTACAAGATTAGCTGCATGCTTAGAGGATACAGAATGGGATGGAACCAAGATACCCGATGACTTGCGTCGCTCGCTAAAAGATGAACTGAATAAAGATGCGGTTAATCAGTATTTTGGTCTCAATATCGCACGCGTGGTTGAAATCACAGCCGTGAGTGAGGATTTAGAACGATTCCGACAGTTGAGTACAGAGATGTATTTAAGTGAACAAGAACTGGATTACTTAAAACGCACCAATGACTTCAAGAACCGTTTGGCAGAAGTACAAAATGCACAACAAATCCACGAAGCAAGAACAGACCTTGAACTGCAACGAGAGTTAGATAAAATCAATCAAGATAATTTGCTTCGCGAAGATGAATTAGAAAAGTTCAAATTAATCTTAGAAACAGAAAGACGAATACGAGAAGCCCGTAGCAAGGAAGAGGAGGAAATGGTGTTGGCAGAGATGCGTCGCGCAGGTTTGCTCAGAGAAATAGATTACAAACGCTTAGAGCAAGACGCTGAACTCGAACGAAAACGAAAAGAAGCAGATTTTGATTTCGAGCAACAACAACGCCAAGAAGAACTCAAAGCACAACAGCGCCAACGCCAATTCGAGCAGTTTATGGCAATGGAGAATGCCGCTAATCAACACGAATTAGAGATGGCGCGTATTCAGGCTGCTGGTAATCAAGAGTGGTCGGAGAGATTACGCCAACAACAACAAGCACAAAACGACCAGATGATGCAACTGCTCCAAACGATGGCTGGAGCACGCGCACCACAACCCGCACCACAACCTACATACCAACCACAACCTACTGCTACTAAGTTCTGCCCTGAATGTGGGAAACGCATTCCCGTAGAAAGCAAGCATTGTCCAGAATGTGGCGTAAAACAAATATGATAAAATAATCAAAGCATTGATTTATGGAAACAATTATAGGAATAGTGCGAGTTCAACGCGATTTTGTGGACTCAAAATCAGAGGGACTATATGCACATATTATTCAAGATTCAGGAGAAGACTACATTCTTTATCGTCCACATGTATTGGCGATGGATGATGTGTATTTTCATGAATTTGACGGAAAACAGGTGAAAATAATAGGCGAAATTGAACAACGCTTAGGATACCTATGTGTAGAAGAAATAGTAACTATTTAATAAAAAACAATATGTCAACCTACAAATGCCCAGAGTGTGGCAACCCAATCCTTTTGAACGAGCGCCACTGCGCGAATTGTGATTATGATGTGACAGATGCAGAGTATGCAGCACTGGTGCCTGCCCAACCCGCTAATCCTATCGTGGAAAAACCCACTGTATCACAACCGACTACATCACAAAATCCAGTTGCCACAACAGGAATAGATACAGTTATGGCGCATGGTAATGTGGATGCCTCTACACACCATACGGAAGATAATTCTACCCTCAATATTGATAATTCAAAAACGGTTCACAATACCAATCAAACTGTCACCAATACCTTTATTATTATGGGTGGTGGAACGGCTCCAATGCCACAAAATATGGATCCACAGATAGCGGATGCTATCAAGCAAGCGCAACAGATTGCACAACCGACTACTCAACCCGCAGCACCAACACCACCTGTCACACCAACTCAACCTAAGGCAGAAGAAGTAGGACAAAAGGGAATTGGGTCCATTGATGGTCGTCGCCCCGAACCTCCTAAACCTCCTAAAACGCCTAAAAAGTGGTGGATTGGAATCGTTGTTGTTGCGCTCATTGTTGTCGCTGCTGTCGCTGTACTTGGTGGAAAAGAAGAACAATCTCCAACCCAATCAACGACTACAACGCAGGCTCCTAAGGCGAATACTCCAAAAGCGAATACTCCTAAAGCAAATACCCCTAAAGCAACAACCCCTAAAGCGGTAACAGCAGCACCTGCAGCAACCCCTGCGAAAACCACATCTGCTTCTGCTGTCCAAACACCAGCTGCCAACCAAAAACCTGCTGAGGTAAAACCTAAGGATGCAAAGTACGAAGCAGGAATGAGTGCCTACAAGGCTGGTGATGGATTAGCCGCGATACAAGCCTTCAAAGCAAGCGGATCGAAAGAGTCCTTGCGCATGCTGGGGAAAATTTACGAAGAAGGATGTGGTAGCGTGGAAGCTAACGCCATGATGGCAAGAAAGTACTACAAAGAAGCAGAGAATAAATAAACATTAATATCATTTATTTTATTAACCATTTAATTTTTTTACATTTATGAAAAAAATCTTTATTTTTGCAGCGGCAACCTTGATGTCGTTGTCCACAATGGCAGGTAAAAAAACGGTAATTGCTGTTGGCGAGTTTGAGTCTGTATCAGCTGTGTCTCATACCGTAGAGGAGAAAGTACAGCAAAATGTAATCTCAGGTTTGAGTGCTGTCAACCATTTGCAAATGCTTGAGTCACAAGACGGCTTGGGAGCTGACTACTTGATAAATGGTAATGTACTTTCTTATAATGTGACCAGAATTATCAAAGAGGACGGCTCGGTTTGGTGGAAAACAACAATGAGTTATAGCTTAGATGTTACAAACCTAAAAGATGGTACCAAAGTAAGTAAGACCTTCAAGTATGATGGTAGCGATGGCTTGCTCAATGTTAAATATGGATATTCACAAGATGAGAATGCCAGCAACGAGGCTGTGTTCAATTACATCCCAAAGGATATGAAAATCTTTGCAGCTGAAACCTTCCCTTTGTCTGGTCAAGTTGTAGAGTCTGATTACACACTTGACAAGAAAGGTAAATTGACACAGTGCTATATCACATTGGGTTCTGAAGATGGCGTATCTGAGAAATCAAAATTCGAAGTTCTTTTAGGCAAGGTTGTTGCAGGTCGTACCACTACTTCTAAAGCAGAGGTAACACTCCAAGTAGTAGAGGTTGTTGCTGGCGATTTGGCTCGTTGTAAAGTTACTGGTAAAGATGCTGCTACTGTTGCTGCTGCATTGGAGGCATATGCTGCAGATCCTAATGCTGCATTGCCAGTGCAAGTGAAAATGATTCCACCAAAAGATTTAGGAGGTTGGTTCTAAAATGAAAAAGTATTTCATTCTATCTATATTCCTCACCCTTGCATTTTTTGTAAGGGCTGAGGAGTATCTTGATATGGCAACCTTTGTTTCTATGCAAGGAGGTTCTGCACTATTTCAATCTACTGGAATAGGCGAGAAAGCAAAGAATATTGAGGAAAATGCCCAAAAATCCCTTTTCCACCAACTCTTCTATAAGGGTATAGAGGGTGTAAACGATGGCAAACCTTTGGTGGTGACAGAGAATAAGATATACACCAATTCTTTCTTTAATGAAACCAATCGCTATGTGGCTTATGTGGTTCCCAATACTGTGAAACAAGTAGGGAAAGCCATCAAGGCTGGCAACAACAAAATGGTTACCTATCAAATCACCATACGGTTGCAGCAGTTGCTCAACGATATGAAACGCAATAAAGTGTATAGCGAAGATGATATTGCAGGGGTGGAGGCTACTGAGGTTCGCGAAACGGAGGGACTCGTTCTTCCTACTATCATTGTTGTTCCTTACAAACGAGACGGAGAAAGTTATTCCAAAATCCTGCAAAGCGACTACGATAGGCGTATCGCCGTTAGTAGTGTCCAAAACGGTTTGGAAAAACGCAATATCACTACTGTGGATTTGCAAGGAAAGATTGACGCTGTAGCTCGCCGTGCCGCTTACGAACAGAATGCAGGAACTGCTGAGAGTAGCGACAAACAGTTGCTCATGACATCTGGAGCAGATGTCTATGTTACTGTGGATATAAACAAAGATATCAAACCCGAAGGCTCACGCGTAGCACTTATTTTGAAGGCATACGAGACCGCTTCTGGAAATATCTTAGCATCTCAAACTGCTACTCCTGTAAGACGCTTTTCTACCACAGCTGTTGATGCCCTCTGCAAACACACTGTAGATGGATACCTACAAGAGTTCCTTGATGATATTGTTGAGAATTTCCGTCCTGCTGGAGGTACACGCGTAGTCTTGCAGTTTGCTATTGGTGCTTCATCCATGATGACAATGAACACTCCTGCTGGAGCACATGGCTATTCGCTCAGCAATATCATACGCCAATGGGTGCGTAAGAATGCATATCAAGGAAAATATCATTTGCAGGGTGTGGTAGATGAAAGCATAATCTTTGATTATGTTACCATTCCACCAAAAGACACCGATGGATTGCACATGGACGCTGCGCAGTTTGCCTTTATCATAGAGCAATATCTGAAAGAAGATGAAGGCGTGGATTGCTCTACGAGAGTTGATGGAAATAATATATTGATAACCATAGAATAATTGCTATTATGAAACGATTATTACTCTTATCTTCTCTTCTAATTACGACAATACTTACTTTTGCAAAAGAACCCAACTGGCTCACAGAGCGCGCCAGCGAAACAGCATATATTGGTGTTGGAGCTGCCTCTATGACTGAGCCTGCATGGGAACAAAAAGCAGCAGAAAATGCGTTGGCTGATTTGGCGCAGCAACTCAGTGTCTTAATAGAAACCAATTCCTTTATCGCTAAGGTAGAGATGAATGATTCCGATAAGGAATACTTTTCGCAAACGACCAAAGTGTCTGCGAAAAACCTCTTGGACGGACATGAAATAGTTGGTTCTTATAAGGATAAAAAAACAAACACCTACTTTGTTTGTTATCAGTTGAATAAGCAGACATACATGCTGAATAAAGCAAATAGAGAAAAAGAGATTGCAGAAGCAGGATACGCTTATTTGGCAGACGCGCAAAAAGCACAAAATGAGGGAGACCTATTTCGTGCGCTGACCCTTTATGAGAAAGGGTTAACAGCCGTTGAACCATGGCTTTTCCTTAATCTCAGATTGACGCGTGAAGGGCAACAAGTGGATGTCCCTAATGAACTCTATAGAGGCTATATTTCTGTCTTTGACGGAATCCAACTAACGGTTGAACCTACACAACTCATGCTCAACGATGAATCAATCAACCAAGATATTCGTGTGCATCTTACTCAACAAAAAGGAGTTGGTGTCGCTAATATGCCACTCGTGGCTTCGTTCGAAGAAGGTAGTGGAGTAATTACCGAGAAACGCAAAACAGATGAGTCTGGCTACGCTTATTTCCGCCTCACAGCGATTACGGGAAAAACGACTACCGCTCTCATCCGTTTTACACTCGCAAGAGAAGTAATGAGCGGAATCAGTGCATCCTATCGCAGACTACTTTCTACGCAAAATTGGCCAGAAACATTCTGCCGAATAGAACTTGCACAAAATACGGCTAAGACGGCATACTTACATAATGCTGGCTGCGACCTATCTGCGCTAATGAAGCAACTCACAGCCATCTTGGGTAATAATCATTTCACCATAACACCTGATCCCGATGAAGCAGAAATCTTCATAGAGGTTAAGAATACCGTTGACTATGTAGGGGTCGTTGCTGGAGAGATATACAATCTCAATGAGAGCCATGTCAACCTGCATATGAAATTTTATGATAACAATACGCAGCAGTTACTCTATACCTATGACATCCAGCAACTGCGTGTCTTGTCGCCTGAGAAAAATAGCATAGACCAGACAATGGCGCAATGCATGCGTGAACTGATGAAACGCGTGCAAAAAGAATTGCCAAAACAACTAATACTAACTACCAAATAGTGATATGAATCGGATAGTTTATTTTTTAATAGTAGCGCTGCTATGCGTAAGTTGTAGAAGTCAACAGCGCTTAATCAATGGCAACGAACAGTTGTTGGATATTCCTTGTTCCTCTATTGTTAGCGATGCATTTACCACTCGCGCTTTAGGTACAAGTACTTCCTCTAATATACAAGGAGCGAAGGATAAGGCTGCTGTAGCTGCGCGTAATGAATTGGCGAGTACGATGCAAACTTCTGTACAACGAGTAGTTGATACCTATGCCGAGTCATATGAGGGAGATACTTTGTCGCGCTTTATATCTATAACGCAAGATATATCACGCTTGACTTCTTATCAAGTATTGGTCGGTAGCACAATTGCGTGTGAGAAAATCACACAGACAATAGACAAAAAGACGAAAAAGGTTCTCTATCACGCATATGTTGTTGTTGAAATAGATAACAGAAAAATCTTAAAAAGCCTTGAGCAAAAGTTGGAAACTGCGATTAGCCAGGGAGATACTTTCCCCGTAAATTTGGAACTCGAAAAATTGCAACAGCTATTTCATAACGAAATAGAAAAACTACATAACTAACTTTCTGCTATCATTTGTCTATTTTTCTTGTCAATGTCCAACAGCAAGCGAGCATATTTCTTTGACATGGATGGGGTGTTGTTTGATTCAATGCCCCATCATGCTATTGCATGGGAGGAGGTGATGAAGGAGCATGATTTGCCCTTCACCGCCTACGACTGTTATCTCAACGAAGGGCGCACGGGCGAGTCGGTTATTCATGAAGCCATGTGGAAAGCACGAAACCGTGATGCAACACCCGATGAAATCAAGCAAATCTACACGGAGAAGTCCAATCGATTTAATCTGTTAGCACAGCAAGCAGGTGGTACGGTAGTTATTGACGGCGTGGCAGAGGTGCTGCGTTATGTGCAATCCACTGGCAGTCAGATTTGGGTGGTTACGGGCAGCGGCATGCGCAGTCTGCTGGATAACCTCAACAGTGCGCTGCCGCCTGTCTTTCAGCGCGATAGAATGATAACTGCCTTCGATGTCACACACGGCAAACCCGCCCCCGAACCTTACCTGAAAGCGTGGGAACGCTCTGGACTACAGAAAGAGCAATGCTTTGTCATTGAGAACGCACCCTTGGGTATCCGTTCGGGTAAAACAGCGGGACTGACCGTATATGCGGTGAATACGGGTATTCTTACGCGCGAAGACTTAGCCCAAGCGGACCAAGTCTTCGATTCAATGGCGGAATTGCTCAACTTTTTGAGGCAATAGGGCCGTAATCCCCCGCCTTTACACCTTACACTCTTCACCAATCAATCCTTAAAGAATTTCCCTACACGCGTTCCTACTTGCACGATATACATGCCTGCGGGTAGTCCTTGCACGGGTAGGGTGGTGACTGCGCCATCCACTGCGTGTGTCATCACCATCTTGCCGTGCGCGTCATATACCAGAATACGCTCGGATTCATCGGCATTATTCATAAACACATTCAGATACGCTTCCGCAGGATTAGGATAGAGCATCAGCGCCAAGCGTTCCTCTGAAGGCACATTCTCCACATCTACGCTATTCTTGTCTTTGAAACTGATAGGTTGGGTGCAGGTCTCGCCAAACACATTGGTGATGAACGCGCGCACATACGAACCTTGATAACCTGCATAGCAGAAGGTATCACCTATACCCACCACAGTGCTGCGGGCAGATGATGCTGCGCTGGAGGTCTTGTCGGTGGCATAGATCCAATGTACCAATCCATTGGCATGAATAGTGATTGTCTTATTCGTTTCATCCACATGGATAGCACTGATGCGTGGGGCTTTGCCTTCGCCCGTACCTGCTGGTTCGTAGCAGAAATAGCTCTCGCCTTTGCGCATAGCATCTTTCAGTTCGTCGGTGGTAAGATCCTCCATGAGCATGAAATTGTAGTTGCGGAAGAGTTGGTCATTGTTGTGCGCATCATCGCATGAGTAGCCATATACAGGGCGATGAGGCATAGTGCGCTGCAAGATTTGATCCCATAGGATACGGTCGTTAGGGCGACGATTGCCTTGGTTGTACACCTCCAACCCAATCAGCGATGGGAAGGTCTGGAAGTTATTGGCATGCCAACCCGGACCATCCTTCTGCGTCTCACTATAGGTATTGTCTATACTCCAATACTGTCCTGGATGGTTGATGATTTGCATACCGCCGAGGGCATAAGTGTAGGCATATGATTCTTGCAGCGAAGCAAACTCTTGTCCTTGGCGCCCCGTGAAGAAATCGTTATGGTGGTTGAATTGTCCACCTGTGCGCTCGCTCCAACTGTTGGTATTATCCTTGCTGAGCTCATTGCCAGGCACAGCCAACATACCCAATACAGCAGGGTCGCGCGCAGGCACGGTAGTCATATATTGTGGGAATAACTCCCATGGATAGGGGTTATAGTCGTGGTCAGTCAGCGAGAGAATCTTATACCCCGCCGCATGGTATTTGTCCACGACATAGGCAGTCGTAAAGCCGTCGCTGGCATCGTTGGACTGGGTGGTATGGGTATGGAAATTGCTCTTGTATTGGTTCACTATCGCCCAATCAATATCGGCATATGGGTTGTTGGATATAGCAGGGACGATGGTCTGTCCGTCCACCACCTTGACATATACTGCGCGGTGCGCTTTGGTGGTTGTGCCGTTGAGTTCGATGTCCAAATAGAAACCGTAGATACCACTTTCAGGCGATGAAATCGTGTAAAACTCTTCGCCGTTGCTGCCTTTGCTGAGGGTGATAGCAGAAGAAGGTTGGTTGTTGTGATTCATGCGGAAAGAGACATTGTAGCCATTCTTGTTGGCGATCTTCACGGACATCTTCACAGGCGTACCAGGGTGTACGACTGCAGGTTCTACCTTGAAGTACTCCAAGTCAATATCCGAACTACCCCATGCAGTTTCTTCCACAGTGAGTTGGTTGGTCAGATAGGAGTAACGGACGGTGGCTTTGAGGCAGTTGGCTGATACGCTTGTGCTAACCAATTCGCCCATATCGCTACCCGAGTTCACGCTGCCGTAGTGCACAGAAACGGTTTTATCGTCGGTGAGGGAGATAGTCGCCGATAGTTCATAGTTGCTACCAATAGTCATAGTGGTGCCATTGACCTTGAAATGCTCAGCCGAGGCCGCTGATTGCTCGTAACTGCCGTCTGCAAAAACGGCTACGCGTTGCCATGAAGTGGTCTTGCGCGAGTCCTTGAAACCAATATCCTTGGGCGAAGTCATCAGCAATTCGCCATCGCAGTTGCTTCCGCTATTGAGGTTCCAGTAGTAGGAGTATTTCTTTTTGTCCACAGGAATCTCCTTGACCAATATCTGTGCAGGGGTGGCTGTCTTGCCGTCTTTATAGAAATTGCCCTTTTGCGTAGGTGTGCCATCGCAAGTGAGCGAGGTAGTGCCTTCGCCCTTCATAAAGTACCAAGTGTTGGCAGTGTAATCGGTAATAGATTGCTTATTACTAATTGCTGCTTCTGTAGTAGGTAACTCAATAGGTATATCAAATAGTGTCGTAGCAAACATTGTTCCCCAAGTGCGGTCATCGTGTTCGCCTTCTATCTTGTACACATGCGCAAAGGATACATTGTTGTTAATCCAATTCTCGTAGTATGTTATCTCATCGGTTATCCAATTGCTATCCGCAGAAGTTTCTACGAAGAGGAAGTATGTGCTGGTGTATGTAGGAGTAAGTTGTCCGATGAAATCGCGTAATTCTTTTTTATTATACCAAAATGCAGGAGAGAACATCACACACCTTCCAAACAAGTTGGGGTGCTGCATGGTGGCATAGAAAGCGAAGAGTCCTGCCACATCGGCACCCATGATGGTGCATGCCGATTTGTCCGATGAAATCGCGTATTTCTGCTCGAAATCAGGCTTAAAGTCCTCTACAAAGCTTTTGAGGAAGGCATCCGCTTTGCCTGTACCTGCGAAGTCCTCGTTCGCCCAAGGAGTGAACTCGGGCAGTTGGGCATAGATGACTGCGATGACACCTACCTCTGTGCCATTCTTCTCCAATTCTTCCACCGTTTCGGCTACGCCCCATGAGTCAGAATAGAGGATACGGTCGCCCATTTCGGTGTCAGAACCTGCATCGCGATAGCGTTGGTGACGACCGAACATATAGGTGACGGGGTATTGCTTATTTTTGTCGTAGTTAGTGGGTAAGAGGATTTGTACGGGATAAGTGTTGCCTGCAATCGTCCAGTTCTCTACGATTCCAACGGGGGAATAGGTGTTTCGCCAGCGTGCTACAATGTCGGGATTGCCAACGGTCTTGCGGTTGGCTACTTCGCCATCGGAAGCGGTGACTTCCACATATTTCCAGTCGGGACCGCAGACATATTTGTATCCGTCGGATGCACTTATATCGGCGGTGGTGATACCAGGGATAGTGACGGTGAATTGGTCTTTTCCTGCCACTTTGTCCATGCTGACAGCCGCACCAGCCGCCCAACTGCTGAGTTCGGGCAGTGCGCCTACGACAAAGCAATGTTTGGTGCCAGAGGGCACATTCACGGTGAAAGTAACATCGGCTAAGAGCATCGATATGCTACTGACAAGCCCGAAGACGATAGCGAAAATCTTTTTCATATGATAGTGTGTTTGTGTTTTGAGCAGCAAAAGTACAAAAAAAAATGCACATGTGCAAGAGCGCAGTGCATTTTTTGGATAATGGACGCCCAAAGAAGTGCGTTTTTGAAATAAAAAAAGGAGCAAGCTATAGATGAGGTCAATAGAGAAAAGGAACTTGGTATCTTCAAAAGATGAAAAAAAGCAGCACCGTGCGAGGGTGCTGCTGGGGGAGGAGTGTGAGTAAATTTATCTTCTTCTACAACGAGGCGATAACACAATCCAATAAAGCGAATGTCCAATCAGCCATATACAATGGAATGTTGAGTAGATTATCATCTAATTTGAGTTCTTTGTCGCTATATCGAATTCGCAATATCGGATGTTTGTCTGCATTGTACAAAGTAAGACTGCGTGATGATGTGCTTTTGCCTGACTTCACTTCTATAGGTAATATATGCGTATCATATTGCAATAAGAAATCCACCTCTGCTGAATTGTTAGAAGTCCAATATCGAAGGTTTACGGTAGATTGTGTAGATAAACTTTGCAATACATAGTTTTCAGCGAAGGCTCCTTTGAACTCTCGATATCCAATCACATCATCTTTAGTCACCAATGCTGCCACTGGAACTTCAGCCAACTTACGCAATAATCCAATATCAGATAAGTAAATCTTGAAAGCACTTAAATCATCATACGCTGACAAAGGCATGTTAGGTGTTTTGTTTAGATATACTTGATGGATTAATCCTGCTTGTCGTAGCCATTGTAGTGCGTCCTCGTACTCGCGAGCTCGAGCACCTTGCTTCACTAATTGATAGACAAATTTACGATTTTCTTTGGAAAGTTGCGACGGGATAGAGCGATAAATATGTCCAATGCGGGGAATGATGGTTTTAGAAGCATGCTTAGAGAAGTCCAGCTGATAGTCTTTGAGAATATTGCTTTGTACTTTCTCTACAGCTTCCACTCCTTCGCCATTTGCCATACACATAGCAGCTTCTGGCATACCTCCGCATACACGATAATCATCAAAATGGCGTTTAATGCGTTCTTCAAGCGTAGTGGCAATAGCATCACCTACTTGACGATTAGAAAGATGCTCACACATTGCCTCATCCACCATTGATAGATATTCTTTGAAGGTCAATGGATATAGCGTTATGTGGTCCACTTTTCCGACAGGGAAAGAATCCCCAGCAGCCATACTTACGCCCAACAAAGAACCTGCAGCAACGATTGCCAGTTCTGGCATCTGTTCGTAGAAGTACTTTAGTGCATTTAGGGCAGATTTGCACTCTTGTATTTCATCGAATATCAAAAGTGTATGTTGTGGATCAATCTTATTTCCACTTATCAATGCTAATTGCTGGACGATGGCATGAGGATTTTTCTCCGCAAAAACATCTTGTAGATTTAGTTCCTCAAAATTTATGTAAGTGAATTGCTCAAAGCATGTGCGACCAAACTCTTTCATCAGCCAAGTCTTGCCTACTTGCCGCGCCCCTTCAATCACCAAAGGCTTGCGATTAGTGCTTTTTTTCCAAAGCATTAACTTCTCTAATAAATCTCTTTTGAATGCCATAATTCACAAATTAACTATTATTTTTGTGTAAATGCACACATTTTTTGTACTTATATTGTGTAAAATTGCTGCAAAGGTAGTTTTTTTTTGCGATATAGACAAATGTTTAGAAATAAAAAGTGCAGTTTATGGGTGATTTTTTCGTTTTTTTGTATTTAAGTGGGTAGTAAGGATAGAAAAATAGCACCACGAGGGGGCTGCTGGGGGATATAGAAACTATCGGATGGTTCCCCAATACGATTGGGGAGTTAATTAACAAAGACAATAGGAAGTACCCGACTAAGTCGTTATTTAGATTAGGATATATACAATAACAACTCCCAACTACATAATTCCAAGCCAAATGTACTTTGTTCCATTCTTCTGCGTCCTGATAGACGCACCATTAAAATATCCGTAACTTTAAAATTTATCTCCTGCTCCTACGGCTTACAGATATTGCGAACTCACTTCAGTATTTGTTCAAACTTTGTTTTGAGATACTCCAGTTTACATAGCCCGATATGCTTGTCAACAACTTTCCCCTCCATAAAAAATAAAATTGTGGGACATGCTACTATAGACATTTTTTTCGATAGGTCTAATTGATTAGAATCATTATACACATCATATATACCAATTGAAATCTTGTTTTTATAATCTTGTGCCAATTGTTCTAACAAAGGAATAACTTTTTGGCTTGGTTGTTTGTAATCATAAAAACAAATTGCAAGTAATGGGTGATTAGCGA
The DNA here is from genome assembly GCA_045590995.1 of Paludibacteraceae bacterium. Classification (GTDB taxonomy): domain Bacteria; phylum Bacteroidota; class Bacteroidia; order Bacteroidales; family Paludibacteraceae; genus Colicola. The sequence continues at coordinate 25,736 of JAZNRY010000020.1, read as the reverse complement.
TTGTTGATTCTATATTACGATCATTCAATTCAAGCACATATCTACGGTAAATCATTTCACAGGATTGAAGAATAACTTCATTCACATCTATAATCTGACATATTTCATGAAGAAATTCATCTTTAGAGAGATTGTTCTTATTTCCATAGTTAACATGTTTTTCAATTGTTGTTGAACCTAAAACATATTTCCCATTCATCGAATACTCGAGTGTCCAATAACTATATTTCTTTAATGGCTTATTGATATATATAGCACCGTATTTTGCCAATGGCATGTCAATTGGTTTTGGAAATTGATATACCACGATACACTCGTTTTCTATATTTCCATATACTTCACCCGAGATACTTCCAAAGAAATGCGGATTAACATTTCTTAGCTTATTTTGTAATATAACAAGGTTTTCATAAATAGTGAGGATTATTTGTGATGTTTTCTCTGGCTGACTTTGAAACATATCTATAAAATGAGGAATAAGTTTATATTCCACATAATACATTTCTTTATGTATTGCTTCATAATCAATTGTTTCTGGTAAGTCAGAATTGTCCTGTTGATTAGTAGCTTTGATGTTGCGTTGATTTCGTTTGTTGCTTACTACAACAATCAAAATCACAATCATTACTATAATTGATATGATTTTAAAAGTTAGATATGACATATGAATATATTTACATGTTTATATTCTTAATTTCTTACAACTTTGTAGGTCCTGCTATTATGTAATTTCTAATCTTCGTGAAAGTTGTTATTTTTTATACCAGTTAACATGGTATGTATGTAATCCGAAAATGCACGGTCTTGCGAAACAAAACCAATTTCCTCAGTAGAATACTTACTTGGAAAGGCGAAGATTGCTCGTTCTGAATCACCAATTTTGGTTAACCAACAACTCATCATTAACGATTCGTTTAGAGGTAACATTTCTATATTTGGTTGAGTCTTATATAATTGAACAATCGTTTGGGTCATCTCTTTATACATATTTTTGAAATCCACATAGCGAATCTCATTATATGGTTTATTGAGGTGTGCGTGCATTACATTATCTAATTGCTGACACATCTGATTGACTTGTAATGTTATACCATCTTTTGCATTCTTATCCTGAGGTATAGGAATAAGGTAGCCCTTAATTTTAGTTTGTAGTTGTTTTTCTTGCACTGTTTTAGTAGAATCAAAGTACAACTCACATGAAATGGAATCCATATAGAGAAAGTCATTAATTCGCATTAGTACATTAGAATTGCTATTTCTTGAATATTCTTGATAAATTTCAGGAAAGTATTTTTTTGCTAATGCTAAAAAGGACTCTTTACGCTCTTGTGAATGCGGTGCGTGTTGTATGTTTTCACATTCTTGGTTAAACTTTTTTAAGTTTGATAGATAGTTGTTGAGATATAATTTTTGTGCTTTTAGATAGTTTGATTCTATTAAGCCATCTTTCACCATTTGGTTAAATGGCATACTATGGGGGGCATAATGAGCAATTGTAACATGACAGCCATTATGTGCTAATAGGAGAATATTATGATTCATTCTTCTAAACCCTTCAGCATCGCTTCTAATTCCGTAATATAAGACATCTTCGAATATAATAATGGAATCTTGGTATTTGGATGTTTTTTGGTGTTCAAGTGCCTCTTCCAAAAGGGTGTTGATACTACTTATGTATTCAGGGAATAAACCCAAGTATCTTGTTGATAGTGAGTTTTGAATTTCCATAAGGTTGTTGACCACCTCTTCCGTTTCTCGTTTGCCTTCTGACATCTCATACGCAAAAAATGCTACAGAGAGGAATAATGCAAAACTTGCACTATCCATAAGGATTTTGACAACACGATACCCTTTTGTCGCTTTAAATTTGTTCCAAAGATTTTTCATAATGTTATCTCTATAGTTATTTAGGTAAAAGAGTTAGAATAGAATGTAGAAAGCAACTAACACCAACCACATAATTCCAAGCCAAATATACCTTTTTCCATTCTTTTTCGCTTGTTGCTGTTTTTCTTCATCATCTTGTTTCTTGGTGATGAGTACAATACCATACACAATTAAAACAAGAGCACCGATAATCATTAAAATTCGTCCTAATAGACGCATCATTAAAATATCCATAACTTTAAAATTTACTTCCTGCTCTTACGGCTTCGCAGGTCTTGCCAATATTTTTACATAAAAAAACATCCATTTATAATCCAATCTTAATGTTGGAAGCAATGCTATCAATATAATCTTTGGCTTCTTTTAAACCCATTCCATATTTAATTTTACAGTATTGAATAGCTTCTAACATCTGTTCTTTTTTGACCAATAATTTCTTTAGATAATCATCTATATTTGTTGCAGATCTATCTTCTTTAATAAGTGTTTCTACACAGACACTACAATAAGTACAATAGATACTATTGTTATTTATTATAATTTGGAGATAGGTGTAATTTAATTCGTTGAATTTAATAACTTGTTGGCGGAATTAAAAAAGGTGTTCCTTGATGTAAAATAAGCAACAAAAAAGTTGCACATGTCGTTGATTTTTAGTAACTTTGTAGTGTCCTAATCAACAAAGTTTAACAGCTAAATATCTTCATCATGCGCAACTTGGCTGCAAATTTCGGGAAAATTCTTGACATATGCAAGAAATTTTCAAAAAATCTGGTAGATGAATGTGGAAATATGCCTCGCAGAGAGGTTGTTCCTCGTTTCTCTGACCTTGAAGTTATCGCACTTAGCCTTACAGCTGAGAAATGTAGTGTGGATAGCGAGTCTTATTTATTCTCATTGTTAGAAGAATATAAGTCCGATATTCCCAACCTTATTTCTCGTCGTCAGTTTAATGACCGTCGTAAGTTCACCGCCAACTTATGTGAACAAATACGAAAGAACATTGCTCTCGCGATTGATGCAGGCGAAGATATGTTTTGTGTTGATTCTAAACCAGTACCTGTATGTCGTATTGCTCGTGCAAAGCGTTGTAAATTAGGTAAAAACGATTATGCTACGGCACCGAGTTTTGGGTATTGTGCATCGCAGAATTGTTACTTCTTTGGTTACAAATTGCATGCATTATGTGGTATTAATGGTGTGATACACTCGTATGACATGTCAAAAGCAAATGTGCACGATATACACTATTTGCAAGACATTAAACACGAATATAGTCGCATTACCATAATCGGTGATAAAGGATATTTGAGTACATCCGTACAACTGGATCTATTCGAAACATCCGAAATCCGATTAGAAGTACCATACTAGTCGAATCAAAAGGATTGGCAACCAACTTTTTCTCCTTTTGCTAAAGCAAGGAAACGCGTGGAAACACTTTTCTCACAAATGGTAGACCAATTTATGTTATGTCGCAATTATGCTAAACAACAAGTAGGATTGTTTGCTCGTATTATCAGCAAAGTCAGCGCACTTACTATCCTACAATATATCAACTTTATTAATAACAAACCCATTGGAAGAGTCAAATATGCGCTGGTTTAATTCCGCCAACGGGTTGTTATTAATGTTAATTATTTCTCAATCATATCCAACATCTCTTGGATATGATCATTTACTGTATTTTTCACGCTACTCCAACGAGTATGCTCCCAATAGTTGTCAAATAATTCTTGTAACTTATCTATCTTCCAATGCAATTCTGTACTATACTCATACTCTTGCAATTGCACACAAATATTTAGATACTTCACTTTCAATTGATCACGATGGTTATAGTCAATTATACTATCATTTTCTGAAATATATCTACATAATTCTTGCAATTCAAGAATAGGTTGCATAGAAAACACTAGAGTACATGTTTCAAGTAATAGATTGATTTCTTCTATTTGCTCTTCTGTATATTTTTGAGGATCTATACTAGAGAGAATTTTTGAGTATTTAGATTTTGTAACCTTCCATTGCTCTTTTGTAAAATCTAGATATTCAGCCTTCAATGATTTAGTTAACTCTTTTAATTCGCATACAGCATGCAAAGCCATATGCTGCTCACAAGATTGAAATAATTGATTAATCTTTTGTTTTTGTACATTAGATAATTTTAATGTAGCAGCATCTGCTTTGAAGGCAGCAAGCATCGCATCCGCATTTTCCCAATCGTTAAGAGAATAATTCTCGCTATTGGTTGACAAGTCCTCTTGGAAGGTTGTCAATTCTGTCATATAGTTTTCTGACTTATTACACGAAGCCAATAAAATGGTCAAACTTAATATGCAGATATATATATGTTGTTGTTTCATAATTAACCGACTATTTGTTGTATTGTACCTTTTATTTTATTCTTGCGTAGGATACTCTTACACTCATTATACAAATCTTCAATATACTCATATTCTGTTTCTGTACATTTAACTTTAATTACTTCTAACCGCTTACCTACTTCGAATAATTGTTTTTCCACTTTTTCAAATTCTTCATCTGTAGTAAACTTTGGATTCATAAGAGATAACTCTGAATGAATTTTTTCCAATTGAGATTTTACATACATTTTGTTGTTACATGAACACATTAGCATTGCGCAAATCGCTACGATTACGATGCTCAAAAATTTTGAAGTTTTCATAATTTTGCTGATGATTAAAAAGTTGATTATTTTGATTTAATTTTGCATTTCCGTTTCTGAATCATTTTTTGAAGGTCCTAATATATTTTCAAGTCCTTCTTCTATTCCTTCTCGCAATTCATCCCACAATCCTTTAATTTCTTTTTTACCAAAGTATGCTTGACACTCTAATTGTGTTTTCTTTATATATTTTTTCTCATCTTCTGTATATTCTGTGGAATGCTTTGCGATTTTTGTTTCTATTTCTTGGAAACGAACTTTGGCTTTTTGCCAATCGGCTTCTGTATAATTCCCACTCTCTAAATATAGTTCTTTACTCAATTTCTCCAATTGTGAGATTGCATATTGCTTAGTATCGCACGAACACATCACCGTTATACAAGTTATTATAAAAACGAGTGAAAAAAAATTAGTTGTCTTCATATTTCTTCTAATTTAATGTTAATAAATTGTAAATACTATCGGATTAATTTATCCATTCTATTTGTTTTAGATTTAAATCAAGTAAACGAATCAAAACCATTTTCGTGGAGGATTCTATTTGTACTGCAATAGGAGGAATACTAAATGCTGGTCGGTATGTGTTTTGCCAATTAGCATCTTCATCTCTTTCAACATGTGCGAATAGAATTTTAGAAGGATTTAAGGCATCAATACCATTGCACAACATAAACACTTCTGAATTTTGGTCTAATGCTTCCAGATAATCTAATGCATGTTTATTCCCTTTTAGTGCGTAGGGGTAATTCGCTTTGCCACTCATATATTGATATACAGAAAATTTGGATAATTCTCCTGCTACACGATTAGATATTTGTGCTTTAAGATTGTTGAGGAATTTGTCAAATGCTTCTGATGTCACATCGTATCCTGCAATACATTGATCTATACTAACTTCACCTATTATCTGCTTTGCATGTTCATCAAAATAAGTACTTAATAAATCTGTTGATAGAATAGAGAAAAATGGGTGCTGCTTATCTATAGTCATACCTTTTAATCTCTCTTCGTTTTCATACTTAAGTTTTTTTAAGTTTTCTACAAGTGATATAAGTGCAGCATATTTAGTTTCTAAATGCTCTGACAGAGAGAAGAATGTTGTCAACATTGATCCTGCCAAATGAAATTTTATGTTTATTTCATTCAGATTTTTCTGAAGTATACTCTTCTCTTTAGATAAACTATCTAATACATCTTCATATTCTTGCAGCAACTCAATGCGTGCCTTGTGGTTTTTAATGAGGAATAATAACAATACTACTCCAAACAATCCAAAACAAGTACATACAATCCACCAACGATGACAAAAACTTAATATAGGAATTAATACTTTATATCGTGCTAGTTCTACTTTAATCCAACCATCAGTTCGTTCTTTTGATTTTGATACTTGGTAATGCTTGATACCTTTATCATCCACTCGAGTTGGACCTGCTTTCAATAATTCTGTATATGTCTGTTGTTGCTGTTGGCACTTTTTATCCAAAATAGATGTGGTTAAAAAGAAAGTAATTAGGCAAAGACATACAAGAGAAAATTTAATACATTTTTTAATGGTTTTCTTTTCAAATGCCGCCTTTGCATCAACTTGTTCTTCAATAACCCGTTCTATCTCTTTTGATTTTTTGTCTAAATCCTCATTATAACATGTCGTTGCAGATTGACATAATGCTTTTCGATAATTTGGATTCTTCAATGTCTGTTTTAGGGTCAAACAGCGTTTAACTAAATTTTCATCAGCCATTTGCAGTTGTGATAAATTAGCATACTCTTCAGATAAAAGCACCTGATTGATACCATGTTGTGTTGTAGAGTCAATCCTATTGAAATTCAATTGAGGATACTCCGTTGGAATCGTATCATGAGTTTTTATTATTTCTGTCAGTGCAATATCTGTGACAATAGCAGCACCATTTGTCAGTTCGGTATTGGTAATATACGAATATGGCATATAACAATAGCCATCTACACCAAAATGCTTTCCCCATGAGTTACGGACTTTAAATACGCGTGTCTCATCATTATAACCACAGATTACCATTGCATGGCGATGATGCTGAATGTCTTCACTATTTGCACTATCACGCTCCTCCTGCGTAGGAATAGAAATGAAACCACCTGGTGCATTTGCAAAACTATTGTACAAATTAGTAGAGAACACTACGGGATAACCATCTGATAATGCAGAACGAATAGCATCTTCGGTCAATTCGACTTGTAAAGCCTTCGCCACCTTACGATTTAGGGCATCTTCGTATGCTTTTTCAGATGGACGAATATTATATGCTGTTTCTGCTGTCATGTATGCCCAGTATTGTTCTTCGCATAAGCCAATCTCAGAGAGCGCTTCCAACGCATATAGCATACAAGAACCATTGTCTTCTTGTGTTGTTCCAGCCTTATCTCGCGCAATATAATATAAGAATTGCTCACTTAAATCTATTGTTTCTCTTGTTTTTCGTTGGTATAATGTTTCAAAGACTGATGTGATAGCAAATGCTAAACAACTTCCTTGTTGCCCTTGATCTTTAATATTCGGCATCCCAGAACTCAAATCAATAGATTTTCTCGATACAGGATGGGATTTGTATGTTTCTTTTAATGGTATCTCATCAACTTGTGGTAATAATTTATATTCATGTTCGCCATATTGAAAAAATCCATTTTTTATAAAACATTTTTGTGCATTCTCTTGTATCTCTAATTGTTTGTCTAACGACTGCTGCTCTTGCTCCATATTCCTAATGAATGAGATAGAACGACGCATTGTAATTCTGTTTTGTCTTATTTCATCTATAGGATAAACAGCCTCCTCTTCCCCTTCTGAAAGAATGGCCTCCTCAATATGTTCTTCGTGTGCTAATACATAGTTATTAGCATCCAAGAATTGCCCCATAGCCTCCTTTTCCATATCGTGGAAGTTAAGTAGTTGGTCATTGAATAAATCATTCATAAACAACGCATCATCTTCCCCCAAGATAGCAGCTAATATGCATCTTTTATCAGGCAGTGATAGCTTTTTATCATGAATATATTCTTCAAGTTTTTCCTTGAGACTTTCAAATTCTTTTTTGATAGTGATATCAACATCGGCTATAATCTCGGTCTCATTTTTTCCTAAATCCATTTTTTGCTGTACCTCCAGACGATAGATTTTGGAAAGAATATTTTTCCAAGGTTCTATAATATCATTTGCGATTTTACTAGCCTTATTAATATCAACACTATTCTGCTCTACATTATCCTGCAAAATAATTTGAGATAACGCTTTCCGATAGAGATACTCTTGAAAATATGCATCATCTAAATTGATCATTGACAAGCCAAATGTTTGAAGATCTGTTTCTGAATGCACATTGCAGAACAGATTTCCATAATTCTCAATGACCAACAAACTGTATTCTGCTAAAATACGCATTAATGAATCATGTGTTAATGCTAAAGATAAACCGCCATTTTGGTAGTCTTGAATGGCTAACAAGTGGTCAATCACTCCATAGTTTTTCTTACGATACGCTACTAATGATTGCAAACTATCAATTGTAGATTGCAACGACAGAGAATGTTCATCATTAGATTTTGTAGTACCTATGAACGATTTCTTTAAATCACCAACAATGCCGACTAAATCAACATCCACAATATCTATAGACATTGATTTTATTGCATTTAAAAACTCAACAACTCCCGTAATATCTTCATATAACGGAACTATTAAGTTCAAATGCAGGTTGGAATAATCGCCACGTTCACGAATATTAACTTGCTGCCTATGGATATCGCGTAAGAAATTGTGAATAACCGATTCGCGATTTTCTTGAGTCCAAATACTATAGTCTGAAAGAGATAATTTTTCCGCATTCTCTACTGATTCTTCATCTTGAATTTTTGTAATGGTCTTCACAATAACTTCATTACTTTTCCAATCTAACGAGAAGGCGCGAAGAAAATCCTCCGTTCTGGAATTTCCAGAACGAAGAATTTTTTGATACAACGATAGTAGGCAGTCATTAGACTCACCTCCAAACATCAATATAACGGAATGGCGCATAATGTGAATAACTATGATTATTTACCAAATTCTTTTGTAATATATTTTATTTCTTTCGCCATCAATTCTTTTACAGGCCCTTGATTACGAGTGTTGGATTTCAAATCAACAGGGCATTGTGAATACTTAGCAATATAATTTTCTCGAACATCTTGTACCAATGCTTTCCAATTATCAGTACCCATAGCCTGAATTTTATTTGATATGTATTCCTCGTATTGGTCTTTGAGTTCTCCTAATTTATGGTCAAAATATGTAAATGCCTGATCTCGATAGTGCTCACCTGTATCTACCATGAAATCGTTTAGAGCAGCATTAGTGTCTTCTGTATTCTCATCGCGGTAGAAATAGTGGCGTTTTGTTTCATCATATTTGATAAGTCCAAACACCAAGGCATGTACCCACAATGAAAGTGCCTCTTCGCTGGAATCTTTAGGCATGAGTTGATATTTTTCTTCTTTCATGCGACGTTCTATATTATGGTCAAAGTGATAGCTAACAGAACTACGATAGCTATCCTTATTGAATAACTCTATGCCATCAATTGCAAATGCAGGAATAGTACCATCTTGACGATAAATAATAATTTTATCCGTCATACCTGTGGTGGAGAATGATATATTCAAAGTACTATCATTCAATTTTTTGAAATAGTCATCACGAGTAAAGCGACTATTCTCTTTATTAGGAAGACATACAAAGTAATAACGATTAATCGCGTGTTGTATTTCCAACTGAGCACTGCTTGTCAATTTACCATGTCCGTTGATTTTTAAGAATGGAACTGCTTTGTCCATTGCTCTTTTAATAATCAACTTGAATTGCTCTTCTGACTTTTGGTTGATGACATCATCGATAGTCATATTTTCCCACATCTTGTACTCATTGAATGATTTAACATAAGTGTCTAAAGCCTCACTTATATCTTCCAAACGTGTTACATTATATAGGTTTTGTTTGTGTAATAAGTTAAAGAATTGCGAAATAACAATAGACTCATCACTAACTTTTATCAAGTCCCAAGATTCCTCTGTTAAGTCCACATCAACCGTATTAAGAGAACTTTTACTGTTGCGATGTTCTGATAGACTTTGTGAAATGTCTTGTGATATTTTGACAAGCATGTTCTTAATGTTAGTAATTACGGTAACCTCATCAACAAGCTCATTCTGAAGTGAGTTGTAAAATTGAATTGCACCGGTGCGACGAATAATTTCTACTCGTTTTTTCAACAATGCTTTCGCTATATTCTTAACATCATCAATCAATTCTCTTTGTTTTGATTTAGACTTGATGAATTTATCAGAGTATGATTTTAGTTCTGCTATAGCTGATTTTAAGCGATTTTCATCGGTTGGTATTTTTTCATTTAATTCCTCCTTTTCATCCGTCATTTCTTGGATAAACAAATTAACTTGGCGCACAATGGCAGCTAACGTATCATTCGCTAAAGAAACACTGCAATCACCGATTGCTAATATCTTCTTTGTCTTCTCGTGTAATTGTTCTACTACACGCTCCTTTAATACAAGAACTTTATCCGAAACATTTTTATTGGTTCTTTCGACTAACATTTTACTGAAATCATCAATAACAACTTGGATGTTCGGTATGTCTTTGATATCTACATCAAAATCCTTGATTGCGTTTGAACATAAGAAATTAATGACATTATCTTGACCATTATTTTCACGAATATTCACTTCTGGGAGATCAATCCACTGGTTCGCTTCTTCATCTCCAGAATAGCATGCATTCATAAGACGTTGGATAAGACGTTGCTTAACTAATAATCCATATACTTCTGCCAATTGTTGTCCTTTGAAAGTAATTTGAGAAGCACCGATAGTAGATGCCCATGCACGTTTGTTATTTACATTCAAGTCACCTTCAATCATACATTTTTCAACATTATCTGTTATAGATGCAGTATCTTTACCAATTTCTCCTGATGCACAAAGAAGTGCCAGACTGATCATTTCTGCAAGATTATCAACATGACTGTATACTACATTATTTTCGTTGCGGTTGTCTACAAAGAACATTGCATCAAAAGGAGGCTCTTGTGCATCATATTGTTCACTAATCCAATCAAAATTTACTGGCGGATTTGCAGGACCTATATGCATCAAGAAGTCTAAGTCTTCAATAGCACCATAAGCATTAGGTTTAGTTTTGGCCATTGCATTACCCACTTTGTTCATTTCATGGAATACATTAGGCAAAACACCATAGCCGGAGATATTTACTGCTCTTGTACCGCGATTATACATGCTACGCAACAAGTAAGCAACATCTAAGAATGTACCACATCCAGTTCCTCCACATACGGAAAACACAATATGCACATCTGTTTTCTCCGTTGAAATCAACTCATATTCTGGATTATCAATAATTTGGTTACTGCTAATTTGTGCATAAACATTTGAAATAGCAGTTGATACATTTGATATCTTGTTTACTAGCGCAAGACGTCCATTAGTGCGCACTTGACCTGCTCCCTTATCCAAGCTTGTAATCATATTGACATTGTTTTCTGGTAACCATGTCAAGCGGCGTTTGTTTGATTGATAATAATCCTTAGGAGTTTTTACACTGATTGAGCATTGTTCGAATGGTTCTAATTGGACATCCTCTCCTGATTTTGTTTTTAGTTTCTTCTCATAAGCACCACCATCTGTATCTATTCCGAGGAATCCTATCATTGGTGGAACCTTACCGTATTTCTCAACAAACATTTTCTTTGTGCGCAAAATAGCGTTCATACCTGTGCCTCCCAAACCGATATAGAAGGTCTTTCTTAGTTTTGTTCTCATAATTATTAATATTAAGATTGTTAATTGTATTTTTCTTAAAATAAATTTAAATAACTCTTATTTCGTATTTTTGTTTTGACTCATTGCTCAAATAGGTTGGTTCTTCGTCATCTTTAAGAACGACCGTTTGAGTCAGTTCATAATCTTGAGCTCCTCTAATCGTTAACCCTTTTCTACCACGAGGCACCATGGTTACATTACCATTACCAAAAAATGAATCTTGTACAAACATTTTTTGTCCAATAAATACTCGCTCAAAGAATCCTTGTTTAAGTTTCTTGTCTGAGAATGTAATAGATAATGTCCCCTTAACATTGTATCGTCTATTTACCTCATTGTTTTCCATTTCGATAGTACGAATTCGAAAGCGATCAACAAAAATAGGACGCAGAACTAAGAACCATAAAAACAACAAAGATACAATAGCCAGTACTACTAAAAGAAAACCAAAAGCCAGTGGATTCATTCGGTTTACTTTTTTTGCTTCCCAATGAAATATAAGGAGTTCGTTCGTAGATGTAGTTGGATTACCATTTAATATTTCAATGTCTCCAGCATCCTTAAGCTTCAATACCCATTGATGTTTCCCTTTTTCCGAATGTTCACTGAAAAGAATGCCTAGTTTTATCTCTTTATCATGATCATTGGGGCTTATTGTAAGAATGTTGTTTTTGCATTTATTGCCATTTGCATATAATTGAACTTTATTGTTTGAAACGGGGGTATATCGACCCGTTCCATCATCCATTTCGCACAATTGTAATTTGACAGATTTTGTAAAATCATCTCCACTTATGGTGATTGTTTTAAACAAAGTATCTGGTTGATACTTATTCCAAAGAAAATCAGAATAAGTTACTGCATTTCCCCAATCTTGTGCTCTGTCACCACAGTGATTTACATCACAACTTATTGATATTAAACCAATAAAGATAAATAGATATATTTTTTTCATAACTGAATTATTTTATTGTTATTTGCATACTTTTCATCTTTCTATTTACTAATAAAAGAGTAGAAGAAGTATTTTCCAATACTAAATTCGAGCCATCATTTAATTTTGCAAATTTCAATTGTAGTTTAGTGTAAGTTGCTGTTGGTAGCTCATGCATCATTGTTTCTCGGGATTTTTTGAATGTGGGTTTTAAAACAAGTTGTGATGTTTGATTACTAATCACAATATCTTGTTCTAATTCAATATGATCATTTTCTTGGATTGAAACATGAATCATAGCATCATCTTTTAACTCTCCATTAGACATATTAAGCGGTAGTATAATATCTTTATCATAATCTTCAAAAACACGTAGATAATGAGTAGTTTGAATTTTCACATTGCAATCTGGAAGCTCAAAAATGGTATCTGAAGGATTATCTCTCAGAATCTTGAAACATGATTTTTCTAATCTGCCTTTCAAATCATCGTTAAGGGCTTGATCGGTTAATACGAAATAATATCCTTGTATGTTTTTTTCTTCCGCACAATCACACCAATTATCTAATAAATTATAAAACTTATCTTTTGTGTCTTGCTGATTATGTGTGCCATCAGAAAGAATTTTGAGCACATTAGGGCAGTCAGAAGCGAATACTGAATCTTTAGCAAATTTCAAAGGCGTATAAAAACATGTTTTTGTTTGCGTTGAGTTGTAAAAATTTCGTATTTGTTCTTCTATGTACTGTTTACCATCTGTAGTCGCTATTTTTTGCCAAACTTGTAATACTTTACTATTAAACGGAATAACTACAATTTCTGTGCGAGCATTTTGCGATTCTATATCTGCTATTAGCTTATCCATTATACGATCATAGATATCATATTTTTGATTATATTGCAGCACTTCGAATGGTTTTCCTGCTACTTTAACCTCTTGTGTTGGATATTTATTACCCATTCGTCCTCCATGCATAGAATAAGTGACATCCCATAGATATACTATGCGTTTTTCAATGGAACCTTGTGCGAAGATAGCAATAATAGGTAAGCATTGTGATAAAAATAGTAAAATAAGTTTTCTCATAATTTATTATGTTTTGTTATTTGATATTTGATATTTGATATTGTGTTGCACTTATATGTAACTAGATAATCATAAGACACAACAAAAAGCGTGAAACTTGCTCTTGCCAGTTCCACGACTTGAGGCTCTCGCATTGCCTTGATATCGAAACCGACAACGCGAAGCCCACGCCGAATATAAATATACTCTCGTGCTACATAGTTAAGGTACGCGTGTGCGCATACGCATATACGCAAAAGATGTACCAAATAAGCACAAGAGGGATAATCTATATCCCGTAGGGCATCCATCGTTGCAATGCTCCTGATATCAATTGTTGAAATTTGCGAGATTTCAAGTCATCAGAACACGCGCCAACAAACGCCTTTTTAATATGTCTTGAAAGCCACGACTGGGGTGTTTGGTCAAATAATTTGGCTTTCCGAGAGGGGACATTTCCCACCCTCTAAACCCCGGCGTTGAGCTTTCGGCTGCAAAATTACAACATTTCTTTGAATAATGCAAGAAAAATAATAAAAAAATTAAAACAATCGTATCAAATTTTGTTTATCACATCGATTTGGGGTAAACAACCTTCCAGCAAACTATTAGGAAAGTATAGGATAGTAACGGAATGCTAACGGAATGCTAACGGGTAGAACTGCAGGAAGATGGGAGGAGTATTTAGAAAAGGGAACTATATACATGTTGACACTGCAACCCCAAACGACAAGAATTATGTCAATCAACAACAATAACAACATTTCTTTTTCAACAACTTGCAAAGCACCCCAAAAAGCAGGAGGCTTTTTCGGGGACCCCGCCGGCAATCAACTCCCTGCCGCGCTCAAGGAATATCATGTAAGTGTCAACTGCTATATAAATCCCTAAAAAACAGCACCGTGTGAGGGTACTGCTGGAAGGAGAGAGTGCAAATGCAGAATAAAAGACGATAGTTATGCTCGCGGGGAAATCCTCGAGGTCGGAATAAGCATGTTACTCGGACTATATAGGTAATTTTTGCAATAGTTCGGATGTGGGCATGTCCATGCGGCAGAAGGCGAACCACTTTTTGCCGAGGTCTTTGATACTGGCACCGAGGTGATAGACCGTCTCGTCGATGCAAAGGAAGCGGTCGTGAGAGCGGTCAAAGGTAACAATATCTATCGGAGGATATTGCGCGTTGTGCTTCTGAATATCCAGTTGCAGTTGTGCGGATGGTTTCTTGGTATAGATCGTAGCAGCTACTTTGTCTGCTCGTTTGGATAGTATGGTAAGGACACTATCGTCGATATAGTTGTCGATGAGGATGATGCGTGTGGTGGCTTCGCGTATGCGTTCGTTGATGAAGGTATAGGCATCGAAGATTTGTCCGTCATAGAAGATGCCTTGGTGAGGAGGTAGGCTTGTACGGACAAAGAAGTCGATTTTTTCTTGATGCTCTGAAAGAGTATGCTCAATTAATGCAAATCGCTGGTTAACATTTTCTTCGATAGTTATTAATCGTTGGTTAATTACATAACCGCGTAGCAAATATTCTTTTAACACATTGGTTGCCCAGCGACGAAAGAAAGTAGCATTGCGACTATTTACTCTATAACCTACAGCCAAGATGACATCAAGATTGTAGTACTTCGTTGAGTAGCGTTGTTTGCCATCGTTACCCATGTGTTCCAAAATGGAACATGTGCTTGTGCGATCTAATTCTCCACTATTAAAGATATTGTTGAGATGTTTGGTAATCGCAGGGCGTTGTGTACCAAATAGGGTGGCTATTTGTTCTTGAGTTAGCCATACGGACTCTTCTTTTAGTTGAACATTAAGTTTAAGCGTTCCATCTTCTGACTGATAAACTACTACACTCTCATTGGAAGCACCATACATAGTTACTGCGTTTGTCATAATTTTGCATTTTTTGAAATCTGCTGCAAAGGTACTATATCAAACTGCTAAAACTTGTCAGTTTGTCAAAGAATTTTACAAAAAATGCACTTTTTTTATCAAAGGAGGGTCATTACTGTTGGCTTGCTCCTTTTTTATCTCAGCGAAGTGCGTTTTTGAAATAAAAAAAGGAGCAAGCTATAGATGAAGTGAAGAGAGAAAAGGAACTTGATGTCTTCAAAAGATGAAAAAAAGCAGCACCGATTGAGGGTGCTGTTATAATGAAAAAGAAATATATGCTAAATTTGGTAAGTTGTTAAGATTGATTTTTTCCATCAATCTATAATTCTTCATCTGCATAATTTTCTTCCAATTCTTCATACGAGGCATCAATTTCATTAGGTAAATCATTAAATAGAAGAGGTAGGAATGTCATTAAATAAGCTTGCCAGTTTTTCCATTCATGTCCTCCGCCAGTTTCATGATAAACAAATGGATATTCTTTCTCTGTGAGATAATCTCGGAATAATACATTTTGATTATACAAGAAATCTCGTTTGCCAATTGCAATAAAGTATAACTTGGGGTTGAGTTTGAATTGCCGTTCTAAATCTCTCTCTGTATTTTTGTAGATGATTGGGGAAGTTTGAGTTATACCAAACAAGGCATCGCGTTCTTTCTTAAAGATGCTCTTTTTGTCGGTAGTATAAATAGCCGAAAATAGACCTACATAGTCAAATTTATTATAGTATCTATGTGAAATATGCATGGCATAAAATCCGCCTAAACTTAAGCCAGCAATAGCATGAAAGCGTTTGCCCTTGAGTGTGCGGAAATTTCGTTCGACAAATGACATCAAATCGCGGAATGAATTTTCATAGGAACCATCCGTTACGCCAGATGAATATGGCATAACTACAATCATTTTCCGCATATTGCCATTGCCTATCAGTTGGTCAAAAATTTGTTCTGCATTGCCGCTTTTGAACCAACTTTCTTCGTTCTCGCCTGTGCCATGTAAAAGATATAATACTGGATAGTATTGTATAGATGTGAAATAGTCCTCGGGAAGATACATAGATATAGGTATATCGTTGTGCCAAGTGTGCACCCGAGTACCATGATATGTCTGTGCTGATAAATTGAGAGCACAGAACAAAATAGCAATTATATACCCTATTCGTTTGTACATACTATCTTGGTTTTACAATTCTATTTTATCCTCGATATATTCTCCTAAATTTTCGCCGCAGCGTGACATACCATCTCCAATAAGGTTAGCGAATGAGCCAAACACGCCCCCACGACCTTGTATCTTAAGTTTTCTGCGTTCCTCTAAGGTTTCGGTATTGATAAAGCGTATGTCCATGATAATCGTTCCATTGACAGAAACATATAGTATATTGCACAACATGGTATATACAGCTTCTGTGTGATCTCCAAACTTGATTTCAAAATCGTCCAATTCATCGTTTAGTTCGTTTAGGAACAATCTTTCCCACTCACATGATACTGCTTGTCGCAAGTCTGCGAAATCAGTACTATCGATATTATCTACTCGTGCGTGTTCATAGTTAAACTCTACATTAACCTTCTTTTGATTTAACAAAAAGAACATTGGATCAGCCGAAAGGTTGCTGACAAACAGCATACACATTATGCAAGGTAGTAAAAACTTCTTCATATCTATATCATTTTAAAATATACTGACACAATTTTTGATTCCTGCATACTACCTTCAACAAGAACGGAGGCAAAAAGTATGCCATGAGAACCACACATATCATGCCAATGAGTGTCACTATGCCTAGTGAGAACATAGCAGGATGTTTAGCAAAGACTAACACACCTATTCCTATGAGCATCATCATGGCAGATAGGATGATGGACTGTTTGTATTGAGATAGTATCTTTTTGCCAGTTTTGAGCTCGTATAGGCATCCCTCTAAAACAAATATTGTATAGTCATCTCCTTGTCCAAAAATGAATGTAGCCAAGATGATATTTACGATATTGAATTGCAATCCCGTTAAATGCATGATTCCAACAATCAGCCCCATGCTAATAACCATAGGGATGAAAGCAATAAGTGCTAATATGATATTGCGGAAACTCATCCATAAGAATAGGAATACAATGATAGAACAAAAGATACCAATATAGTCAAAATTCTCAGACAAAGCCGTGGTGATTTTAGCATTCATGGTTGTGGTATCAAATTTACCCGGCCATAGTTGGGCAAGATAGTCTATATTGGACAAATTTAAAGCAGAGTATGGTAGAGTTATCAGCGACAGGAATGGCGAGAACATAGAAGGGCGAAAACCAGAAGAAGTAGCTGCTTGATTGAAAAAGCTGGTAATCTGCTCTGTATCTTTTTGTTGCCAATATTGATTCCACAACTCTAATCGACGATTTAATTCGGACTTCGCATCATTTACAAGATATGCTGGTTCGGATGATTGTGGTGCCACAGACTCGAAGAACGCAAAATCTTTGCGTTGTTGAGAGGTCATGTAGTTGATATTACTCAAGTTAGAGTCGAATAAATCACCAGATTTGACACATGGTATCAAGAGAAGAATAGTGAGCAGAGGAACGAAAATATAGGACAGGATTTGCTTGCATCTGTTAGGGATATTTGGAGTAGGTATTTCGCGTACTATAGTGGAAGTTGAACTCATTAGGTGAGGAAGGATAAATACGCAAAATAGGATTGTTCCTAATAACATGGATGAGGAGAATATGCCTAATTGCTTAAGTGCGGGCGCTTGCAGAGGTAGCAACACAAGGAATGCACCAATGGTGCTAATATTACCAACGATCAACGGTGATAGAACTTCTCGTAGTGTTTGTCGCACCGATGTGGTGTATCGCTGGTGTACTAATAAATGGAGAGGATAGTTGATGGCAATACCCATCAGGATTGCTCCAATACCTAATACAATCACAGACACTTCTCCTGCAAAGATTGCCAATGCAGCAGTACCAAACAATGCACCAAACGCCACACTAAGAAGTATCAATAATATATCTTTGCGGCGAGGGAAGGCATATAGAAGCAGGAATACAAATGCAATTGCGGAAAAGAGGATAATCAATATTGTATCTTTTTTGATACGGTTAGCATTTTCAACAGCCACAACGGGTGCTCCTAATAAACGAATATCGACAGAGGGATGCTGGGATGTAATCTCATGTATCGTATTGGACAGAGAATCTAACAAGGCTTTGTTGTTTTGTGTCTCTGTGCTTCCATAAGGTGAGTCTAGAAAAGCAAATCCAAGTGTTTGGTCTGCCGTCATCATATATCCGTTGTAACTGGCAAAAGCAGATTGTGCTCCTGCATATTGCCCACTGGCGCCTCTTGATAGTGGAATCAACTGGAATGGGTCGTGAGAGAAGGATTTATACAAGAAACTCGTCCCTGGAATGGAAAGAACATTTCTACAATTTTGTACTGCACGCTGGATATTATCTTCAGTGAGTAAGGTATCTAACTTTCTATAGTCTGTTTCCG
Organism: Paludibacteraceae bacterium; assembly: GCA_045590995.1. Lineage (GTDB taxonomy): Bacteria > Bacteroidota > Bacteroidia > Bacteroidales > Paludibacteraceae > Colicola. The sequence goes on along the minus strand of JAZNRY010000020.1, from coordinate 6,892 downwards.
TCAGGAAATATGGCATGTTTTGATATACAAAACAAAGCTGCTCAATATATTCCATCATATCCACTTCGGTAATGGAGTTAGGAATATGGTCAGCCCACTCATCGATGGCAGCACAAATACTATCAGGTGATTGGCTTTCGAAGATGATGACGATACGATTGGCATCCGAAATCTTCGTGTAAATTTCCATAGACTCGTGGTACTCATCATCTACTGGTAGAAAATCAAATATATCCTCGTTGTATTTTAAGGTGGCAGTTAATACACCTAATAATACAACGAATAGAATCGTTATTCCCCATAAAAGTTTTTTATGCTGAGAGAAGTAGTCGTATATTTTAATGAGTACGCTCATCTATGAATTTGATTGGTTTTCTACTTTTGGCAGGGAAATTCACTTTTTGTATATCCTCTATTGGTAGCACCTGAATATGTGGAGCTACGCGCAATTTCGAACGAAAACGGTCTTTCAAGTCTTTGATAATTGCATCATCCTCTAACGATGTGCGACATCCAACCTGCACAATCACATCATCGGTACCCGCAGCAGAGGTAACGACCCGAACCACATAATTGACCACATAGTCCGTATTGTCTAACACATCATTGATGGCAGGTGGATAAATGGTTGTACCTTTGAGTTTGATCATATTATTTTTGCGGCCTACTAATGGTGTTAAGCGGTATGAATTGCGCCCACACTGACATGGTTGCACCACTTTAGCGGCTATATCACCTGTGCGGAAACGGAGCAAAGGCATACCTTCTACTCCTAAGGTAGTGATCACGACTTCTCCTACTTGTCCATCGGGTACAGGACGATTATCTTCGCCAATAATCTCTACTATAATAAGTTCTGGATGCACATGTCCGCCACAACCATATTCACATTCAGAGAAAGTGGCAGACATTTCAGTAGAGGAATATGTAGCAAAGAGCTGTACCTCTGGCCATTTCTCGTGAATTTTTTGTCCTAATAAGTTGAGATTGAAATCTTGGTCGCGAAGTCCTTCGCCGATACCTATGATTTTTTTGATTGAGGAATGACGATAGTCAATATTGTTGGCCTCTGCATATTCAATTAAGCGAAGGATGAACGATGGCACACACATGATTGCATTCGGCTTGATACGCATAATCGTATCCCATTGCAATTCTGGGATACCATTTCCCACACGAATAATACTTGCACCTAAATCACGGATGCCCAACCAATATGCTAAGCCAGCCATAAAGCGCTTGTCCATGGTGGTCATGAGCTGGAGAATATCGCCTTTTTGAATGCCTGCACAAGCAAAAGATTTATGCTCATTGTAGGCTAAACGCTTTAGGTCATTCTCGGTACAACCAAATGTAACAGGATCGCCTAAAGTGCCAGAGGTGGTGATATAATCAACTATTTCGTTCTTTGGCACACAGAGAAAATCAGCATTGTATAATTGCAAATCCTTCTTGTCTGTAAAAGGGAGATTGGCTAAATCCTCCAGTGAGGAAATAGCCGAGATATCAATCGCATTTTTCTCGAATAGGCGTTGATAGTATGGGGAGTGCTGTTGAAGATAAGCAAGATGCTTTTGCAAGAGCTGTTCTTGCAAAAGGCGTATATCAGTTATTGATTGAAACTCGATATCCATAATAAAAATTCGTTTTTCCATTGTTTTGACTCTTCGGTGCCTTTGTGTTCCGATGCACCAAATCCATGTCCACCTGTTTGGTATTGGATATATTTATGGGGAATAGCTTTTTTTGTAAGGGCGGAATCCAATAATTCGGAGTTTTGGTATTTGACAATGGGATCGTCCACGCAATTAACCAAAAAGACAGGTGGGCAATCCTCTGGCACATGGTCTTCCATAGAAAGAGAATCTCTCATTGCTTTGTTGTATTGCCTCCATACACCAAGTGCACCACGGCGCGAGCGTTTATGCACATATTCTTCGTCATTCATGGTTACTACAGGGTATATAGGACAGAGGAACTTGGGCTTGTAGGGTGTATGGTTATGCAGATAGGAGAGCATGGTGAGATGTCCGCCAGCAGAGAATCCCATGACACCAATCTTAGTGGTATCAATGTTGTATTCATCTGCATGTTCATATACTTCTTTGAGTGCCCACTCAACATCGGTAAGCATATCAGGGTATTTGTGTCCTATTCCCAACACGCGGAAACCTGTGATATATGCTCCGACAGAAGCCACGCGATATTTTAAGACAAAGGCATTGATACCATTTGCTTGAAGCCATTGGGCGGTAGTAATACCCTCAATCTTCATATCCAGCCAACTATAACTACCACCAGGACATACTACAATCGCGATGCCTGTGTTGTTGGTAGAATCAGCTAGATATGGAGTGAGTTTCGTTGGTTTTGCGGAAGCTAATGTAACTATAGAAGTTAACAAAAGTAGTGTAATAAGTTTATTCATATTTGTATTCTATTGCGTTAACCGTTTCAATCGCGGTGCGAACAGCACCATTTACGCCGTGCCAAAAACAATTTTGACCAGTAATGTATAAATTAGGTATTTTGGTAGTCACAAAACCGATTTGAGCATCTATACCAAACATAGCTCCTTCGGGTGTGAGGAATGTATCTCGGAATGTGAGAGGAGTTGCAGCAAAGAGTTGTTCTATACATTCATGAATGTTCGGATAGATTTGTTGCTGAATCTTGTCTAACATATAGTCAGTCTTTATCTTCTTAAATTTCTTGTACTCATCATAATCACTAGTTCGACTCACACTCCATTTCTCTATCTCAGAATACTCTATTAACAGCACACTTTCAACAGTTCTTGCATATTTTTGATTGATTTCTGCAGGGGGAGTTAATACAAGCAAACGATCTTCATGAATATAGTGAGTAATCTTATCTTGCAGAAGCGTGTTGGGCTTTAACTTAATATATAGTTTGAAAGCACCTAATGACTCTTTTGCAGAAAGAATTCGATTGGCAGTGATAGGTCGTTTGAAAATGTTTTTTGTTACTTTATTTAACAATACCTTAGGATGTATCGAAGATACTACATTTTCAAAAGAATAAGATTGACTGGTGGTTTCTACGCTACTTACCCGATTGGAATTGATATTGATTTTTACGATCTCTTGCTGAGTTAGTATTCGTCCGCCATGGCGAACGATGTATTTACAGAGTTCATCGACAAGGCGTTGAGAACCACCAACTAATCGATATGCTCCTGGATTGTAAAATTCACATTCATACTCTCCAATTATACCAATAGGTTTATTATCGAAGTATGTCTCTTCGATAGGAACTTTTATATCTAAACGATCCAATATGTTTTTTATAATACCATCCTCTTCTAAACCACAAATAGCATGTGTACCCGTTTGCCATACCTCTCCCAAGCGTTGAAAAGTACTCAAACCTCCACCTATAATAGAAGATTGCTCCAGCAGAGTGACTTGATAGCCTTTTTCTGACAATAACGCAGCGGTAAACAGACCACCAACACCAGCCCCTATGATACCCACTGTATCTTCGGGTAGTTTATTTAACATGGAATCATAATACTTCTCAATATGTTTTGTCCGCTCTTTATATCCATATCCAAAGGTGTTGTCATTGACTGTAATAATAGGAAGAACCTGTAGTTCCACCTTGGCTGGACGAATACGAAACTCGTTTTTGGACAGGCAAGAGAACATTCCTTTGATAAGAAGAGGACATATATCCAATGATAATTGTTCCGCCACATAGAAAGCACCCCTATGGAAACGCCCAATATCGCCATTCTTAGTCCTTGTTCCTTCTGGGAAAATCATAATGGAATAGCCTTTGGCAACCATTTCCTTCATTTGTTCGAGATTCACCTCATTGCCATAGGTTATAGGTAAACAATCAGTCAAGCGTAATATTACCCCCAAGAATGGGTTTTTCCACACCCATTCCTTGGTCAGGACAATCATTTTAGAAGTCAGGCTTAGGATATATATAATATCAAATACTGATTGATGATTGCAAATATACATCATTGGTTTTTCGCCAAAATGATGGTCGTATGGATTATTTATGGTTGCTTGTAAACCTGGTATATGACGAATACACCACCCTGTACCATAGGTAATAAATCGTCTATAGCGCATTTTTGATTTCTCGTTTTTACCAAAAATCAAGAAATATAGCAATGATAGCGGTTGAACTAAGAATAGCATTGCTGGCCCCCAAATGCCAAAACCATAAATAGTACTCCAATACATCATAGGATAGCCATAAAGAATAGCTCCAATACAAAGAAGGGAGTTGAGAATGCTAATGCGAGTAAAATCTAACGCTGGACGGAAATGCGAAACACGCTCTTCTTGGGGTGGATAATATACGCGTATATCAACAGGCAATAATGGGACATTGTGCCACGCAGCAAGAACAAGAAGCAATAATTCCGCTTCGTATCTTGATGTGAGAAGCGACAAACCATATAATTTGTTTAGCGGATAGATACGGAAACCTGTTTGCGTATCTGGCAAGTTAATATGTGTTTGAAGTCTAAACCAAAAATTAGAGAATTTATTTGCAAATTTGTTTTTCCCTGGAACATTCTCAGAAGTTAGTTTACGACTACCAATAATCATAGAACCTGGATGCTTCTTAATCGCGTCAATTAGCAATGGGATATCCTCGGGATAATGTTGACCGTCAGAATCTATCGTTAGAGCGTATTCAAATCCTAATTCGATTGCTTTTCGAAAACCTTGTTTGAGGGCATAACCTTTACCCTTATTTTTAGAATACGATACGATTGTAATAGGAAATTCTAATTCCTGAAGTAGGTCTAAAGTATTATCGGTACAACCGTCCACAACGACAATAACATCCTTGAGTTGTTTACGGGTACGACGCACGACATCCAATATGGTATTGGCGTTGTTATATGTTGGAATCAGGGCACAAATATGTAGCGATGAATTGCGCATAAAGATTGTCTAAATCAGAGATGGTTATACGATATTTATTAGGATGTTTTGCTTCAAATGAGAATGTCACCTTATTGGATGGTAGCACCGTTTTTGAGAACTTGAGATTGGAAATGCGAGTTATCTGTTTACCGATTAACTCTTCAGCAATTTTCACAAGGCATGCACCAGGCGTAATTGGACTGCCTGGAAAATGCGCTGCGTATATAGGATGCGAAGGATTGAATTGAATGGTAACTTTATCCTCTGCTCGCTCAATGATATGATAAAAATTATCTACAAGCATACATTATAGAATGTGATAGTACTAATATCTCCACTTTTTTCTGTGAGAGTAACTTGCTTTGCGACGCCATTGGTCGGGTCTATTTCTATTTGAATTAGACTGAAGAATTGTTTGATTTCTCGATTCTTAGGCGTGAGGTGGTATATTCCTTCTTCTACTCGAACAGAAAAATCAGTGCTATTCTCAAAATTATCTGCTGCAATTGTTAGCATAATCATTTTGAGTAGTCGTTGAATTTGAGGCGATACATTGCTCTTGTTGGCATCCAACTCCCAAACTAATTGTGTGGGGGTCTTGTATTCCCAACGCAAATAATTAGGAGCACGATATGTAAGTGTTCCTGTGGAAATTTGGGGTTCCATCATCATTTGCGACTCTTTGACTTGCTGGAAGTCAGCAACTAATTGTAGTATTGCGCCTAATATAAATAACAATTTCATTTGTTTGCAACTTTAATGTACCACCATATAACAACCAGCCATAATAAGCAGAATACCGATCCACTGCGTCCATACAATTTGTTCGTGGAAGACCAGCATAGCAGCAATCATACCCATAATATATGCCATACTGGATAGCGGATAAGCTTGCGAAAACGGATAATGCTTGAGTATATACATCCACATTACTCCTGCAATAGTAAATGACATGCCACATCCTAACCACCACCAGTTGGTCAATTGGCTAAGGATGAACTGCCAAGAAAATGCGGCATCTCCAGCGGCTTTGAGTGCCAATTTCATCAGCACTTGACCACCGCATAGAAAAACACTTTGTATCAGAACAAGCAAGAGCAATCGTAGCATAATAATATCAATTTTCAAGTGTCAGCAATTGTGCCTTAGCAATGTCGCAGGATTGTAAACCGACCTTTTGTAATATATTACCCCACTCTTCTACATACTCATCAAATGCAATGACTAAAGCAGAGCGTATGAGCCCTAATTGCATTTGCATTGTAGCATCAAGAATGGCAGCGTCCCATGAGTTTTTTCCATTGGAATATGTGATATTATACCCTCTGTTTTGTTGTTTAATAGCCAGCAAACCAGCCATAGTGTTATGGGTGGACTGAATGAAGCGAGTTGGTTTTAATCCATCTTCATCCGTAGTGAGCATTTCATTGAGAAACACCATAGAGTTTGCCATACAACCATATCTTGTGGCACAGATGATGGCATCTGGTATTATATTCGCATCATGTAGGGCGGATAAAGCAGCAGCTAATGTTTGACGGAGTTGTTTGGTCATACGGCGTGCTTCTATAGGCGACATAAACTGTTTGTAGTCAATCGAATCTCCATCGTATATAGGAGAATATGATATAGCTACATTGGAGTGATTCGAAGATAAATCACTCACTCCTATTTTGGTTAACACCAAAGATGAATCATTCCCTCCAAATCCAAACGAGTTGCATAACACGCATTGAAGGTCGTACTGTACATTATGCACAACAGGCAAAATGAGTGCATCATCTGTAGATGACCAGTTTAGATTAGCAGGAATGATATTATTTTGCATGCAGAGCAAGCAAATAGCCGCTTCAATAGAGCCAGATGCAGAGGTCGTGTGTCCTGTGAATGCTTTGGTAGAAGAAACAAATGGAATCTTCTCGGAGAATAATCTACGAATGGCTGCACTTTCGCTAAGATCATTGTTTGGTGTG